>DUBW01000037.1:854-107242 GCA_012960135.1 Methyloprofundus sp.
CGGCTAAAGATTGCATCCGGGTTTCGTAGACGATGCGTTCTTCTTCATCAAACATGCGATCTACCGCACTTATCGCTTTAACAATGTTTTTATCTATTTTAAGTTCTGCCGGAATGCTGTCTTTATTTAACTTATCCGCTTTGGTTAAAAAACTACTCCACCGGTCTAGTGCGCTATCGATTTCTTGATAGGATTTTTTGAACTTTCTAAGTTCTACATAATGTAATTCAAAAATATCGTGCAATTTATCATCTTTACCCGTGGCTGTATTGATGATTTTATAGCAGTTGTGCATTTCTTCGATATCAGGAATAAAGTTAAAGTCCATGATGTTAATGCTGATGGTCTTTTTTAACTCTTTAAACATCATGCCTTCACTGAGCTGTTCGGTAACCAGTTTAGCCCAGTAGTAGATGGCACGTTTGTCAAAGTTGTAATCTTCGCTGATTTGCATTTCAACATTAAACCACCGTCCTTGTTCGCTTTTCGCTTTAATGTCTAATATCGACATTTTACCTGCACGGTAATCGGCAAGGTTGTAAGGGTTTTTTAATTCAACTTCTACTATTTGTTCTTCGTCGGAGATGATTGCGTTAATTAAAGAGATCAGCAGGTCTTTGTTTTCTTCGCTGCCAAAGAGTTTTTTAAAGGCGAAATCTACGCGTGGATTTATTTTACACATGGTTTATCCAGAGGAAAATCGGCATCAAAAGGGGCGTACTCGATTGAAATTCAGTCAACACAAAGGGGTTAGATTTTTCATTATCGCATTTTAGTCTTTATTTCTATTTCAGATAGATTCATTCTTAATTTATTGATAGTGCGTCCACAATGGATTGTAATGATCTTCATTATTAGCGTATCCCACTGTTGTAAAATAGTAAAAAACGGGAAGCCGATGCTAAACTGCTTGATAAATTTGAGATTAAGAACATTGTTCTGGTCTCACTATTAAAAATGTAAAAACCCATCGCCTATATGAAGTATATGCTAACACACGTATTGATACTTGGTAGCAAATAAGGTGTCACTACCTCAGCTAATACAGCCGCTATTTTCCTTTTATAGATAGTCTATTTTAAGTGACTCATTTAAAATATAATTTCCAACCTTTATTCCTGCCCTGCAAAATAGGTACTACGCTAGAACAAATTATCAACAATGTTAGAACAGTTTACCTTTGCCTTAAATGTCACAACACCGATTCTAGTATTACTTATATTAGGTATTAGCTTCCGGCGCACGGGGTTTATTGACCAGCACTTTATCAATATCGCCAATAGCTTTGTGTTTAATGTCACCTTGCCTTGTTTGCTGTTTTTCAGTATTGCTGGCACGCCGCTATCTCATGCTAGCAATATTCCGCTTTTTCTATTTGGTGCTTTTATTACTCTAGGCAGTGCTTTGTTATTCTGGTTAGTTAGCCTGGTGTTAATCGAAACTGATAAACGCGGTGTTTTTATTCAGGGGGCTTTTCGGGGAAACCTGGGGATTATCGGGATTGCCCTGGTATTCAATGCTTACGGGACAGAAATGCTGGCAGTCGCCAGCCTGTATATGGCGCTTATTGCGATTATAGATAATCCGTTATCTATAATAATTTTAAGCCCTAAAGGACAGAAACCACATAAATCAATCCTGACTAATCCTATTATCATTGCTGTTTTTTTAGGTCTGGTTTTTTCCGGACTGCACGTGTCTATACCCACATTCATCAACCAGTCTGGGCAATATCTGGCACAAATGACACTACCACTTGCCTTAATTTGCATAGGCGGTAGTTTGTACTGGGAAAATTTTCAGAGCCATTCTAAAGATGTGATCTGGGCAACATTATGCAAATTACTATTGCTGCCATTGCTGGGTACTGCGCTGGCAATTTATCTGGGCTTTAGAGATAAGGAATTAGGTCTGATTTATCTGATGCTGTCATCGCCCACGGCAGTTTCCAGCTATATTATGGCTAAAAAAATGACGATGCACGGTACCATTGCCGCTGAAATTATTGCGCTTTCGACCGCCAGTAGCATCCCAGTTATCACTCTGGGCTTAATCCTGCTGCAAGCCACTGGTTACTTATAATCCTAAAAAAGCAGTTGACGGCTATAAAACATTAGCAGTGACTAACTATTAATCACTATGAATATGAATATGAATACAAATACTTACCAGTTATCAGGTAAATATACATCGCTCCACAGTTTTGTGCATACACCTGAGTACACAACCTGTACTCACTTGCGTTTTCTAGGATAATGAAAATCGCACTGTCCTTTGTCTTTATTGTATTGCTGTGGGCAACAACGCCTTTGGCAATTAAGTGGAGTGCGGACGGCTCCAGCTTTATTTTTGGAGTCACTGCACGCATGTGCATAGGTTTAATCTGCCTACTATTTATGCTGGTTTTAATGCGTCAGCGCCTCATCTGGCATAGCCTTGCCAAGCAAACTTATTTTGCCATCGCGATACAAATCTATGGGGCTATGATGGCTGTTTACTGGTCAGCTCAATTTATTCCCTCTGGCTGGATTTCTGTTATTTTCGGGTTAACACCTTTTATAACCGCTGTACTCTCGGCAATCTGGCTAGGAGAGAATAGCTTATCCTGGAATAAATTACTGGCATATATTTTAGGTATTGCGGGGCTCAGCATCATGTTTCACTCTGCCTTGCATATAAGCTACAGTACTGCCATGGGTGTGCTCGGCGTATTACTGGCCACTTTTTTACAATCGTTTAGTGCCGTCTGGGTAAAGCGCATTCATGCGAAATTACCTGCGATTACTCAAGTCACTGGCGGGATGTTATTTGCCCTGCCCTTTTATCTAGCCAGCTGGTGGTTTATGGATGGCCAATTACCTGATACTCTGCCTACTAATAGCGCCTTTTCTATTTTATATTTAGGACTCATTGCGACACCCATTGGTTTTGCACTGTATTATTATATTCTGACACATCTTCCGGCAACGAGCGTTGCGCTAATTACCTTAATATCGCCTGTATTAGCGTTAATGTTAGGCCATTATTTGAATCAGGAAGCGCTGACTCTGGAAATTGCCATGGGTGCAGGGCTGATCTTATGTGCCCTAGTTCTGCAGAGTTTTGTTAATCGTTTAAAACCAGAAAAAACTTAGGCTCCTGGAAATCAATCATCGCCCACTATTTGTTTCTAGGTGCCTTAAGCAAGCTGATGAAATATCCCAAAATACCTACTACACGCTTTTCCACAAATTTCAATCAGCGGCGCTTGAGATGTTTCTACTGAGTTAATCTTGAAATAAGGATGGTTAAAATGATTTAATCATCCACAAACTTTAAATTGTAAGGAAAAATATGCCTCACTTATCAGCTGAAAAAAATAATTTTAATAGATCGCTTTTAGGCAGGAAAAACGGTGTTACTGGATTTAGACGGCCATATCAACTCTAGTGGAACTAACGGTGCAGGGAAAACAACTTGCTTACGTTTGATACCGCTATTCTAGGGTGATCGCCCTAATCATTTGTGAGTATTATAAGGCTATAAAGTACTACAGGATTATTAGGCCACTACAATGCTCATAATACCCCGTTAGCACTCGTCCCTATAGAACTCCTTCAAGCACATCAGGAACTTCTTTAGCCATTAATAAAAAACTTTCAAAACTTCACCTTAAACTTTAAGGACTCACATCATGCTTTCCCCGCTAAGAAAATCATTGCTACCTACCACTGCCGAAGCATTACCCGGCCGTGAAACAGCTATCTGCACCCCGGGGAAACACTTTGTATCTGCTCATCCTATTGCTCCGCCTTTCCCGGGAAATATCCAGGTAGCTATCTTCGCGATGGGCTGCTTCTGGGGCGCGGAACGGTTTTTTTGGCAACAAAAAGGGGTCTTCAGTACTGCTGTCGGTTATGCAGGAGGAATCACGCTTAACCCGACTTATAAAGAACTTTGTTCGGGCTTAACCGGACACACCGAAGTGGTCAAAGTGATGTTCGACCCTGTCACTATCCGTTATCAGGATTTACTGCTGCTTTTCTGGCAAGCACATAATCCAACGCAAGGGATGCGCCAGGGCAATGATATTGGCACTCAGTATCGCTCAGCCATATACGCGACCAGTGCAGAGCAACTTGATACTGCTCTCAAATCAAAACAACATTATCAGCAACAACTTACTAATGCTGGTTGTGACTTGATTAGTACGGAAATTATAGCCGCGCCGGTGTTTTATTATGCGGAAAATGAGCATCAGCAATACTTGGCTAAAAATCCTGATGGCTACTGCGGGTTAGGTGGGCTAGGTATTTCTTTTAAATAATAAATGTCTTCAAACACCTTGATCATAGGGAATTCCGAATATCTTAGAAACCGCAGTTGAGCACGGATTTTGTGGAAAATCTGAGTGCGAAAAATAAGGCACCATTCTTGCCAATGGCCATCACCCTTGGCAAGAGTTGTCACGCAGTATTCCGTATTCAGATTTATTCACAAAACTGTGAAGCGGAATATCCTTATCCAACAAGTGGCATGTATTTACGATCATAAAATTTAATACTCAGCCATTTATAGTGCTTTATAGCGGTCAATTGCGGATTCTAGGATTATAAGTTCGCAAGGATTGTTCATAGGGTATAATTCACATTTTTCTTAACCATCATTTGATTCGAGGGAGCTAAATGAGTATCAAACTTTCAGACCGACTTAGCGCGGTTAAACCATCACCCACTCTGGCAATTACTGCACGGGCAGCAGAAATGCGCGCAGCCGGTAAAGACATTATTGGCCTGGGTGCTGGCGAGCCTGACTTTGATACCCCTCAGCATATTAAAGCCGCTGCGATAACAGCAATTAACGATGGTTTCACAAAATATACTGCGGTTGATGGTACGCCAAGTCTAAAACAGGCGGTCATTGATAAATTTAAAAAAGATAATGGCTTTGACTATACGCTTAAGCAAATTCTGGTCTCTTCTGGCGGCAAGCAAAGCTTTTATAATTTAGCCCAGGCTCTATTAAATAAAGGTGATGAGGTTATTATTCCTGCCCCTTACTGGGTTTCCTATCCTGATATTGCCTTGTTAGCGGATGGCATCCCAGTGATTATCAAAACCACTCAGGAGAAAAACTTTAAGATTACGCCTGCTCAATTGCGCGCTGCCATTACCGATAAAACCCGCTTATTTGTTATTAATAGCCCGTCTAACCCGACCGGCGTAGCCTATTCATTAGCTGAACTCAAAGCACTGGCAGACGTATTGTTAGACTACCCGAACATTATCGTTGCAACCGATGATATGTACGAGCATATACTTTGGGAAAAGGACAGTTTTGTAAATATCCTGAATGCCTGCCCTGAGCTATATAACCGCACGATGGTCCTCAATGGCGTGTCTAAAGCTTATTCGATGACAGGCTGGCGCATTGGTTATGCCGCAGGTCCTGAAGCAATTATTGCTGGCATGCGTAAAGTGCAGTCACAGAGCACTTCTAATCCTACCTCTATATCTCAGGTAGCTGCCGAAGAAGCCTTAAAAGGTGATCAAAGCTGTATAGACACTATGCTGGTAGAATTTAAGAAACGCCACGATTATGTGGTTGATGAACTTAATAAACTGCCTGGCATTGAGTGCATCAAGTCCGATGGAACATTTTATGTTTTTCCTAATGTTGAACAGTTAATTTCGCGATTAGAGGGTATTAATAATGACCTTGATCTGGCTGAATACTTTATCGAAAAAGCTGACGTGGCATTAGTGCCTGGGTCTGCTTTTGGTTGTCAGGGACATATCAGAATTTCCATTGCCACCAGTATGGAAAATTTACAAACCGCTTTGATACGTATTAAAAAAGCGATTTCTTAATCTCGTCTCCGCTTTGTGGCTTAGGTTTTTTGCAGAAAAAAACCTAAGCCCTCTTTGCGTTTAGAAAGTCACACTACCCTGCACCCAGATTTTCTGGGTATTTTTTTCTACGCCTGCATTGACCGCTGCCTGGCTATTACTTGCATCATAATATGCGTATTTTGCCAGTATTTGATAGTGCTTGCCAAAGTGTTTACTAAGCAGAAAATCATACTCATTCCCATACTTGCCACTGCCACTTGATTCCGTAAAATTATGGTAGGCAAACAACAATTTGACGCCATAAAAACTTTTATCTATCGTTGCCTTAATATCTCGAACACCTCTAACAGGTGTGACCAGAAACTTATCTGCCCAGCCTTGAAATAGGTGCTTGGTACCTAGCGGTGTTTGGAATGCATAGCTTCCGTTGCCATCTAGTTGCTCCACTCCAGACTGGATGCTAACCCCTACATAGCTTGCCCCTAAAATAATATTGTATCTATCTAAACCATAGTTACCGGGGTTATTTTTATAGTCAGATTGATTACTGTAGCCCACATCATAGTGCAACTGAATATCATGTATTAGCTTAGGCGTGCCATGCATGCGCACCCCATAAGTTTGTGTTGAATTAACAGCAGCAGCATAATCAGCTAACCAATATCCATAGCCTGTCAAGGTACTAAATCGGCCAAATTTATAGCTAAAATTAAACACCGGCATGGTAATCGGACGCTCGATAGACGTCACCGTTTGCACCTGACCTATATACATAATATTTAATGTCAGGTTTTTTATCGACTTATTTTGAATCACCACTGAATCAAAGGTTTGCTCCATTTGTCGCCAGGCAACATTACCAATAAAGCGCTGGTTATCTAGAGCGATCACTTGCCGGCCTCCCTTTATTAAAGTATTAGGAATACCTTTATAACTAAGCCAGAATTGATTTAATTCTTGCTCTTGCGGATCGGCAACAACCTCATAGTTGGTTTTACCATTACGCAAACTATTATAGTCATCCTGCATGGACAGGTTACCTTCATATTCAGCATAAACCTGCAGTCCATGAAACTCGGGCGTGAGATAACCAAAGCGCAGGCGCATGGTATTGGCAATTGCTGTTTTTATCGGTGAATCGTCAGTAATATGAACATACTCATAGCGATATCGCAGATCAAACGTAACTTGACCATATTTACCTTGCTCACCAAACAAAAGTGCATTTTCTACAGTTTCATTTATAATCGCCGCCTGGACAGGTAGCGCCATCAAAAAAGTAATCACACTAACACAAGCAGTGCAGTACCATTTTTTCTTTAAAGAGGTGGAGTTTTTGTAATCTACTGACTTTAAAATAAAATATTTACCCATTTATGCAATTATCAAAACAGCTGTTGCGTTCATTATTTTTATCACTGTGCGTCTTTCCTTACTAACTTTTCATCTATTTTAATTTCCAGAGTAATCCACCTGTTTAAAGACCTCTCTAGAGTAGTCAGGTCCTCAGCGGGGGATGGGTCATTTCCTCCCCGTCCTCTAGAAGTCAAACGCTCGTATTAATACCACTATTTGCGTATCAGCCTGGTGTGCTGCTCTGATAGAAGTTGATTCAATTCCCGCTCTCCTGTTGAATCTGAGAAAAACCCAGGATAAATACAATCATTAATCGTTGCATATTTTTTATACGCGTTAGAGATCTAAGCATAATGATAACAAACTCCTTTGCGCTATGCATGCCCACATGCCTATTGTTACGTAATAAAATCATCCCGATTAGATTTTCCTGATAAATATACATCTAAAAATCAGCATCTTATAATGTAAACTGACTCGATACATAACTATACTTTTTAAGCTGCAAGAAAAGGGTAATTTGTTCCTTTATATTGTATAATGATTTTTTACGATGTTACGCAACGTATTAACAGCTATTTCAACCAACTCTTATATGGAGACACTTTAAATGTCAGTAGATAACGTACTAAAAATAATACAAGAAAACGATATCAAATTTGTTGATTTTCGTTTTTGTGACACTCGCGGTAAAGAGCAACACGTAACTTTCCCTGCACATAGCATCAATGAAGATACGTTTGAAGAAGGCAATATGTTTGATGGCTCTTCTGTTGCAGGATGGAAAGGCATCAATGAATCTGACATGATTTTAATGCCAGACCCGGCTACAGCCAAAATAGACCCTTTCTTTGATGACAATACATTAATCCTACGTTGCGATATTATTGAACCAAGTGACATGCAAGGTTACGAACGTGACCCACGCTCAATTGCTAGACGCGCTGAAGCTTATATGCTATCTACAGGGATAGCTGACACTGCTTTTTTTGGTCCGGAAAATGAGTTCTTTGTATTTGATGATGTACGCTGGAATAGCGACATGGGTAGCTGTGGTTACAAGGTCGATTCAGAAGAAGCCGGCTGGAACTCTGAAAAAGCCTATGAAGATGGTAACATCGGTCACCGCCCAGGCGTAAAAGGCGGTTATTTTCCTGTACCTCCAGTTGACTCTCTACAAGACATGCGTTCTGCAATGTGTCTAGTTTTAGAAGAAATGGGACAAACAACAGAAGTTCACCATCACGAAGTGGCTACTGCAGGTCAATGTGAGATTGGCTCTAGATTTAATACTCTAGTTAATAAAGCTGATGAAGTTCTGGAACTTAAATATGTGGTTGCCAATATTGCACACGCGTATGGCAAAACTGCCACTTTTATGCCTAAGCCTTTAGTCGGTGATAACGGTAATGGTATGCACGTTCACCAGTCTTTAGCAAAAGATGGGCAAAACATTTTCTCAGGTGATTTATACGGTGGTCTATCTGAAACTGCTCTTTTCTATATTGGCGGTATCATCAAGCACGCAAAAGCACTAAACGCTTTCGCTAACGCATCAACAAACAGTTACAAGCGTCTGGTTCCAGGCTTTGAAGCTCCTGTTATGCTAGCTTACTCTGCACGTAACCGTTCGGCTTCTATCCGAATTCCTTTTGTAAACAATCCAAAAGGTCGTCGTATCGAGTTACGTTTTGGTGACTCTACTGCTAACCCTTACCTATGCTTCGCTGCAATGTTAATGGCTGGCCTTGATGGCATCCAGAACAAGATCCATCCTGGTGATGCAATGGATAAAGATCTATACGACTTACCTCCTGAAGAAGAAAAGCTCATTCCTCAAGTGGCTTTCTCTTTTGATGAAGCACTAAAAGCATTAGATAAAGATCGTGAGTTCCTGACGCGTGGCGGTGTATTCACTGATGATGCTATTGATGGTTATATTGATCTAAAAATGGAAGAAGTACAACGTCTACGTATGAGTACTCATCCTGTAGAATTTGATATGTACTATAGCTTGTAATAATATTATCGCTACTGCTTGCAGTAGTCGTTCTATTTATAAAAGGGGCTGCTATTTATTTAGTTAGCCCTTTTTTTTGCTCAAAAAACACCGCGTCAAAAGGGTGCGTATATTTATTTAATTGCGCCCATCATTAGTGCGTTAAAATAATATCTCTTTCTAGTCCGGCAAATTCCTTAGTATCAATACTTGGTCTATACTTTGCTTCTAACTTACAAACCACTTCTTTCAAGCCCATAAAGTGTACAAAAAAATTCTCGATAATATTAATGAAGCTATTCTCTTATTTAATAGAGACCTGCAGCTTATTTATATCAATACAGCAGGCGAAGTTTTATTTGAAGATAGCGCAAGGCACTTGCTCGGTCGACCTGCAAAAGATTTACTAAGTTTCGATAGATCACTTAAAGATGATTTATTGCGCTGCATAGAGCGCAATGAGGGCTTTTTTGACCACGAGCATACGCTGAATTTACTGCACAAAAAGATAACCATCAGCTTTAGCGCAACTCCAATTGTGGATAATCCTGAGGAGCCAGAGGTGCTTGTTGAATTACAACAACTCGATCGGCATATACGCATATCAAAAGAAGAGCAATTAATTGCTCAGCAACATATCTCGCGCATGTTGATGCGCGGATTTGCACATGAAATTAAAAATCCATTAGGTGGCCTGCGTGGAGCCGCCCAGCTTCTGGAACTTGAATTACAAGATAATGACTTAAAAGAATACACCCAGATTATTATCAAAGAAGCAGACCGCATGCAGACATTAATGGATAAAATGCTGGGTCCTAATAAACCCCCCAATATTGTCGCTTTAAATATACACGAAGCCCTGGAACGGGTACGACAACTAGTTCAGGCCGAGCTTAGTCATAGAATAATAATCAAACGTGATTATGATCCTAGTATTCCTAAGCTAAAAGCAGATAAAAACCAGCTTATCCAGGCCTTTTTAAATATTATCCGCAATGCAAGCCAGGCTATTGTTGATACAGGTGAAATTACTTTACGCACCCGAATACACAGGAACATGACCATTGCTGGAAAACAGCACAAATTAGCTGCTCGTATTGATATTATCGACAACGGTAGTGGTATAAAGCCTGAGTTAATGAATCAGATCTTTTATCCGATGATTACCGGACGCAGTGATGGTACCGGACTAGGCCTGCCTATTTCGCAATCGATCATTAACCAATATAACGGTATTATTGAATGTACCAGCACATCAGAAAATACCGTTTTTTCAATTTATTTACCCGTAGGAAATGCAAATGACTAATAGCTACAATGTGTGGATTACCGATGATGACAAGTCTATGCGCTGGGTAATTGAGAAAGCCCTGAATAAAAATGACATAGTGACACGAAGCTTTGCCACGGCTCAAGAATTATTGAATGCGCTAGAAAACGACACCCCAGATATGCTATTATCTGATATTCGCATGCCTGGTATAGATGGCTTGCAATTACTGAAAAAACTTCAGGTCTCGCACCCTACCCTTCCAGTCATTATTATGACCGCACAATCAGACCTGGATAGTGCTGTGTCTGCCTTTCACGGAGGAGCATTTGAGTACCTCCCCAAACCTTTCGATATTAAAGACATGCTCACTGTTGTGCAGCGCGCTTGCTTACATAATAAGCAGCAGGCAAACAGCACTCCGGATCTTAATAGTGATAATGATTTTAATTCCCCTGAAATTATCGGGGCCGCACCCGCCATGCAAGAAGTTTTTCGTGCCATAGGCCGTCTGGCACGCTCGCATATTACCGTGCTCATCAATGGCCAATCAGGTACTGGAAAAGAACTGGTTGCTAAAGCCCTACACCGCCACAGCCCACGAGCAAAGCAACCCTTTATTGCCTTGAATATGGCAGCGATTCCTAAAGATTTAATGGAATCTGAATTATTTGGTCATGAAAAAGGCGCATTTACTGGTGCAAATGCACGACGCGCCGGGCGTTTTGAGCAGGCAGATAATGGTACTTTATTTCTTGATGAAATAGGTGATATGCCGCCCGAACTACAAACACGCTTATTACGCGTATTGGCCGACAATGAATTCTATTCGGTTGGTGCCCACACTCCGACCCGAGTCGACGTGCGCATTATTGCTGCGACCCATCAAAACCTGGAAGCCTTAGTCGAGCAGGGAATATTTAGAGAAGATTTGTTTCATCGCCTAAATGTTATACGTATCCATATCCCACCACTCAATGAACGTACTCAGGATATTCCTTTGCTAATGCAGTTCTTTTTAGCCGCTGCAGCGAAAGAACTAGACAGTGAAGTGAAAATATTAACAACTGAGGCAGACGATTACCTATGTACTTTAGCCTGGCCTGGAAATGTACGCCAGTTAGAGAATTTTTGTCGCTGGATTACCGTTATGGCTTCTGGGCGTGAAATACATCTAGCCGATCTACCTCCCGAATTATTACCTGATTATAAAGCAAGCGTATCAAATTCAGGCACGCCTGAATCGGAGACTGATTGGGAAGTAAGCCTGAAAAAAGCAATTGAAGAATGCATTGCGCAAGGGCAACAAAATATCGCCAAGAAAATCATTCCCTTAACAGAAACTATTCTGATTAAATCAGCGCTAGAGCATACCCACGGGCACCGCCATGAAGCTGCTAATTTATTAGGATATGGACGGAATACTTTAACTCGAAAAATTAAAGAATTAGTCATCGAATAATGATTATCCAATGAAGTACTAGTAAATAATCCCCTCAAGAGGGTAACCCTATTCTGGGTCTGACCGCAGTGTATTACGTGTTTTTTTATCGAGTAATTTATACTGCGATTTCAGCTTAATGACATGCATAAATGTGCCTAGAAAACCGATAAAAATTCCTACACATAACTCCAGAGTTAAGGCTAGTGCTAACGGCATGTGTATGGTCATAAAATAAAAGTCAATATCTACGTTCTGAAAATTACGTAATGAAAAGACCAGTGCAACCAAAGCAATCAGTGAAAAAAAGACAGGCACTATAATCCGCATGACAAAATCTTATGGTTTATATATTAATCAGTAATTTCATGTGTATGACGAGTTTCATCGACGCGATCACGCAACTCTTTGCCCGGCTTAAAATGTGGGACATATTTTTCTGTTAAGGAAACTGCATCCCCTGTTTTAGGATTGCGTCCCATTCTAGGCTTACGGTGATGTAAGGAAAAACTACCAAAGCCACGTACTTCTATTCTTTCATTGGCCGATAAAGATTGACCCATCTGCTCTAGCATACATTTCACAGCAAGCTCTACATCCTGCAAAGCTAAATGAGGTTGTTTCTTTGCTAATTGTTCGATTAATTCAGATTTAGTCACAGTTGATCCTATAATTTTGTGATTTTCCTGTATTTTACTTTAAGCTACGGATAAATCTAATGTTTTTTTTAAATATTTATATAACTCAATAGCCTGAACCATAATCCTGGGTCCAACTACCTTGCAGATTTAGCGCTATTAGCTATCTATGGCAAAAACGATCTCGCATAAAAAAGGGTTTAATTTTTGCAAATTAAACCCTTCTTATTAACGCCTGGTTACTATTTATCCAATTGCTTGAACAAGTCACCCATTGTCGGTGTTCCAGCTACAGCTTCTGAGTATTCTTTCATAACAGAGGCTTCAGCATCAGAATCTTTCGCTTTAATAGATAAAGAAATTGATTTGTTTTTCTTATCTACGCCGATAAACTTAGCTTCAACTTCGTCACCTACACTCAGCAACTTAGTCGCATCTTCAACACGATCACGCTGAATCTCAGATGCTCTTAGATAGCCTTCGATGTTTTCAGCCAGAGTAATAACCGCTCCTTTAGCATCAACTTCTTTTACAATCCCTTTAACCATACTGCCTTTTTCATTAATGGCAATATAGTTCTGGAAAGGGTCTTGTTGTAATTGCTTGATACCAAGAGAAATACGCTCGCGTTCGGCATCAACAGCTAAAATAACGGTTTCTACTTCATCACCTTTCTGGTATTCGCGAATTGATTCTTCCTGCCCATCAGACCATGAAATATCAGACATATGTACCAGACCATCAATATTTCCATCCAGACCGATAAAGATACCGAAGTCTGTAATTGATTTGATTTTACCGGAAATTTTATCGCCTTTGTTATGCGTAGCAGCGAACTCATCCCAAGGATTAGTACGACACTGCTTCATACCTAATGAAATACGACGTCTTTCTTCGTCGATTTCAAGAATCATGATTTCAACCAGATCGCCTAGCTGTACAACTTTAGAAGGATTAACGTTTTTATTCGTCCAGTCCATTTCAGAAACGTGTACCAGACCTTCTACACCTTCTTCGATTTCAACAAAACAACCGTAATCAGTTAAGTTATTTACTTTACCTGACACACGCGTACCCGCTGGGTAGCGGTTAGCAATATCATGCCATGGATCTTCAGCCATTTGCTTCATGCCTAATGAAACACGAGTTTTTTCTTTGTCGAATTTAAGTACCTTAACTTCGATTTCTTGACCAATTTCCACACACTCAGATGGGTGACGCACACGACGCCAAGCCATATCGGTAATATGTAATAGACCGTCGATACCACCCAAATCAATGAATGCACCGTAGTCTGTCAAATTCTTGACAATACCTTTAACAACTATGCCATCAGCCAGTGTTTTAAGTAATTCATCTCTTTCTGCACTGTATTCTTTTTCAACGACAGCACGACGAGATAACACAACGTTGTTGCGTTTCTGGTCAATTTTAATCACTTTGAATTCAAGATCACGACCTTCAAGGAAAGTAGTGTCTCTGATAGGACGAACGTCGACTAATGAACCTGGCAAGAAAGCGCGTAATGCACCCACTGCGACAGTAAAACCACCGCGAACCTTACCATTAATACGGCCGGTAATTGTCTCTTCCGCTTCGAAGGCAGCTTCCAGTTCACCCCAAGCTCTATGCTTCTTCGCTTTATCACGAGAAAGTAATGTAGCACCTAGACCATCTTCGATTAAATCTAATGCAACCTCAACTTCATCACCTACACTAACTTCAAGGTCACCTTCGTCGTTTAAAAATTGCCATTTTGGAATCACACCTTCTGATTTCAATCCCGCACTGACAATAACTTTATCGTTATCGATGTCAACGACTATACCTACCAGCATCGCGCCAGTACGCATTTCCGTTTGTTTTACACTTTCTTCAAATAAATCAGCAAAGCTCTCGCTCATTGTTTTCGTCCCAGACTTGTATGTAGAATCCAAGTCTCTATCTCAGTAGTTAAAAAAATAGCTGTGTGTCATCACACAACCAATAAATGGTATTACTTATTCAGTTAAAATCATGACCTGATTAATGACTTCCGCTATGCTTATATCAGATGAATCCAGATAAAATGCGTCTTCAGCCGGCATCAGTGGCGCTGTTTTTCGTTCGCTATCGCGACGATCACGCAACATAATCTCCTGAGTAATCTTATCAAGGTTAGCATCAATCCCTTTTTCTTTCAACTGTTTAAATCGTCTGTCGCCTCTTTCTTTTGCGCTCGCCGTTAAATACACCTTAAAATCAGCATCGCTAAAAACAACCGTCCCCATATCACGTCCATCAGCAACCAGACCGGGGAGCTGGCGAAAGTCTTTCTGCTTTTGCAGCAAGACCTTTCTAACGGCAGGGTATGCCGCTACTTTTGACGCAGACGCTCCGGTTTCTTCTGTGGGCAATCGAGCAGTTATATCGATACCATCAAGCTTTACCACCAGTTCATCATCGCACTCAAAAGCCAGCTGCATATTTTTCGCCACCTCTGCAACGGCAGCTTCATCCAATAAATCGACTTGCTTATCCAGAGCAGAAATTGCCAGCGAGCGGTAAATAGAGCCGCTGTCTAAATAATGCCAGCCCAACTTCTTTGCAACTGCCCGACTAACCGTACCTTTTCCGGCACCACTAGGACCATCAATGGTTAAAACAGGGATATTCATTAGCCCTCCTGTGTGCTTATATTAAGCCCAAGCTTTTTCGTTAAGACAGCAAAGCCTGGAAATGACGTATTTACATTTTCACAATCCTGAATCTCGATAGTGCTGGTTGCCCGTAATCCCGCCATAGCAAACGACATTGCAATTCGATGATCACCATGGGAAATAACCGAGCCTCCTCCTATAGTTCCACCCTTTATCACCATGCCGTCTTCGGTAGGTTGCGCATCGACGCCAAGTATCTGCAAACCATCCGCCATGACCTGAATACGGTCACTCTCTTTAACCCGTAATTCTTTTGCACCGGTTAAAATAGTTGTCCCTTCTGCACAGGCTGCGGCCACAAATAACACCGGAAATTCATCGATAGCCAGCGCAACAAATTCTTCTGGAATTGCAATGCCTTTAAGCGCCGCACTGCGTACGCGTATATCCGCAACCGGCTCACCACCAACGGCACGCTGGTTAAGTAATTCAATATTGGCGCCCATTAACTGCAGGATATTGATAACTCCGGTACGCGTTGGATTAATACCCACATGCTGTAAAGTTAAGTCAGAATTCTCGGCTATTGACGCACCTACCAGAAAAAAAGCGGCGGATGAAATATCACTAGGTACATCAATATCGGTTGCGTTCAATTTCCCCTGACGCGAAATCGTCACCTGATTACCCTCCTTCTTAACAGGATAAGCAAAACCAGACAGCATACGTTCAGTATGATCACGCGTTGGCGCTGGCTCAGTAACCGATGTTTCACCCTGAGCATATAAACCGGCAAGCAATAGACAGGACTTAACCTGCGCACTGGCAATCGGCATATCATAGTGGATGCCTTGTAAATTGCTCTGCCCTCTAATCGTTAACGGTGCAGTGCCGTTTTCAGTACTTTCAATCACCGCGCCCATTTTAGCCAAAGGATCCGTTACACGTCGCATCGGGCGACCTGATAAGGACTTATCTCCGGTCAGAATCGCATCAAATTTTTGCCCTGCTAACAGCCCACAGATCAAGCGCATGGAGGTCCCTGAATTCCCTAAATAAATAGGTTCTTTAGGCGCCTGTAAACCATCCAGACCGACACCATGAATAGTAACCTGTCCTTTTTCCGGGCCTTCTATCTTAACGCCCATCGCCTGAAATGCCCGCAAAGTCGCCAGCGCATCATCACCCTCTAAAAAGCCACTCACATGGGTTACACCCTCAGCAAGCGACCCTAGCATAATGGAGCGATGTGAAATTGATTTATCGCCTGGCACCCGCACTTGGCCTTGCAAGTGTCCGCCAGCTTGTACGGTAAAAGTAATAGATTGAGTCATATTATTGTGTTGATCTAAAAAACGCTGCCGCGCATTGCGGGCATAAGTAAAAGTATCGCACAGTGCCTGAGTCTGGTTGTGTTGCAGCATTTTCTTAACACTGTTCAGCTCAGAGCATAGCTGCTCAATTAATGGAATAATTTGTTGTTTGTTAGCTAGACAAATATCCTGCCACATGGTCGGATCGCTGGAAGCAATACGGGTAAAGTCTTTAAAACCTCCCGCCGCATATTTAAAGATTTCATCCTGCTCATCTTTTTTGCCTAATAAATCGACCAAAACAAAAGCGATAATATGTGGCAAATGGCTGGTAGCCGCAAGCACAGTATCATGCTGCTCTACCAGCATATAGGAAACAGTGCTACCCAAACCTTGCCAAAACCTGGCGGCCTGCTGAACAAATCCCTTATCAGTCTGCACACAAGGGGTTAATATCACCCGTTTGCGCTGAAATAAATCTGTCAAAGCAGCATCCACACCACTGTTTTCCGCCCCAGCTATCGGGTGAGCCGGTACAAAATTTGGCGGCATAGCGGTAAATACTTCCGTCAGCGCTGTTACCACATTTCCTTTGGTGCTGCCGGCATCCATATATAAAACCTTTTCAGACCAAAAAGGCGCAAGCTGCTTAAAGATACCCGCCATTGCACCCACGGGTGTGGCAATAATCACACAATCGGCATTAGCCACGGCTTCGGCCATTTCCAGACTATAACTATCGATAACCTTTAATTCCTGAGCCCGCTGCAAATTGGAAAGATCTTCCTCCCGCCCATAGGCTGATATCGTAGTGCAGAGATTATTTTGCCGGGCAGCACGCGCGATAGATCCGCCAATCAACCCGACACCTATAATGCATAACTTATTAAACATTCGCAAGAACAGCTTTGAGTGCGTTGATAAAAAACTCATTCTCTGCCGCCGTACCGATACTGATGCGCAAATGATTGGGCATTTCGTAGTTGGCCACAGGACGCACAATCACACCTTTGTGTAATAAAGCTGTATTGATGCTACTTGCTTCACGCTGCAAATCCACTGCAACAAAGTTTCCTACAGATTCAATCCAGGGCAAGCCCAGACTGGAAAACTCTGCCGTCAAAAACTGCATACCCGCATTATTCAGCGCGATTGTCTCGGCTAAATAATCGCTATCTTTTATCGCTACTGCAGCTGCAGCCAAAGCCAGTGAATTGTTATTAAATGGCTGGCGCACCCGGTTTAATATATCTGCGATTTCTGGGCTCGACAAACCATAGCCTACTCGCAAACCCGCCAGACCATGCGCCTTGGAAAAAGTACGTGTAATCACTAGATTAGGAAACTGGGCTAACCAGGCAATGGAATTAGGGTAATCGCTTTTCGCAACATACTCATAATAAGCTTCATCCAGAACAACAATCACATGCTCAGGAACTGCTGCTAAAAACTCACTTAAAGCCCCTTCTGTTAAATAAGTCCCCGTAGGATTATTCGGATTAGCAATAAACACCAGCCGCGTTTTTTCTGTGATCGCCGCCAGCATTGCCTTTAAGTCATGCCCGTAATCTACAGCAGGAATAACTCTAGCTTGCGCACCCACCGCTTGAGTAACCAGCGGATAAACCGCAAACGCGTGCTGCGAAAAAACCACTTCATGTTCGGTGCTTAAAAATGCTCTAGCCAAGAGCTCAAGAATTTCATTCGAACCATTACCCAACGTAATTTGCTTGCTATCAACTAACCATTTCTCTGCTAACGCGGCTTTTAAAGCAAAACCATTGCCATCGGGATAGCGCGATAAATCGGCGAAACTTGCCTGCATTGCCTGCCTGACTTTTTCGCTGGGCCCTAACGGATTTTCATTCGAGGCCAGCTTAACGATCTTAGTTAAACCCAGCTCGCGCTCCAGTTCAGAAATAGGCTTTCCGGGCTGGTATGGAACTAATGTTTGCACACCAGAGGTGGCGAGTTGAATAATGCTGTGTTGCATAGTAAATAAAGGGGAGTTGATCAATCTATCAAATTAGCGCGAGCCGTTTAATTAAGCGGACTAAAGTCCGCTCTACATAGGCTTATAAAATAGCCTTGGGGTATGAACCTAGAATTTTTATCATCGTAACGCGTGATTTTAATTCCTCTAGCGCAGTGGTAATGTCTTTATCAGTCTGATGCCCATCTATATCAATAAAGAACAGATAATCCCACAAGCCTTGCCGCGAAGGGCGCGATTCGATCTTTGTCATACTGATACCATGTTTGGCAAATGGCTGCAAAATACCATACAAGGCACCTGCGTGATTTTTAGTGGAAATCAGTAACGAGGTTTTATCCTCATCTGTTGAAGTTGAGGTCAATTGACCGATAATCACAAAGCGCGTGGTATTATCCGACTGATCTTCAATGCCACGCTCAAGAATGGGCACATTATAAATTTCAGCCGCCACCTCTCCCGCGATAGCTGCTGCACCCTGCTTTGAAGAAGCAATTTTGGCTGCCTCGGCATTACTATTCACTTCGATACTGGGCACGCCTGGCAGGTGTTTTTCCAACCATTGACGACATTGAGCCAATGATTGCCTATGCGAGTATACTTCGGTCACGTCACTTAAACTGGCAACATTGGACATAAGATTATGCTCAATCCTGATCGCCACTTCACCACAGATTTGTACCGGCGACGCCACAAATCGATCCAGAGTGGGAGTGACCACCCCTTCTGTTGAATTTTCAATCGGCACTACCCCAAACTGACAGCGTCTAGATTCAACCGCCTGAAAAATATCTTCAATCGTAGTCACCGGCTCGGTACAAATCGCATGACCGAAATGTTTAAATGCCGCCTGCTGGGTAAATGTTCCCTCTGGTCCCAGAAAAGCAACTTGCAAAGGCTTTTCCAGCGCCAGGCAGGCGGACATTAATTCACGAAAAAAACGCGCTGCGGTATCGTCATCTAACGGCCCGGGGTTTAAATCCTTAATCCGCCGCAGTACCAATGCCTCCCGATCCGGACGATAAAAACAGCTATCTTCACCTGCCGCAATCTTGGTCCGGGCAACCTCTTCTGCCAGCACGGCACGCTGGTTAATCAATTGCAATATTTGTTGATCTATTGCATCGATCTGATTTCTTAATTCAGGAAGAGGGATTACATCAGTCATATCAATAAGCTATAGTAATTAATGAGTACGTTCAAACTCTGCCATAAATTGAATTAAAGCATCTATGCCTGATTCTGGCATGGCATTATAAATACTAGCGCGCATACCACCTACCGAACGATGGCCTTTTAATGACAAAAATCCCTGCTCTTTTGCCGTAGCAAGAAAGGCTTTATCCAGTTCATTATCCGCTAAAATAAAAGGCACATTCATACGTGATCTATCAGCGACAGCAACCGGGTTACTGTATAAACCAGACTGATCAATAGCCGCATACAATTTAGCTGCTTTACGCTGATTGATTTGCTCGATAGCCGCAATACCACCCTGTGCTTTCAGCCATTGTAATACCAGACCCACTAAATACCAGGTATAGCTTGCAGGCGTATTTAGCATCGACTCTTGATTAGCCTGCTTTTCATAATTAAAAATATCCGGCAAGCCTTTTTGTGCCTTACCTATAAGATCATCTCTAACGATCACCACAGCAGCACCCGCAGGCCCCATATTTTTCTGCGTGCCGGCATAGATAATGCCAAATTTACTGACATCAATGCTGCGTGACAGAATATTAGAAGATATATCCGCAACTAACGGTAAGTCTCCAACATCAGGAATATCCTGAAATTCGACTCCATGTATCGTCTCATTAGGCGTGTAATGTAAATAAGCAGCCTGATCGTCAATATTCCAGGTCGAACGCTCCGGAATAGAGGTGAAATTATTGGCTTCACCACTGGCAGAAACAATGACATTACAATAAGCCTTTGCACTTTTAATGGCTTTTTCGGACCAGGCACCTGTATTGATATAACAGGCCTTATCCTTGCCAGCTAAAATATTTGCAGGAATAAACGAAAACTGCCCCGTTGCCCCGCCTTGTAAAAACAGGATTTTATAATTATCAGGAATCGCCATTAACTCGCGCAAATCTTCATGCAGGGCTTTGGCAATCGACATAAATTCGGCACCGCGATGGCTCATTTCCATCACTGACATGCCCGAACCCTTCCAGTCCAGCATTTCTGCCTGTGCCTGTTTTAAGACAGCTGCGGGCAACATAGAAGGCCCGGCACTAAAATTATATACTTTGGTCATTATTCACTCTCGCCCGTATCTGGGTCTACTTGATTCACTGGATCACTGGCTACGTCATCCGTAGCTGTAGGTTGCTCGTCAACTATCGTTTCATCCTGCTCGATATCTTCTTCGGACTCATCTTCAACCAGGCCGTCAATTTTATCTACGCCAATCAGCTTTTCTTTGCTGTCTAGCCGTATCACTCTAACACCTTGCGTATTTCTTCCCACCACTGAAATTTCATTTACCCGAGTACGCACCAGCACACCGCCATCGGTAATCAACATAATTTCATCATGATCCGCTACCAGCACTGCTCCGACTAATCTACCGTTACGTTCAGAAGTCTGCATGGCAATCATGCCCTGGCCGCCACGTTTATGCCGAGTAAATTCAGCTAAGCGGGTACGCTTACCATAGCCATTTTCTGTGATATTCAGTACAGTACCTTCCGAAGAGGTAATCAGGGAAATGATTTTTTGCCCTTCACCCAAGCGCATACCACGCACACCCATCGCCGTACGCCCCATAGAACGTACATCCGCTTCGCTAAAGCAATTTGCTTTACCACCACTACTGAATAGTAGAATATTTTGCTCGCCGTCGGTGACTGCAACACCGACTAATTTATCACCCTCACGTAAGTCAATGGCAATTTTACCGTTCGAACGCTGACGCTCAAATTCTTTTAATGGCGTTTTTTTAACAGTACCTGCTGCGGTCGCCATAAAGATATACTGCGTTTCGCTATATTCACGCACCGTTAACATGGCGCTGATTTGCTCATCTTTATCTAAAGGCAGTAAATTTACAAACGGCTTACCGCGTGATGCCCGACTGGCGATTGGCAATTGATAAACCTTAAGCCAATAGACCTTACCGGCAGAAGAAAAACACAAAATTGTATCGTGCGTATTGGCAACGATCAACTTATCCACAAAATCTTCTTCTTTAGTCGCCGTAGCTGATTTGCCGCGACCACCACGCCGCTGTGCCTGATAATCTTCCAGACGTTGCGACTTCACATAACCCTCATGCGACATGGTAACCACCACATCTTCTTCGGTGATAAAGTCCTCTTCAGATAAACTAAGCTGTTCGATTACTATTTCAGTACGACGCTCATCGGCATATTCTTCTTTAATCGCTTCCAGTTCTTCGCGAATCACTTCCATCAAACGTACTGCACTACCAAGAATCTCAAGATATCCATCAATCAAGTCTAATAGCTTTTTATATTCGTCAACAATTTTATCTTGTTCTAAGCCTGTTAATCGATGTAAACGCAAGTCCAAAATTGCCGTTGCCTGTGCTTCAGAAAGGCGATACTCAGAACCATGAATACCGAATTCCTGTACCAAACCATCAGGCCGCGAACGATCAGCATCCGCACGTTCTAATAAAGAAGCCACTAGACCTGAATTCCAGGTTTTTTCTAGCAAGCTGCTTTTAGCTTGAGCTGGATTGGCAGAATTTTTGATTAACACAATCATTTCATCAATATTGGACATGGCCACTGCCAGACCTTCCAATACATGTGCTCTCTCACGTGCTTTACGTAACAAATAAATTGTACGCCGAGTAACAACTTCGCGACGATGATTGATAAAGGCATGCAGAATTTCTTTTAAATTCATGCACTGTGGCCGTCCATTGGAGATAGCCACCATATTGATCCCAAATACGGTACGCATTTGAGTTTGTTTGTATAGATTATTCAATACCACGTCAGGTACTTCGCCACGGCGTATCTCTATAACCATACGCATACCATCTTTATCAGACTCATCACGTAGACCGGAAATACCCTCGATTTTTGATTCTTTAACCAGATCGGCAATTTTTTCCAGTAGCCGAGCCTTATTTACCTGATAAGGTAATTCAGTAACAATGATCGCCTGACGAGTGCCCTGATTGTAATCTTCGACATGACTGCGACCGCGGATATAAACTTTACCTCGCCCAGTTTCATAGGCATCATAAATACCGGAAACACCATTGATAATACCAGCGGTTGGAAAATCAGGCCCTGGAATATGCTCCATTAACTCGCGAATAGCTATATCAGGATTATCCATCTGCATCAGACAGGCACTGATCACTTCGCTCAGATTATGCGGTGGGATGTTGGTTGCCATACCCACGGCAATACCTGAAGAGCCATTAACCAATAAAGCCGGCACTCTAGCAGGTAAAACAGCCGGCTCAGATTCAGACTCATCATAGTTGGCATTAAAATCAACTGTTTCCTTGTCCAGATCAGCCAGCATTTCATGCGCAATCTTGGCCATGCGCACTTCGGTATATCGCATCGCCGCTGGAGAATCACCATCAACCGAACCAAAGTTACCCTGCCCATCGATCAGCATATAGCGTAAAGAGAACGGCTGCGCCATTCGGACGATAGTGTCATACACTGCAGTATCGCCATGAGGATGGTACTTACCGATCACATCCCCGACTACACGTGCAGATTTTTTATAGGATTTATTCCAGTCATTACCCAAGACACTCATTGCATATAAAACACGTCGATGAACGGGCTTTAAGCCATCTCTAACGTCCGGGAGTGCCCGACCGACGATAACGCTCATTGCGTAATCCAGGTACGACTGCTGCATCTCGTCTTCGATACTAACTAGGGTTATTTCTTTAGCAAATTCTGACATGGGGGTCCGTCTATACGTCTCTATCGCCGATAAATCAATTTATCGGCTAGTGGTTTTCTAAATAACCTGGGGGTTTAAGTCCAAATTAACATGACTTGACAACCGTTTATTATAACAATAATTTCAGTCCTTTGGACGCTAAAATTTATAATGACAAATCAGGCTAAATTAGACCGTGATTTATTAAAATTTTCTTATCGATTTAACTATCGCGGACAAGTAACTTGTTTAGAATAAAACAAATAAATCCCCCCGAAAGTCCTAGAAAAATAAGTGTCTACAGCAAGACTTTGGTACTAACTTTGATCTTTCTTATAAAGGTTTAAAACCTGCTTCACATAATTTTGCGTTTCCGGATAAGGTGGAATCTGGTTATTATATTTTTTGACCGCATTTTCACCGGCATTATAAGCAGCAATGGTCAGGCTTAAGTCATCCTTAAAAAGACCTAGCAAATATTTGAGGTATTTGGTACCGGCAAAAATATTCTGCTTAGGGTCTTTACGATTTTGAGCGCCGTATTGACGAGCAGTCGCAGGCATTAGCTGCATTAAACCCACCGCGCCCGCGCTGGAAACAGCTGTCGCATTATAGGCGGATTCGGCATATATCATTGCATGAACAAGCTTAGGGTCTATACCGTGCTTGCTAGCTGCGGCTTCAATGATAGGGGTATATTTCTTTTTATTTTTCTGCAGATGTTTAAACGATGCCTTATAGCCTTTTGGCTTGCTACGAATAATCAGCTTGTATTTTTTGTCTGGTGGTTGGTCAGTATAATAAACCCCTCCATCTGGAGAGGTATACTTATAGACATCGGCCCAGGCGCTAAGACTTATGCCTATCAAGGCTAATGCACAGACGCATAACTTTAAGTCATTAAGCCGACTCAATTAGCTATCCGCCAGATAACCTGCGATATCTTCCTTGGAAAAGCCAATCTTTTTCGCCACACGATGTGCATGACTGACTCTGGAAATACCTGGAATTAACTTATGCGTTGGATCTTCATCAATAAATTCAACTTGCAAGGCAACACCTTTTTTCTCCGCCAGAAAGTGGTCAACCAACTGGTGGTTATGGGTAATTAGTATGGTGTTATTACCTTTTTGATAAAAGCCATTGAGCACATTCGCCGAGGTTTCCATTTTCTCTTCAAAGGTGGTACCTTCGGATAATTCATCCAGCACGACCAGACTTTTTGCCGTCGATGCTAAAAAAACAGCTTTGGTGCGTTTTAATTCGGTACCAAAGCGCCCTTCACCATCATCTAGCTGGCTAATTTCTGGGGCTTGATAGAAAATTTTATCGGCTACCGTTAACATTGCCGAATCCGCCGTCACGAAACTGCCGATCTGCGCCAGTAACTGAATCTGCGTCAAGGTTTTACAGAAAGCCGTTTTACCACCACTATTTGGCCCGGTAATCAGCACCAATTTTTCCTGATCTATACTAAAGTCATTGCCGACATAGTCCGGACCCACCTGGCTTAATACTGGATTTTTTGCATTCTTCAAACTGATTTTATGATGCTTGGCCTCAATCAATTCCGGCAATACCACAGCACCGGCATTCTCCTCAGCGTATTTCACCAACGACATTAACTCATCCAGCTGGCCTAATACATCTAACGCCTTGCCTAGATCATTTGATTGCCTGTATTCCTCACGCAAAGGCTTAATGCAACTGTCCCTATCAAAGCCGCCAATAATAGGAAAATAAATCAGCATCATGGGCACAACAAAAATAGCCACTGCCGGTGAAAAACTAAAGAAACCAATCGGGACAAACAGATTAACAATCAGCAGAGCGGCAAACACCATTGCAATTAGCATGGGCTTGAAAACGTGAGGCTTAAAAACAATCGCAGGCGTTAATTTTTTTCTATCCAGCACGCACTGCATTCCTTTTTCCGTAATATAGACGGGGCCGGTCATTAAAGAGTAGGTTCGCGTTTTAGTGAATTCTCTCAAGCCATTAAAAAGCGAACCAAGGTAGCTACTTTCAGGTTTGTTAAGTTGTAGCACGCCCCCCACAAAATCCAGAATAAAACGCACTCCACTGCGGTATTGCTTATAGCCATAACCTTCAATTGCTGCATCATCTCGTGCTGTGCCGCCCGAGCTCAGGAATTTTGCAAAGAGCAATTGATAAAACAACTTTTCATCTTTTTTAGCACTCAGCAGCAGTTGCTGCAATGTGTTTTTTAATTTCGGATTTTCCTGTATTTCTTTAACTGCCTGCTGCTTTTCAACAATTTCTTGCAAGTCGTCCGATGGCTGCGCCAAAGAACGGTATAAAACTGCCTGCCCTATGATTGTCTGCGCCTTATTGATGGTCGCAAATACACTATCAACTTCTATGCTTTTAAACGCGCCAGAATCCAACACACCCGCGCCGGTTTCTGCCGGTTTACTGATTCGAATATCAGGCCACTTTTCCTGCCACGCATTGAGTAAAGTCATGTTATTTCTTCTTATTATTTTCTAGAAAGGGCGTTAAATCGCTTTAACTGCCTCTGTTGGAAATTAAATCCAGCATCAGTTGTACGTTTGCGTCTGAATCATTTAACGCCGGGATATATTGATACCCCTGGCCACCCGCCTGAATAAAAACTTCCTTATTAGTCATATTGATTTCTTCCAGGGTTTCCAGGCAATCGATTGCAAAGCCCGGGCAAATAATATCAATATTTTTAATGCCTTCATCAGGTAGTGCCATTAAGGTTTCTACGCAATAGGGCTGCAACCACTTTGCCTTACCAAACCGGGACTGAAATACCACGCGCCACTGATGATCCTTTATCATTAGCTGCGCTGCAATCAACTCGGCAGTTTTTAGACACTGGTAATAATATGGATCACCTTTTTTTGTCAGCAGATCAGGTAAGCCATGAAAGGAGAGTACCAATAGTTCACCCTGCCCATGCTCAGCCCATGTTTTCAGGACAGAATTGGCAATACTTCTGATATAGAGAGGGTGCTGGTGATAGTCGTTAATAAAGTTTAATTCGGGAATATAGCGCCACTTCATTAACTCGGCCGCTACCGTATCAAACACACTGGCCGTGGTCGTTGATGAATATTGCGGATACAATGGCACAATCGTGAGTTGCTCACACTGCGCTTTGTGCAGTTTACGTAATACTCCGCTCAGCGAGGGCTTGCCGTAACTCATCGCCATTTGCACAGAAACCTGAGGCTCTTGCTCAAAACGCTGGGCCACTTTATCAGTCAAGTCCTGAGTTAAATAAGTTAATGGCGAGCCTCGATCAGTCCATACTTTAGCATAGGCTTTTGTAGACTTACTCGGTCTAAAGGGTAAAACAAAAAAGTTTAGAATTAGCCACCAAAGGGCACGCGGTAGATTGACCACACGGGGGTCACCGAGAAAATGGCGTAAAAACTGCCTAACCGATCGAACAGTTAATTTCTCTGGAGATCCCAGATTAACAATTAAAACCGCACGTTTTTTAGCTGGCATAATAACCTCAACTACCGCGGTTAATTAAACTCAAAAATTCTGCTCTTGTACTAATTTCATTACGAAAAATACCCGTCATAACAGACGTTGTCATCACTGAATTTTGTTTCTCAACACCGCGCATCATCATGCACATATGTTTCGCCTCAATCACTACCGCAACCCCTTTCGCATGTACCGCAGTTTCAACAGCATCGGCAATTTGCTTGGTTAGTCTTTCCTGAATCTGCAAGCGCCTGGCATACATATCCACAATTCTTGCCAATTTAGACAAGCCTAATACATGACCATCCGGCAAATAAGCAATATGACATTTCCCCACAAAAGGCAATAAATGATGCTCACATAAAGAATACAACTCTATATCTTTGACGATGACCATATCTTCGGTATCGGCTTCAAAAATTGCACCATTCAATACTTCTTCAAGGGTTTTCTCATACCCATTATTTAAAAATTTAAAGGCTTTAGCGGCACGTGCAGGAGTATCAACCAAACCCTCGCGCGTCACATCTTCACCAACTGCTTCAATAATTTTGCTGAAATACTCTTCCATCATCTGTCTCTAAAATTTAATAACGGCTTAGTATACATTATAGTTGCACTAATTCTAACGCCTCTAAAATAACATCTTCATCTGCTCCAGCCTTAGGTCCTCGCTCGCTAAGATGCCGCCGCCACGCCCTCGCCCCCTGAATACCATGGAATAAACCCAGCATATGCCGGGTGATGCTGTGTAGCCGCACACCTACGGCTAATTGCTGGCGTATATAAGGTAGCATTTTTTGCACAACTTCATGTCGGGTTATAGGGTCGCCAGATTGCTGATAAATTGTCGCATCAACTCCGGCTAATAGGTAAGGATTGTGATACGCCTCACGACCAATCATGACGCCATCAAGGCTGGCTAGTAGATCAAGCGATTGTCCTAAACTGCTAATTCCACCATTAATAATAATTTCCAGATCAGGAAAATCCTGTTTAATCTGCTGGACTACCTCATAATTCAATGGAGGGACTTCTCGATTCTGTTTCGGTGACAGTCCTGATAACCAGGCTTTGCGTGCATGAATAATAAAGGTTCGACAACCGCCTTCTGCAACCGTGCTGATAAAATGCGCTAATTCCTGATAAGAATCCTGTTCATCAATCCCAATACGTGATTTAACCGTAACAGGGATGTTCACAGCCTTTTGCATCGCCGCAATACACTCTGCAACCAATTCTGGCTCAGCCATTAGGCAGGCACCAAAGCGGCCATTTTGTACTCGGTCACTTGGGCAGCCAACATTTAAGTTAACTTCATCGTAACCGTATTCTGCTGCCATTTGACTACAGATAGCTAAATCTTGCGCTGAATTTCCGCCTAGCTGTAAAGCCACTGGATGTTCTTGTTGAGTAAAGCCCAGATGACGTTCAACATCACCATTTAACAAAGCCCCGGTAGTTACCATTTCAGTATATAAAACAGTATTCCTGGACAATAAACGATGAAAGTACCGACAGTGTCTGTCTGACCAGTCCAGCATTGGTGCAACGCAGAGTTTATGCGCTGAAAATAAAGGTAACTCTTGTTTCATACTACTTTAACTTGTTTTTATAGTGATACCGTATACCTGACACCACTTAGTATCAGTGAAGTTCAGGCCAGGTTATTGAAAACTGGGGGGGGATATTTCTGCTTAGCAAATAGCATTACTTTGCGCAGGTAATAAGCTTATAATTAAGTCAACCGCACAAACATGCAATACAGTTTAAACTTTTATGACTATCTTTTACCATCAATAACATCGCGGTATTGTACACAGAGAATACTAACCATGAAAATCATCACTACACTCATTCTGGTACTTGCTATTTCACCTGTATATGCAAAAATCTACCAATGCGAAGTCAATGGCATAAAAAGTTATCAACAATTTCCCTGCAAACGAGATGGCAAGGAATATACTCTACCTAAGGACATTAGCCCAGAAGAACAGAAAGCCGCTGTACAGAAACTAGATAAAGAAATCGCCGCTCAAGCCTCGGCAAAGCAATTACAAAAAGAAGCGGATGACAAAGAACGTTTGATTCAAGCTCAAGAAGAAAATGCCGATGCCGCCTATCAAAACGCGCGGGCAAATAAAGCGCAAGTTTTACTAGATGAGCAACGCTCTCAAGATATCAACAGACGTCCCTATTATTATCCTGCAAGGCCTATAAATCCGATTGAAAGGCCCGTTAACCCTATTACAAACCCCTTGCCAAACTAGTACTGAATTAAACTCAGTAATATAGTATGACCCCGTACTTCTCATGATAAAGCCTGATCTGCTTTATCATGATGCTTTATGCCAAGGTTGGGTGTTAAAATATCGCCCCAAGCGCCACAACTATCGACCCAATCAAGCGATTTTGTTTGCCTTATATATTATATTTACCTGGAATAAGCCAAAATCCTCGATCAGGATTATTCACCCTCTACCCCTATAATTTTATAGTTAATGAATATCTCAATCGTACTTCCTGCGAAAAATGAAGCAAAAAATATTACTGCCGTATTACAAAGCATACAGGCTTTAGAGCTTAATGCTGAAGTATTAGTCATTAACGATGGATCTACAGACAATACCGCCGAATTAGCAGAGCTAGCCGGTGCAAAAGTCATTAGCCACCCCTACAGCCAGGGTAACGGGGCAGCGATTAAAACCGGCGCAAGAATTGCTAGCGGCGATATTACCGTGTTTATGGATGGCGACGGCCAGCATAACCCGGCTGATATCCCGATGTTTCTGCAAAAAATGGAAGAAGGCTATGATATGGTCGTAGGTGCCAGAAATGTAAAATCCCAGGCTTCACTATTACGCCGTATTGGAAATGCTTTTTATAATCGTTTCGCGACCATCATGACTGGGCACAAGATTGAAGATTTAACATCAGGGTTCCGAGCCGTTAGAACCGATAAATTTAGAAAATTTCTATACCTATTACCCAACGGCTTTTCCTACCCGACCACCAGCACCATGGCATTTTTTCGCTCTGGCTTTCCGGTAGCTTATGTCCACATACATGCTGGCCAGCGTAAAGGCAAAAGCCATATCCGCTTATTTAGAGATGGTGCCCGTTTCTTTATTATAATTCTGCGCATCGGCTCATTATTTTCACCCATGCGCTTATTCCTACCGATAAGCACCGCCTTATTCTTACTTGGCATGGGTTATTATGGCTATACCTACGTAACCATACACCGCTTTACCAATATGAGTGCACTCTTGCTCAACACCTCAGTCATTACCTTTTTAATGGGCTTTCTCTCCGAACAGGTTTCAGCTTTGCATTATCGACATGCTGAGGATGATTGAACCTAGCGCATATAAAAAATAAAAATTAGTTGCCGCTTAATCAAGCGGCAGTATGTATCCGGTTTGGGTTGAGCAGTACGGTTATAACGCAACATTATATGACAACATTTCGGGATGTAATTTACCTATTCTACTCTTCTTGAGTGTGTCTTTTTCTCATAATTAAAACTGGCCTTTTAGCTATAAACTTAGGCACCTGGAAACAAATAACCGTCTAATATTTGGGCAGGATTTTTGCTTGTTTCCAGGTGCCTTAATTTCGCTTCACTAATTAGATTTTCTAAGGGAATGGATAAGTGCGCATGTAGATTGCGTATCATATTCAATGAGAGTCCCCCTTTGTTGATTTAAAAGCCTACAGGAATACTTAACCATTACACTCTAAATCTTTTCTTGTGAGGTTCAGCTGATCCATTCTAAACTTTATAGCCTTGATTGAATCAAGGGAGGGGAATGGGATAATGAATTTGTTCATTATCATCAAATTCGTCTCCATCTTCCGTACCTTCATCAATACCCTACAATTCCTCAATTTGTGAAAGAGCTCTATCGTAGTCCTGTTCTGTTTTAATTGCTTGAATATCCATCATATTACCTCGATATCCATTTTGTCGTATTGCTTATGTGCACCAATAAACCTTGAAATGGTTTCTTCAATACTAAATAACACAGCCCTCACATATTTCTTATACAGAACTCAGTCAATGCAAGGTATACTTAAACCACTGTAACTAACGCCATGAACCATTATGCCTGTTGATATTTTAGCTGCCCTAATCATCACTACGATGATTCAGTCTTTATTTGGTGTTGGTATCTTGCTGTTTGGTACACCGCTGTTACTTTTGCTGGGCTATGATTTTAGCTATACGCTCTCGGTATTGCTACCTATTTCTATTGCTATCAATCTGTTGCAGGTCGTAAAGCATTACCACCTTATCAACCTTGATCTGTATAAAAATATCCTTTTATACAGTATCCCGTTCATCGTTTTCTTTCTGTTTATCATTACGAATATCAAAGTGAATATTGGCCTGCTGATTGGGCTATTTTTAATCTTTGTTGCGCTGAAAAATTTCTTTCCGCGTATTGAACAGTCTTTGAGAACAATGATCCGGTATGAAAAACTGTATTTGATGATGATGGGTATTGTTCATGGTATTACTAATTTAGGCGGCTCTTTGCTAACGGCATTAGTGCATGAGCAGGGTCATTCTAAAAATATTACCCGTGTTACGATTGCCATTTGTTATGCCACTTTTGCGGCATTTCAATTACTCACCTTGTATGTCATCGGCTATGAGAGCGGGATGTCTTATACCGATAATATGTTATTACTGCAAATTTCAGTGGTGGTATTTTTATTTACTGAAGAATTTCTGTACACCCAAATCGATAACCAAAAATATGCTCAGCTATTTGCAATCTTCCTGGCTATTTCGGGAGTCTTATTAATATTCAAGTCGTTGAATTCTTAACACAATAATAAAAACAAAGGAACCATTATGAATAGCTATATAAAACGTATCACCAATTACTTTCTTATTGGTATTCTTGCTTTTATCCCGATTGCAGTGGTCTTACAAATTGTTTTATTTATGAAAAAGCTTATTACTGTCACTTTTGAGTTTGTGTATGGCTACTGGGATAACTATTTAATTACTTTACTCATCTTTGCATTCAGTTTTTACTTTTTTGTTTATATTGGCTACCGTTTAAATATTGTGGGACGGTCATGGGTTATTGGTTTTATTGATAATATTATTAACCGTATTCCCTTATTGAATTCAATCTACAGGGTGATTAAAAAAGTTGTCAATTTATTTTCTGGACACACTAAAGAAGAAACACGCGAAGTTGTTTTCACCGAATATCCAAAAGATGATGTCTGGGTACCTGCCTATGTAACTAACAAGGTCGAGGATATGTATATCCTGTTTATCCCGACTTCACCTAACCCTACTTCTGGCTTTACTGTGATTGTGCATGAATCCAAGATTATTAAATCAAAAATGAGTATTGAAGAGGCAACCAGCTTTATTATCAGTGTGGGTGTTGATTTCAATCATACTGATAACCTGCAAGTATTTAAACCTAAATAGTCGATTGTAAAAGAACCTTGTGAGCAGTATCGAAATAATCAATTTAAGCAGCCTGGCTTTATCATTACTACCTGCCTTACTCGTTCTATTAGTTTTTGCTCACTGGTCTTTAAATGTCATGCATTCGATCTACGCACTATTGCGTATGCTGATCCAGCTGGCATTAGTCGGTTATGCTTTAACATTTATCTTTGCCACCCAAAATAGCGGCATTATTTTAATTATTTTATGTATTATGTGTACCGCATCCAGCTGGATTGCGCTGAACACGGTTACTGAGCAGCGCTTAACACTGTATAAATTTGCTTTTCTAGCGATTACTTTGGGTGGCGGTCTGACTCTGCTATTAATAACTCAGGGCACGCTGCATTTAACGCCCTGGTATGCACCGCATTACATGGTACCTATTGCTGGAATGATATTTGGTAATAGCATGAATAGTGTTAGCTTGGCGGCCGAACGTTTACACGCTGAAATACTACACCACGATAGCTATATCCAGGCGCGAAATATTGCTTTTCAGGCCGCCATGATTCCGGTGATCAACTCTTTGTTTGCGGTAGGCCTGGTGTCTTTACCCGGGATGATGACTGGGCAAATACTTTCGGGTATTTCGCCTTTTATTGCTGCGCGTTATCAAATTATGGTAATGGCAATGATTTTTGGTTCTTCTGGCTTGTCGGCTGCACTGTACCTAATTTTTGTTAGATCCACTTATGCCAAATATTACACATGAGTTTTAAACCTGCCAATTCTTTCTCCCATAGCTCAGCGATTCAGTTGCAATTAATAAAGCATCAGCGAATGCTAAAAATCATCCTCGCTGCAAGCCCTAAGCAACTGCGCGCACATATTAAGGATTGCGTTATTAATGATAACAACTTAATGATTTATGTTAGCTCGGCCGCCTGGGCATCTCAGCTACGTTTTTGCAGTGTGCTGATCCAGCAGGCTGTGAATGCAGAGAGTAATGCAAGGATAAAAAAGATTCGGGTCAGAGTGCTGCGGCCAGAGCCATTCAAGATGGCAGAAGAGATCAATAAAAAAATCCCTTCAATTGAGAATATAAACCTACTCAGAGGTAATGCCGATGCGCTGGCCGAAGGGAAATTAAAGGATGCGTTATTAGGCCTAAGCAGGGTTTTACAAAAACAAAGCCATTAACACCTAAGCCCCTGTGTAGTTGTTGCTTACTCGTTAGCACGGCTTTCTGCTGAGCGCATAAAGGGTATCGGGGCATCTTCATCATTTTCAAAAGCCACCTTTTCCCAGGCATCCGTATCAGCCATCAGCGCTCTTAATAATCGGTTATTTAAACCATGTCCTGATTTATAGCCTTGATATTCGCCAATCAAGCTGTGGCCTAACAAATATAAATCACCAATCGCATCCAGCATTTTGTGTTTTACAAATTCGTCGGCATAGCGCAAGCCGCCTTCGTTGAGAATTTTGTCATCATCAATTACGATAGCATTATCCAGGCTTCCACCCAGAGCCAGATTATTTTCCCGCAAAAATTCGATGTCCTTCATAAATCCAAAGGTCCGCGCTCTGCTAACTTCTCTAACAAAGGTCGTGGAGGAAAAATCCATACTTGCGGTTTTGACATTTTCGTCAAATGCCGGGTGCTCAAAATCTATCGTAAAGGTTACTTTAAAACCATCCATAGGTAAAAAAGCAGCCCATTTATCACCTTCTGTGACTTTAACTTCATGCTTAATTTTAATATATTGCTTCGGTGCATCTTGTTCCTGCACACCGGCAGATTGAATCAGAAATACAAATGGCCCGGCACTGCCGTCCATAATAGGCACTTCTGCTGCGGTAACATCAACCAGCGCATTATCAATACCTAGACCTGCCATGGCAGAGAGTAAATGCTCTATGGTAGAAATCTTTACACCATCTTTAACCAGGGTTGTAGAGAGTGTCGTCTCACCGACATTATGTGGAATGGCATCAATGGTAACCGGCTCGTCTAAATCAACGCGTCTAAATTTTATTCCCGTATTGATCGCAGCTGGATGTAAGGTCAGGTATATCTTATTGCCTGTATGCAGACCAACACCCGTCGCTCTAATGGTATTTTTTAATGTGCGTTGTTTAATCATTTGCTATGCCTGGGTCCAGTCTGTCTTCAATCAAATCTCGAAAAGTATACCACATCCGCTAAAACTGAGGCACAGCGCCTTTTTGTTAACACACATAAGCGCCTAGAGCTAGTCAATAGTCTAAGCTTTAAACAATGCCTCCATTGTTTAAAGCGCAAAGCCTGAGGCCAAGGCTTTGCGCTTTAACATGTCTTAATCAGCCTGTCGACGTAAAAAAGCGGGAATATCTAGATAATCCATATCTGCTGAATTATTTTTTGGTTGTACGCCGAATCGCGTCTCTTTGTTATCCTGATTATTACGCGTAATAGTTGGCGTATCTAAACTTGCGTAATCATTAGCAGTGGTCGCTATAGCCGGTGCAATATGAATAGGTGTACTCACTGATTTTTGGTTAGCCCCCATTCCGGTTGCAACTACAGTGACTTTAATTTCATCACCCAGGTCTTCATCAATAGCCGTACCAATTTTAATAATAGCATCGTCCGAGGCAAAAGCATGGACAATATTTCCCACTTCATCAAATTCGGAAATACCTATATCTGCTGCAGAAATATTAACCAAAATTCCGCGCGCACCCTGAAGGTTGATATCTTCTAGCAATGGGCAAGCAATCGCTTTTTCTGCAGCGACCCGCGCTCTGTTTTCCCCACTCGCCATACCCGTACCCATAATAGCGGCACCCATACTCGACATGACTGTTTTAACATCGGCAAAATCTACATTAATCATGCCTGGGCTAGTAATTAACTCGGTAATACCTTGCACTGCATCTAGAAGCACATCATTCGCGGCAGCAAAGGCTTTGGTCATGGATACATTAGCACCTAACACCGGCAATAATTTCTGATTAGGAATAATAATCAATGAGTCTACATGCTTCTCTAAATCTGCAATACCTGCTTCAGCCACTAGTTTTTTCTGTGTACCTTCAAAATCAAACGGCTTGGTCACTACTGCGACCGTCAGGATATTCATTTCTTTGGCAATCTCAGCAATGACAGGAATCGCGCCGGTTCCCGTGCCACCACCCATGCCTGCTGTTAAGAACAGCATATTCGTACCTTCCAGTACATCGCGAATAATATCTGTGTTCTCTTCTGCCGCTTCTCGACCCACTTCTGGATTCGTACCCGCGCCAAGACCTCTGGTCAGCTCAGCACCTAACTGAATAACGGTATCAACTTCCAGACGGCGCAAAGCTTGTGCATCGGTATTTGCACAAACAAATTCAACTCCTTCTATTTCGCTGTTCATCATATGGTCAACGGCATTCCCTCCACCGCCGCCGACTCCAATCACTTTAATGACTGCATTTTCCAAACCTAAATCCATTAATTCATATTTCATTGCCTTTGCCTCGATTTATTGTTTAAAAATTATTTTGAAACCAAGCTTTCATTGCTGCCAAAAGCCCATCTCTCTTTTCTACCAAATGATCCCCGCTTGCCAAATGATCCCTGCCATACAATAACAACCCTACTCCTGTTGCATGTACCGGGTTTTGCACCACATCGGTTAAACCCACTACATGTTGTGGAGTTCCTAGTCGCACTGGCATATGAAAAATCTCCTCCGCTAGATCCACTAGCCCTGTCACTTTTGAACTCCCTCCTGTTAATATAATTCCTGCTGTAATTAACCCTTCATAACCACTACGCCTTAACTCCGCCTGCACTAAGAGCATTAATTCCTCATAACGAGGCTCGATAATTTCAGCCAGGTTCTGCTTGGAAATTTTGCGTGAAGGTCGGTCGCCGATACTGGCCACATCAATCATTTCATTCGCATCTGCTAATTGCGTTAATGCGCAACCATGTTCGCGTTTAATCTGCTCAGCATTTTGCGTCGGGGTGCGTAATGCGACAGCTACATCATTGGTTACCTGGTCCCCTGCTATGGGAATAACCGCCGTATGCTTAATGGCCCCTTGATTAAACACGGCGATATCGGTCGTACCCCCTCCGATATCGATCAAGCAGACACCCAGCTCTTTTTCATCCTCGGTTAAAACCGAGGAACATGATGCTAGTTGCTCCAGAACGATATCATCGACATCTAAATCACAGCGACGTATACATTTGATAATATTTTGTGCCGCGCTAACACTGCCCGTCACCATATGTACTTTTGCTTCTAGACGGATGCCTGACATCCCGATCGGCTCTTTAATACCGGCCTGCAAGTCAATAATAAATTCCTGCGGCAAGATATGAATAATCTTTTGATCCGCCGGAATCGCTACAGCTCGTGCTGAATCGATCACCCGCTCTATATCATATTGCGATACTTCCTTGTCTCTGATTGCGACAATTCCATGTGAATTTAAGCTTTTAATATGGCTCCCTGCGATCCCGGCATACACCGAAGTAATCTCACAGCCAGCCATTAATTCAGCTTCTTCAACAGCGCGCTGAATCGAGTTAACAGTAGACTCTAGGTTAATCACCACCCCTTTTTTTAAGCCCCGCGACGGTGTAGAACCAATACCGATCACCTCAACTTCACCATTTTCATTGATCTCGCCAACGATAGCAGCAACTTTGGATGTCCCTATATCCAGCCCTACAATTACATTACGCTCTATTTGTTTTGCCATTACATTTGCCTTTCACTACTTGATAAGAATAAGCCAGACTCTTGGTCTAGCCGCATTCCAGGTAATAATTACCACTCTATTTTTTCATTTTCTCGCCAACGCACGGCATAACCATTCGGGTAGCGCATATCGACATAAACCATTTTATTCACTAGCTCACCTCCGGTTACAATCAGTGCTTTCATTAACTGGCTAAATTTCTCCAGAGGCTGCAACCTGCCTAACTGTATTACCAGGCCATTTTCCATACTCAATAACCAGGATTGCCTTTCATTGACTCGAAACTCTGTCAGGTACAAGCCCTGATCCATCAAGCTGACACTCAATCCATGCATGACCTCGAGTAACACCAAGCGCTGCTCATTAGGTGCATACAATACCGGCAAGGTTTGAAAGCGATCTATATTCAACGGCCTAAATACCTCACCTTGTTCATTCAACAAACTATGCTCCTGCCAGCGTATTACCGGTTTTTGCTCATGAATTCTAAGCTTGAGCCGGTCCGGCCAGATCCGCTTTACCTGGATACTTTCTGTCCAGGGCAAATTCATTAGCGAATTGCGGATTGCCTGTAAATCGACTGAAAAATATCCCGCCTGTACCAGTGGGTTAATTTTCATTTGAATATCTTCCTTATCTATATATTGAAAAGCCCCTTCAACCTGTACATGACGTATCGGCACCATATTCGCAATGGTCTGCTGCATAAATGGCCCGCTAAAAATAATGCCGAGTAGAATAATCAGCATTGTGGCTAACTGTATCTGCCGGTGCGTGCTAATCATTTAAAGCTAGTCTCTAGAATACGCCACGCTAAATCATCAAAACTCAAGCCTCCCTGCTGTGCTGCCATAGGAACCAAGCTATGATCAGTCATCCCTGGCACGGTATTCACCTCAATTAATTGCGTCTGTCCTTGTGTATCAATAAACACATCGACACGCCCCCAGCCCTGAACACCTATTACTCTACAAGCCTGTAAGGATAATTCTTCTAACTCAGTTTCTATCTCTGCGCTCAGTCCCGATGGACAATGATACTGGGTAGTATTCGCCCGATATTTAGCATCATAGTCATAAAAAGTATTCGGAGTTTCCAGTCTGATAACTGGTAATGTTTCATCATTTAAAAACCCTACCGTGTATTCCTCACCTTCAACCCAGGCTTCTGCATAAACATCACATTGATATTGAGCCGCGTCTTGCCATGCTTTAATCAATTGCTCTTTCGTTTCTGCCTTACTCATTCCCAGGCTCGAACCTTCCAGTGCTGGTTTAACAATCACTGGAAACCCTAACTTATCGATACACCCCTGAATATCAGACTCACTCTGCAGCAGAGCCCATTTCGGACTTGTTAGACCAGCGCCTTGCCAACACAACTTTGTGCGTAATTTATCCATGCTTAAGGCCGAAGCCAATACACCACTGCCGGTATAAGGCAACTCCAACGTATCTAGTACCGCTTGCAAAACACCGTCTTCGCCACCTCGCCCATGTATCATATTGACCACACGATCAAATGTTCTATCTTGCAAAGCGTTCAGCACCGTGCTCTCAACATCCACCGCAGTCACATCAACCTTACAGCGCAACAAAGCTTGAAATACTGCATTACCACTATTCAGTGAAACCTCCCGCTCCGCTGCCGTACCGCCCATCAACACGGCTACCCGGCCAAAATCAGCAGGCTGTTTTATTGCTGCAGGTTTCATATTAACTTGTCTCCCACGATGCAAACCTCGGTACGTAATTTAACACCTTGCTGGCTGGCAACTTCACTCTGTACATATTCAATCAGCTGTTCTATATCTGCTGCCGTTGCGCCACCGGTATTGACAATAAAATTGGCGTGTTTTTCCGAGACCTCAGCGCCCCCTATCCGATAACCTTTTAAGCCACTTGCTTCAATCAAGCGTGCGGCATGATCATTGGTAGGGTTTCTAAATACCGAACCACAACTAGGCTGATTAGTCGGCTGGGTTAAAGCGCGTTTCGCCAGCAGCTTTTTTATTTGTTCCTGTCCGTTATTGTTTTCATTTCTGCTTAATTTTAAAACTGTCGATAAAAAACAATTATTTGCGACGTTTTTGACAGTGCGGTAGCTCACCTCGAATTCATTCATCTTCGCGTGCCTGATCTTGCCACCTACTGGCATCATTTCGACACTTTGCACTAGGTTCCAGGTCTCTCCTCCAAACGCGCCGGCATTCATTTTCAGAGCCCCACCCATGGTACCAGGGATACCCGCTAAAAATTCAGCCCCGGCCAGACCATGCTCGGTGCAAAAACGTGCTACATGCGCACTGGCCACACCACACTCAACATAAACCTCAGTATCACTGAGTAAGTTCATTTGCTTAACCTTGGCCCGCACATTAATGACCGTACCCCGTATGCCACCATCCCTGATTAATAAGTTACTGCCTAACCCTAGCCAGAACACTGGCTCGTCGACAGACAGGCCAGAAATAAATTGCTCCATATCTTGTTTATCCGCCGGAATATACATACGCTCTGCATCACCGCCGACTCGCCAGCTGTTGTATTTGGCCAGATTTTCATGGGCTAAAACTTTCCCACGTAAGCTGTCGTTACAAGCTGTCATTTTTCTAGCAACTCAACTAATTGCTGGGGTAGTTGGGTAGCAATATGTCCAACATTCCCCGCGCCCATAGTCAATAGCACATCATTAGGCTGAATAATACCGACCAGAATTTCTGCCAGATCATCGCTATTCTCTACAAACACTGGATTGACCTGGGCTCGCGCGCGAATCGCACTGCTTAAAGCACGTCCATCCGCACCGCGAATTGGCGTTTCTCCTGCCGCATAAACATCCAGTAAAATCAGTACATCAACGGTCGATAAAACGTTGACAAAATCTTCAAATAAATCCCGTGTTCGAGAATATCGATGCGGCTGAAAAACAACCACAGAACGTTTATCTGGCCAGGCCTGTTGTAGCGCTTCTAGGGTTGCAGCAACTTCTCTGGGGTGATGTCCATAGTCATCCACTAGCGTTAAAGCACCCTGCTTGAATGGAATTTCACCATTCACCTGAAAACGTCTACCGATCCCTTTAAATTCAGCCAGACTGTTAATGATTGCCGCATCGTCTACATTGAGTTCTGTGGCAATGGTTATAGCCGCCAGGGCATTCAGCATATTATGCCAACCCGGCATATTCAGCGTAACATTTAGATCTTTATGCTCATCCCCGCGAGTAACCGTAAAGCGGGTACACATACCTTGCTGCTGAACATTCACCGCTCTTACATCTGCCTCTTTGTCTACGCCATAGGTTTTAATTGGTTTTGATAATTGCGCTAAAATTTCGCGCACCCCGGGGTCATCAATACATAGAACAGCTAAACCGTAAAAAGGTATATGGTATAAAAATTCGATAAAGGTATTTTTTAAACGAGTAAAACTCCCTTCATAGGTTTCCATATGGTCCTGATCTATATTAGTGACCACGGCTATGATGGGCTGAAGATGTAAAAAAGAGGCATCACTCTCATCCGCTTCGGCAACTAAATATTGCCCCTGCCCCAATTGCGCATTAGTCCCAGCACTATTGAGCCGACCGCCAATAACAAAAGTCGGATCCAGCCCCCCTTGCGCCAGAATACTTGCTACCAGGCTGGTTGTTGTGGTTTTTCCGTGCGTACCTGCAACAGCAATTCCAAAGCGGAAGCGCATCAGTTCTGCGAGCATTTCTGCCCGTGGAATCACCGGAATACGATGCTGGTAGGCATAGTTAACTTCAACATTTGTTTTATCAACGGCCGTAGAAGTCACTATGACATCCACTCCTTCTACATTTTTCTGTTCATGACCTATATAAACTGTGACGCCTGCCTGTCTTAACCTCTCAGTGACAGCGCTTTCTTTAATATCCGATCCTGAAACCTCACAGCCTAAATTACTCATCACTTCAGCAATACCACTCATGCCTGTGCCACCCACACCTACGAAGTGGATTTTCTGCATCTTGCTTAAGCGCTGCTTAATAATCTGGTTAATTGAATCTTTCATGCCATTGCCTCCAACATACATTGCTCGGCAACTTTCTCTGTTGCATCGAATTTTGCACTTTGTCTTGCTGCAACTGCCATTGCCTCAAGTTGTGGCGCGAGTTGTTGAATCTGTGCAGCCAAGAATTCTACTGTTAACTGCGGCTGAGCAATCATAGTTGCTGCCCCTCTAGTGACTAGATACTCTGCATTAGCAGTCTGATGATCATCAATCGCATAGGGATAAGGAACCAGAATACTGGGTATACCCATCGCAGCCACTTCACTGACGGTCATTGCACCTGCACGGCAGATCACTAAATCAGCCCATGTATACGCGCCAACCACATCACTGATAAAGGCCATGACGGTTGCCGCTACCGATTTATTTGCATAGGCTTCCGTGACTTGCTGCAACATTGCCTCGCCTGTCTGATGTCTTACCTGCACGTTATTCAGTAAAGCCAGAGCATCGGGAAGCACTTCATTTAAGCGCTGTGCACCCAGACTGCCGCCCATCACTAAAATATGTAATGGATTTGCAGAGTCACGCTCCTGTTTATGAATTGCCTGGGTAAATTCTTTCCGCAATGGATTGCCGGTAAAAATAGCCTGCTTACTTGTAGGAAAACTCCCCGGAAAAGCCTGTAGTACTTTATTTGCTAGTCGAGAAAGTAGTCGATTAGTCGTTCCCGGGACTCTGTTTTGTTCATGAATCACTAAGGGAATCACCATCAACTTTGCCATCAGTCCACCTGGACCTGCGACAAAGCCGCCCATACCCAGGACTACATCAGGCTTTCTTTGCTGTAAAATTTTTCTGGCTTCCAGGCAGGCTTTTATCAGCATCCAGGGCATTTTAAATAGTGCCAGCGTACCTTTGCCACGCAAACCATTAACACTTAAGAAGTCCATTGCTATTTCATTTTCCGGTATCACTCGGCTTTCCATTCCTTTTCGCGTACCTATCCAGCTCACTTGCCAGTTCTGCTCGAGTAAATAATGAGCAACAGCCAGCGCAGGAAACACATGCCCCCCTGTACCCCCTGCCATAATCACGATGCGCTTACTCATAAGCGCGCACCACTGCTGCGGTTTTAATTTCTCTAGCTGCCTGTTTGCTGAGTGCGACCATTTCACTATTCACGCGATACAACATCGCCATGGCTGAACACATCACAATCATGCTGCCGCCACCATAACTCATAAACGGTAAAGTCAATCCTTTGGTTGGCAACGCACCCATATTAACGCCCATATTGACAAACGACTGAAAGGCGAACCAGATACCTAAACCATAAGCCACATAAGCAGAGAATTTTTTATCTAATTGCTCGGCCATTAAACCAATGGCAAAAGCGCGCCAAACGATAATTGTAAATAAGGCAATCACGGATAAAACGCCCAGTAAACCCAGCTCTTCTGCAATCACAGAAAACAGAAAGTCAGTGTGCGCTTCGGGCAAATAGAACAGCTTTTGTACGCCACTGCCTAGGCCAACACCTGTCCATTCACCGCTTCCAAACGAAATTAATGCCTGTACCAATTGAAAACTCTTGCCAAAAGGATCTTCCCAGGGATGCAAGAAACTAGTCACCCGTGCAGACCGATAATCAGAAAAAACAACCGCTAATATTCCGGCACTTATCACTGCAACGATCAAAAAAATAAATTGCTGTAATCGTGCCCCACTTAAAAACATAACGCCCATGGCAATGGTCAGAATTACCACCGCTGATCCCATATCAGGCTCTAATAACAATAAGCCACAGGCACTGGACAATAAAAACAAGGGTTTCACCAAGCCATAGGCTGACTCTTTAACAAAATCATGATGCCGGGTTACAAAGCTTGCCATATAAATAACCACAATTAATTTAACCAGTTCAGAGACCTGAATTCTAATTCCTATAACTGACAACCAGCGCATACTACCATTGACTTTGACACCAACACCCGGTATCAAGACAATTACCAGAAAGATCAATCCAACTACAAATAGCGCTGGCCCTGCTTTTTCCCATACTGCCATGGGAATCAAACCGACAAAAAATCCTGCCATAACACCTAGGCAGATATGTATAAATTGCCTGAAAGGGTAATGAAATACATCACCGGTCAGTTTTGCACCTAAATGCAAGGATGCCGAGGAGACCATTAAATAACCGATAACGATTAGCGCCACGCCAGCAAAGACCAATGCCTTATCAAAATAGATATGCACTCCTGCCAGCTTTGCTAACTGCTCACCGATATTCATTTTTGTAATGCCTTTACTTCGCTGACAAACATGTTGCCTCGTTCCTTATAATTGGTAAATTGATCCATGCTTGCACAAGCGGGTGATAACAATACGGTGTCGCCAGTCTGGGCAATTTTTTGTGCCTCTTTGACCGCTTTTTTTAAAGTACCTAAGTCAAGCACAGCAATGCAATCATTCACAGCCTGTTTAATCAGCTGACTATCCTTGCCAATTAGCAACAATGCTTTAACTTTTGTTTTTAGCAAGGGAACAAGATCACTCATATCTGCTGCTTTGGCATCTCCCCCTGCAATCAATACCACGCTGGCATCTTTAAAATTCTGTAGTGCAGCGACACAAGCGCCCACATTCGTTGCCTTGGAATCATTAACCCAGCTAACATCATCGATTTTGGCAACAAATTGCACTCGATGCTTTAAGCCTTTATAACTGCGCAACGCACTGCACATCGCAGCTTCTGGAAGCCCAATAACCGATCCTAAAGCCAACGCTGCTAAAGCATTTTTCTGATTATGCACCCCTGAAATTAATAGGTCATCGACCGGCATTATCGCCCGTCCATGAACAGCCAAGCTTCTACCTTCTGGAGTTTCTAGCACAGTATAATCAGCATTTCCCTGAGTCGCGAAAGTGAGTATTTTTCTATTGCCTTGTGGTTTGATACCCGCATATCGGCAATCATTATTGACCACCATGACACCATTACCTGCATAGACCTTTTGCTTTTCTTCTACATAGCTATCAATATTTGCATAGCGATCCAGGTGGTCCGCCGAAATATTGAGTACTGCTCCCGCTACCGCATTAAGTTGACTGGTGCGCTCCAGTTGAAAACTGGATAGCTCCAAAATATATAACTCCGCCTCGTCACTAAGTAACTGCAATGCAGGTATTCCCAGATTGCCTCCCACAGCTACCTTTTTTCCTGCCGCTTTGGCCATATCTCCTAGCAGTGTGGTCACGGTACTTTTGCCATTAGAGCCGGTGATCGCTACAACGGGTTCTCTCATTGCACAGGCAAATAAATCTATATCACTTATTGAACGCACTCCTCTGGCGAGTGCCTGCTGAATAATAGGCTCCTGCATGGAAACCCCGGGGCTAACGACCATATGGCTTGCAACATCAAATACAGTCTGGTCAAAACCACCCGTAAAAATGGCAACATCCGGCATCTCAGCCAATAATTTATCGTTAAAAGGCGGATTTTTCCTGCTATCGACAATGGCAAACTGCAAGCCCAGGCGATGCAAGAAATAAGCGACAGATAAACCGGTCACACCCAGACTCACTACGACAACTTTGGAGTTCTCCTTATCTAAAGAAAACTGAGTATCGAGCGCGGTTAAAATGTCATCATTTGTCATCTGCTATCTCAACTTCAATGTTGCTAAGCCAACTAACACCAGGATAAAAGTAATAATCCAGAACCTGACAATAATTCTAGGCTCAGGCCAGCCTTTTAATTCTAAATGATGATGGATCGGTGCCATTCTAAAAATTCGCTTGCCGGTTAACTTAAATGAAGCCACCTGCATAATGACCGACACCGTTTCCATAACAAATACACCACCCATGATCAGCAGCACTATCTCCTGCCTGACTAATACGGCAACGACACCGAGTGCCGCGCCTAATGCCAGCGCACCTACATCGCCCATAAAGACCATCGCTGGATAAGCGTTAAACCATAAAAACCCCAAGCCCGCTCCCACCAGAGCTGCGCAAAAGACAATCAACTCTCCTGCTTTGGGTATATAAGGAATAGCCAGATATTCGGCAAACATCATATGCCCTGTCAGATAGGCAAAAATAGCTAATGCACCAGCGACCATCACTGTGGGCAAAATCGCCAGACCATCCAGACCATCGGTTAGGTTCACTGCGTTGCTGGTGCCGACGATAACAAAATAGGTCAATACCACATACGTCCAGCCCATATCGATCATCACGTGTTTAAAAAACGGTACGATAAACTGGGTTTCCGCTGGCACTTGTGCTGTTTTAAATAAATAGATAGCGGCAGTAAGCGCAATCACTGACTGCCAGAAATATTTAGCTCGTGCCGATAAGCCGTCACTATTGCCTAACTTCACTTTTTTATAATCATCGACAAAACCGATGACGCCGTAAGTCATGGTGACTAATAACGCGACCCAGATATAGCTATTTTCCAGATCGCCCCAAAGCAAGGTGCTGGTTGCTATACCGACTAGAATCAGAGTCCCGCCCATGGTCGGGGTGCCTGCCTTTTCATAATGGCTCTCCGGCCCATCATCCCGTATGCTTTGCGCAATCTTCTTATTACTTAAGCGCCGAATCATGCCTGGCCCCACTATAAAAGAAATCATTAAGGCAGTCAGGGCGCTTAAAATTGCGCGCAAGGTTAAATACTGGAATACTCTAAAGCCTGATTCAAATTCGGTTAAATAATCAAAAAAATACAGTAACATGCTAGTTCCCCGTTACGTTTAATAATGCATTAACCACAACTTCCATTTTCTGAGCCCTGGAACCTTTTACCAATAGTGTTTGCTCTGGTGTTATTTGTTCTTTTACTGATTTAATCAAATCATCTTGTGCAGCAAAATATTCAGCTCCTGCACCGAATGCCTGCACCGTGTTTTCTGCCATTGCCCCAGTTGCAAACAAACGCTGTACCCCTGCATTTTTAATGTCTCTACCCATCTCGCTATGTATGTGCTCACTGTCAGCACCCAATTCGCCAAAAGCACCTAAAGCGAGCCATTTTTCTCCCGGGCACTGTTTTAATACTTCTAATGCCACTGCTAATGAAGCAGGATTGGCGTTATAGGTATCATTAATCAATTTAATACCTGAGTCGGATGCAAATAATTGCAAGCGACCGTTAACCACCTTAACGCGTTTCAAGCCAGTCTGAATCTGTTTTAGATCGATACCTAATGCTAGACAGGCGGCACTAGCTGCCAGCGCATTTTTTACATTATGCTCACCTGCTAAAACCAACTCGACAGGTACTTTGTTACCATCCGCAACTAAATCAAAGTAGGTTTTAAATTGCTGATCTTGCACTTGGGTAATAATGTTTTCAGCACTTATATCTGCAGCCTGTTTCAGGCCAAATGATAGTACCTTCCGCTCTTCAGCCAGTCCTTTCCATAGACCATAAAAATGATCATCGGCATTGAGAATAGCAATACCATCATCATCTAATGATTGAATAATTTCAGCTTTAGCATTCGCCACCCCTTCTATACTGCCAAAACCTTCAATATGCGCCGGACCCACATTGGTAATCACTGCGACATCAGGCCTAGCATAGTGACTGGTATAGGCAATTTCGCCACGATGGTTCGCGCCCATTTCTATCACTGCATACTGCTGCTGCTTCAGGCGTAATAATGTTAAAGGTACACCGATGTCGTTATTAAAGTTGCCTTGCGTAAATAACACTTGAGAGTTAACTGCCAGAATTGTGGCAATCATTTCTTTTACAGTAGTCTTGCCGTTACTTCCGGTAATGGCACAAACTTTTAGCTGCAACTTGTTTCTTATTGCACCAGCCAGCTCCGCTAACGCAATTCGGGTGTCTTTAACAACAAGCTGTGGCAAATCGGTGTCTCCTTTTTTGCTAACAATTAGGGCGCCTGCACCCTGTTGTTGCGCCTGAGCTATAAAATCGTGACCGTCAAACTGCTCACCTTTAATGGCTAAATAAATATCACCCCTGGATAAAGTACGCGTATCAATACTAAGCCCAGAAATAGGCACTGAGGTACCGACTAGCTCTGCCTTTAGGATTTCGCTTATTTCATTCAATGTCAGAGTCATCATGCGGCTAATAACTCCTGTACGATTTCGCGGTCACTGAAAGGATATTTAATACCCTCTAACTCTTGATAGTCTTCGTGGCCTTTACCAGCAACCAACACAATATCGTGTTCTGAACTCAGCGTAATTCCATGTTCGATGGCTGCCTTGCGATTATTAATCACCGTGATCTTATCCATCTGTAGCTCGCCGACAATCTGCTTAATAATAGAGTCACCATTTTCAAAGCGCGGGTTATCGTCGGTCACGATAATGCGGTCTGCTAATTTTTCGGCAATATAGCCCATCTCGGATCGCTTGCCTTTATCTCTATCACCCCCGCAGCCAAACACAACATTTAACTGCGCGGTACAATGCAATCTTAAAGTGCTTAACACCTTATTCAAGGCATCGGGAGTATGCGCATAATCCACTACCACCAGCGGCTTTCCGGCACCCCCGGAAAAGCATTCCATACGCCCTATTACCGGCTTAATATCCTTTATTGCTAATAAGCATTCCGACAATTCCCTACCTGACTCTAATAAAACAGCCAGTACCGCGAGAATATTTTGTAAATTAAAATCACCTAACAAACCGGCTGTCAACTTTACCCGCTGCCCCTGCCAAACAACATCGCAGGCTATTCCAGCCAAGGTATAACAAATATTACTGGCTATTAAACTTGAATCAGTACTATGTACTTTCCCCTGCAAACTATAAGTTAAGATTCTGACTTCATCTGTTATGGCAGCGATAACACGTTCGGCATAAGTATCATCCAGGTTAACCACGATAAATCTTAAATCCGGCCATTTGAGTAATCGTAATTTTGTCTGAAAATAGACCTCCATACTGCCGTGATAATCTAAGTGATCACGACTCAGGTTATTAAATACCGCACCACTAAATGTGATTGCATTCACTCGCCCTTGCTCAAGCCCATGCGATGAGACTTCCATCGCAACATTTGTCATGTCATGTTGATAAAAATGAGCTAATATCTTTTGTAAAGCAAATGCATCGGGCGTGGTATTTAGGGTACTGTGCAACTCAGAGTATCGCCCCCAACCCAATGTACCGATAACACCACAGGCATCCATGGCCTGGGCTAAAAACTGACTACAGGATGTTTTTCCATTAGTCCCTGTAATACCGATAATATTCAAGTGCCGTGCAGGATATTCGTAAAATCTAGCAGCGATACACCCTAAATTCGCCGCTAGATTTTCAACAGCAACCAACGCTATGCCGGTTATATCTGCAGCCAGCTCGCTGCCCTGTCCTGCACGGTCATAAACAATCGCAACAGCACCTTGCTGCTTAACTTTTTCAGCATAGAGTAAACCATGCTGCTCAGTGCCTGCCACAGCAAAGAAAACGCCACCCATGGAAATTTCACGGCTATCCAAAGCAATATGAGTGATTTCAGCATCGTGCTTGACACACGCCAGAGCTGTTAATAGATCCGATAATTTCATATCGCTATTTTGTTAATAAGACTGTCATACTCTGCTCTTCATCGGGTGCAATACCTAATAATCTTAACGCTCCACCCATTACTTTGGAGAAAATGGGCGCGGCCACTAAACCACCGTAATATTGTCCTGCATGCGGTGAATCAACCATAACCGCAATAATTAACTTGGGATCACTTGCAGGTGCCATACCAACAAAAACCGCAAAGTAATCATCACTGTATGCCCCGTTCTTAACTTTTTTAACGGTTCCTGTTTTACCCGCGACTCGGTAGCCTTCTACCCGGGCTTTATAGGCGGTGCCGTCTTTTTTTACCACCTGTTCCAGCATCGTTCTAACACTGACTGCAGTTTTCGGTGATATCACCTGTTGTACATAGTCATCCCGGTCGCGCTTTAGCAGGCTAACCGAGTGTAATTGCCCATCATCTGCCAGAGCAGTATAAGATCTAGCCAATTGCAAGACCGACATCGACAGGCGATAACCAAATGATAAGGTAGCCTGTTCAAATTCACTCCAGCCAAAATACTCAGGCAAACTACCACTTGCTTCACCCGGAAAACCTACCCCTGGCGACATACCAAACCCTAATGAATGATAAAACCGCCAGAAATATTCAGGTGGCATTGATAACGCAATCTTACTGGCGGCAACATTACTCGATTTCTTTAACACACCCGTTAAATTCAAAGTACCGTAGTCATGACCGTCCTTAACCCACTTTCCTTTTATCCTTAAGTTTTTTGTCGTAAAAAACTGATTCTCTTTAATATAGCCACCGTCCAAAGCTGCAGCAACCACCAGTGGTTTCATGGTAGATCCTGGCTCGAATACATCGGTTATTGCTCTATTCCGGTAATGCGAAATGTTCGAGCCTTTGCGTGAGTTCGGATTAAAGGAAGGCTGATTAACAATTGCCAGCACATTACCTGTTTCTGCTTCTAAAATAACCAACGCTCCGGCCTCTGCCTTATGCTTAGTCACTCCTGCTTTTAATTCTCTATAAGCCAAGTACTGCAAGCGCTCATCTATGCTTAAGGTGAGGTCCTGGCCAGCTTCAGGCTCTTTAATACTTTCTACATCATACTCAGCAATTACCCGCCTCGCGCCATCACGAATCACCCGTTTACTACCCGCAACCCCTTTCAGAGTCGAGTTATGCATTAACTCCAGCCCTTCCTGCCCCTGATCATCAATATTAGTAAAACCCAGTAAATGTGCCGTAACTTCACCCGCAGGATAAAAGCGCTTAAATTCCTTGAGAACAGCGACACCGGGCAAACCTAATGCCTTAACCTTAACTGCCAGATACGGTTCTATGCGCCTTTTTAAATAGACAAACTGCTTATTCGAAGCTGGATTAAATGCTCTTTTAACTTTATCCAGCGATATGTCTAATAACTTTGCCAGCTGCTTTAGCTTTGTTGCATTGTTTGATTCAGAGCAGATCTGTTTTGCCTTTTTATCGGTTTTTACCTTGCAGTATTGCGGGTTTACCCACACAGATTCAACCGGTGCACTAACAGCAAGGCCCTCATCATTGCGGTCCTTAATTTGTCCTCTATAAGCGGCAATTTTCACAGTCCTGACATGTCGGCTGCGAGCCTGTTTCTGCAAAAATTGCGTATCCAGAACCTGTAGTTGAACTGCTTTCGCCACTAACATTAACATGGCACCAGTCATTAGAATCATTACCAGTTTTCTTCTACCTGAAAAGTCATCTGCTTGCTTATTGTTGTTTTTCTTTTCAGCTTGCAACATTATCAGAGCCGTATATAAACAATAGCTTTTCTGTCTAACTCAATTAATCCCATTTTCTTTCTCGCTATTTTTTCTACGCGATTATGCTCAGCTAACATTCGCTCTTCTATGGTCAGTCGCTCCCAGCGAACTTGCAGTCGATCTAACTCCTGCTCGGTTTTTTGTATCGCTATAAAAACCAACCGGGAATTATGCTTGCTAAAAATAACACCCAATCCAGAACCAACTACGATAAACAATAAAACAGCAACCATACTTCGTAGCAACATACTATTTACGTTGCGCTATACGCATTACTGCGCTACGCGATCTGGGATTTTCTGCCAATTCCTGCTTACCTGCTTTAATCGCTTTGCCGCATTTTTTTAATCTTATGGCTGCCAGCTCTTCGGGCTGAAACGGTAATTTACTCGACGTATACTTGCCTCTTGACTCATCTCTGATAAAGCGCTTAGCAATTCTATCTTCCAGCGAATGAAAAGAAATAACCGCCATTATGCCGCCACTCGCCAATACATTTACCGCCTGATCCAGCACCGTTGTTATTTCTTCTAACTCCCGATTTACGGCTATCCTGACTGCCTGAAAACTTCGCGTTGCTGGGTGTTTATGCTTTTCTTTAAAGGGTATCGCCTCGACTAGTAAATCAACAAACTGCTGAGTTGTTACTAAAGGTTTTTCAGCTCTTTGGGTCACGACCGCATTAGCGATACGCCGTGCAAATCGCTCTTCACCATAATCAAACAACACTTGCACCAGGTCTTCTTCAGTAACACTGGCCAGCCATTCTGCTGCCGAGAGACCAGTAGTACAGTCCATACGCATATCCAGCGGCCCATCCCGCATAAAACTAAAGCCCCGCTGAGCATTATCTAGTTGTGGCGATGAAACGCCAAAATCCAAAAGAATACCATCCACCTTTCCTTGCCAGCCCCTTTTCTCAACTACCTCCTGTAACTGTGAAAAACAACAATGTTCTAATTGAAAACGCACATCTTTGTCCAATTCCTGCGCATATTCAGACTGTATAGCATCCAGATCCCTGTCTAGCGCTAACAATTGCCCTCCAGACCCTAACTGCTGAAGTATGCCGCCACTATGTCCACCGCGTCCAAACGTACAGTCTATATAAATCCCGTCAGGTTTTATCGATAGCTCATGCAGTGCTTCATTAAATAATACCGGTAAATGCATGTTTTCTTTTCTTATCAAAAGGACAAGTTTTCCAACTCATCCAGACCCTCATCATCATCGCCTTCAAGCCAATCATTCTCTTTAGCATTCCAGGCGTCTTCATTCCATATTTCAAATTTATTTAACTGCCCCACTAAAATCAACTTCTTTTCCATGCCGGCAAATTTTCTCAATTTTTCAGATAGCAATAGGCGACCCTGCGCATCCATTTCAGTTTCTGTAGCATTACCAATCAGGAAGCGGCGTAATTTGCCAGCCATTTTGTTTAAAGTAGGCAGTTTGCTAACGGTTAATTCCAGCTTTTCCCATTCAGGCAGCGGATAAAGCCATAAACAACCCGGCTCACCTATGCATTTCTCATTCACAGCGACGGTCACAACTAGCTGACGCTCGCAACAATCCTGTAATTCCTCTCGAAACCGAGTAGGAATTGCAAACCGTCCTTTTGCGTCTAAATTGATTGCTGTTACACCACGAAACATTTTTTCCCTTTCCTAGTCATTTTTTTCTAAAAAAACCTACTTTCCACCACTTTCTACTACTTTCTACCACTTTTTAATAGACTATAGGTTTCTAGTACCGTTTAGTCAAGGAGGATTTAGAATAATTTCCCTTTTTTGACAATGACTTAGATAACCCCCTCCATAATAAACACAAAAAAAAATTAACAAAACAAAACCACAATAAATTTCAACTATTTGTTTTTTTTTCTTAATGTAAATTCTAGGTAGGTAGAAAATAACCAGCCGCTAATATTGATTGCACTACCTACCTCTTTATTACCCATACACGACAAAATTTCAGGCAATAAAAAACCCACAAAGCAACAAATGCTTTGTGGGCCTTAAAAATAGCGACTTCCGGGCTAAACCCGGGCTAAATTTATTTTTTATTTAATATTCTCACCACATTTTCCTTCGCCGCATTTACCTTCCATATCCATTTTTTTTGCTTTAGACGTAGGTTTATTTCCCGCACATTTTCCTTCAACTGTTTTTTCCATAGCACCTTCAGGCATCATGTTTGCGCCACACTGGCCGGCACCACATGTACCATCTTTCATTTTCGAATTTCCTTTTTTTTCTTTATCTGCCTCTGCTACAAACATATAACCGCTAGATAATTCATTGATTTCAAAGGGGTTACCGCCGCTACTTTCAATACTTTCTGCTTGCACACTTGTGGCCGTTAAACCAGAAACCAAAGTCGTACCTACTGCAATTACCAAAGGTGTTTTTTTTATACTCATTGATCTTTCCTCAAAATTAATTAATTACGCCAATAGAAAAATTGTCGCTAAACCTAAAAATGACATAAAGCCTATCACATCTGTGACAGTTGTCAGCAAAACGCCTCCCGCCAACGCTGGGTCGATACCTCTTTTTTGTAAAAACAAGGGGATCAAAACCCCTGCCAAAGCGGCACAACTCAAATTTATAATCATCGCACCGCCGAGCATTATACCTAATGGCATATTAGAGAACCAAGCGGCTGCAATCATGGCGACAACGATTGACCAGACAACACCATTAACCGCACCTATTGCTAACTCTTTAAATAGAAAAGACATGGCATTTGAAGAGCTGATCTGGTGCAATGCCAAGCCGCGTATCACCAGAGTCAAAGTCTGACTACCCGCAATCCCACCCATACTTGCAACTATCGGCATCAGCACTGCCAGAGCAACAATTTGATCGATGGTTGCTGTAAATAAGCCAATGACCCAGGAGGCTAGAAAGGCCGTAAATAAGTTCACTCCCAACCAGACTGCTCTACGCTTAGCACTGACCAGCACTGGGGCAAATAAATCATGTTCTTCGTCCAGACCAGCAGAAGTGAGCATGGCATGATCAGCCTCTTCTCGAACAATTTCGAGCACATCTTCAATAGTAATTCGACCAACCACCACCTCCTGCTCATCAACTACTGAAGCAGATAGTATATTTCTGTGCTCAAAAATAGTTGCAACCTCCGCAATAGGCATATTGATTGGAATTGCTTCAATATGCGTCATCAACGTTGAAACAGTTGCATTGGGATCACCGGTTAAAATTGTTGGCACTGATATCTTGCCTAGATAACGATTATTGCGAGCAACAACAACCAAGCTATCCAGATTTGCAGGCATATCTTTATGCTCCCGTAAATAGGTCAGTGTGTCATCTATCGTCAAATCGCCTCGTATCGGCACAAAATACGGATTCATTAACCGGCCAGCCGTATTCCCTTCATAAGATAAAGCCGCTTCAAGGCGACTATTTCCTTCCTTGTTAAGTATTTTTCTTCTAACTTCTGCAGAAAAATCAGCAACCAGGTTCGCCATATCTCTAGGTTCTAATTGGCTTGCAGCGGCTACCAAGTCCTTTGCTGATGTCCGCTCAATCAAACCAACCCGAACTTCACCATGCAATGCCGCGAGCGTTTCTCCCATTGCTTCAGGCGCCATAATGCTCCAAAGCTTATACCTGTAATCAATCGGTAAAGATCTGAGCAATAAGGCTATTTCAGTAGGATACAAGCTATGTAAATGACTGCGTGCATCATAAAGCGCACCACTATCCAGATCAGCAATAATTTGCTGTAAATTTAAATCCAAGTGATCTTGTGGTCTAGTTGATAGCATATCTTTATCTCACTGTTTTGTGACTAGCGAAAGCATATTAAATTTCACTAGTTATTGCAATTCGCGGTGCCTGACAATAACACTAAATGCCTTGCCCTGAAAGTGTCGTGCCAGGCTGTCTACTAAAAATACTGAGCGGTGCTGCCCTCCTGTACACCCAATAGCAACGGTTAAATAGCTGCGGTTTTCTTGTTCGAAGCGGGGAATCCAACGCTCTAATAAAGACGAAATATCTTCTGAAAACTCCGTCACCATTGATTCTGATTGTAAAAAATCAATCACTACCTGATCTTTACCTGTATACCCTCTTAACTCAGGACTCCAATAAGGGTTAGGTAAGCAGCGCGCATCAAAGACAAAATCAGCATCTAGTGGTATCCCGTGTTTAAAACCAAATGACTGGATCTGAATAGAAATCTTTTGTGCGTCACCTACCTGCACATAATCTCTGATTAATTGCCTTAACTGATGATAATGCGTGCGGCTGGTATCGACAACTAAATCAGCATCCTTGGCTACCGCCATTAAAATATCTTTTTCAATTTTAATGGCTTCCTTTAATGACAGGTGCAAATCAGTTAAAGGGTGCCGCCGCCTGGTTTCACTATAGCGTTTTAATAAAACACTCTCTTCGGCCTGCATAAAAATAACATCACATTCGATATCCTGATCGCGGATCAATGCTATTTTATCGACAAAAGTATATAAACTTTCACTTTGATTTCTGGCATCAATTCCGATCGCAGTTTTACCGTACGTCACCTGATCTTGCAACATAACATTACTGACAAAGTCATCCAGCAATTTAATGGGCAGATTATCGATACAATAAAAGCCACTGTCTTCCAGAGTATCCAGAGCAATACTCTTTCCTGAACCAGAAAGCCCAGTCAATATTAATAGTTTCATAGCTTTAACTTATAAACTGCGCGATGGACCAAACAGCGAAGACCAAACAGAAGAAAGCCCTTCGCTGTTTAACCCTTTGCATTTAGCGGTGCGATTGCACTTTTTCTTTATGTTTGATAATTTGGCGATCTAACTTGTCGACCATATTATCAATGGCAGCATACATATCTTCCTGAACATCATCGGCAAATAGCTTGGCTCCACTAATTTGCACGGTTGCTTCTGCTTTTTGCTCTAGTTTTTCTACTGTCAAGATAACATGTACATCAGTAACATGATCAAAATGACGCTTGAGCTTACCAATTTTATCTTCTACATGCTGTTTCATTGCTTCTGTGACTTCAACGTGACGACCTGTTACGCTAACTTGCATAAATTTAACCCCTGATTACATTAAAAAAAATGATAGCCATTATACTACTTTCTTACAAGAGTCGCTTCCTTTGACTCGACGCTGGAATAGATATTGCCTCTCGATACTTGGCTATAGTACGCCGCGCAACATTAATCCCTTTTTCTTTTAGTAATCCCGCCATTTTACTGTCACTAAGCGGTTTTACCGGATTTTCATTATTAACCAATTCCTTAATAAACGCTCGAATTGCCGTTGCCGAACACTCCCCCCCTTCTGCAGTTGAGACATGACTGGAAAAGAAACACTTGAATTCAATCACGCCATTAGGTAAATGCATATACTTTTGCGTAGTCACCCTGGATATCGTTGACTCATGCAGCTCCAATTCCTCTGCAATATCTCTTAATACCATTGGTTTCATGGCGATAGCACCACGCTCAAGAAATTCTGTCTGCCGCCGGATAATACTCCGCCCGACCCGCAATAAAGTATCATTACGGCTATGCAGGCTTTTAATAAACCAGCGAGCTTCCTGCAAATGCTCTTTCATACTGACATTATCTTTACTATTGTCCGTCCTTTTTATCATGCTTGAATAAAAAGGATTGACTCTTAACCTTGGGGCGATATCAGGATTTAATTCGACCTGCCATTGACCATTCACCTTGGCAACAAACAAATCAGGAATAACATACGCAGACTTCCCTTCCTCAATCGCCTGCCCCGGAACTGGATCCAGAGAGCGAATCAAAGCAATTGTTTCGCCTAATTTATGTTCTGAAATAGCTAATCGCTTAACCAGTTTTGCTATTTCCTGCGCCGCTAATAATTCCAGATGACGTTTTACTAGTTCTATAGCCTCAGCTCTAAACGGGGTATCTTCCGGCAGTTGGCGTAATTGTATATGCAAACAATCTTTTAAATCTTCTGCTGCCACACCGGGAGGATCAAATTGTTGCACTCTATGCAACACGGCATAAAACTCATCCTCTTCCAGGTCTTCTATTTGCTCGCTTAAGCCTTGATAAATATATGCGCCAGGGTTAGTTAAATAACCTTCCTTATTCACTGAATCAACGATCGCCATCGCCATGGCACGGTCCCTGTTAGTAAAAGGTAGCATTTCCATTTGCCATAATAAGTGGTCTTGCAGGCTGATGACTTTAGTGCGTTGCGCTTCAAAATCAGGCGCATCATTTGCAGGCGTAGATCCAGATCCCATCTGTACCGAGTCAAACACATCTTCCCATGAACTATCAGTCGGCAACTCATCGGGTATATCTGTTTGTGACCCTTCGCTACTCATGCGATCTGTGGTATCCACTTTATTTTCTACTACTTTCTGCTCACTTAAAGATGACCCTTCCTCTTCAGTGACTTCAATCATCATATTTGAATCTAATACTTGCTGAATTTCTTGCTGCAAGTCTAATGTGGACAACTGCAATAATTTAATCGCTTGCTGCAATTGTGGTGTCATTGATAACTGCTGTCCCATGCGGAGTTGCAAAGACTGCTTCATTTAACCCCTCATGATATAAAGACAACAATTAAAGAATTTCAGCATAATCAAAGACTAAAATTCTCACCAAGATACACACGTCTTACCTCTTCATGCGCAACAATATCCGCCGCAGATCCTTCGGCAATCACCTGCCCTTCGTTAAGAATATAAGCGCGATCACAGATACCTAATGTTTCCCGGACGTTATGTTCAGTAATTAAGACGCCGATATTTCTATCTTTCAAATGAGCAATAATCTTCTGGATTTCAATCACAGAAATAGGATCAACTCCAGCAAAAGGCTCATCTAGCAAAATAAATTCAGGGTCGGTTGCCAAAGCCCTAGCAATTTCAACTCGGCGACGCTCCCCTCCTGATAAACCCATCCCTATATTATTGCGAATATGCGAAATACTAAACTCGTCTAATAATTCATCAATAATTAATTCAATTTGCCCTTTACTGAGGCCTTTTCTTAATTCAAGTACAGCACGTAAATTATCGCTCACGCTCAGCTTTCTAAACACCGAAGCCTCTTGAGGCAAATACCCTATACCCAGTTTTGCGCGGATATGCATCGGGTAGTGCGTAATATCCTGCTGGTCATAAAATATTTGTCCAGTATCCGCGCGCACCAAACCTACCAGCATATAAAAACTGGTTGTTTTCCCGGCACCATTTGGACCTAGCAAACCCACAATTTCATTACTGGCTACATGTAATGATACCTCATTTACAACAGTACGTTTTGCATAGCTTTTACCAATTTTTTTTGCTGCTAAAATCGCCATTACTGCTCACCCGCTCCATCTTTTGGCTGCAATATCACATGAACGCGCTTACTATCCGAGCCACTGCTACCTGCTTTAACCACTTCTGCGATACGGTCATATTCTATTCTTTCGCTTGCCGTACTATTTTTCCCCTGCCATACCACTGCCTCTTCGACCATAATCAATAACTTTGTCTCTGGATAATACTCAGCAGTCAGGGCGTTGCCATGCACATCTTCTTTGCCTTCTTCTGGAGTCTGCTGAAATTTAACTGGCGTACCTGTAGCCACCAGTTTTTGTATTTCCCGGTTTTCCATATACACGACGACTTTATCTGCATCCATACGCATACTGCCCTGCATAACAATAACCATACCGGTATAGATGCTAACACCTTTTTTATCGTCATAAAAACCAGAGTTTGACTCAATACTGACTGGCTGAGCGGTATCGCCATCTATTGCAAACACACTAGGACTAAAGACAAGGCTTAACCCCAAAAAATATGGTGGAAATAGCCAATTACTTATACTCATGCTGCCCTTTTACATTTGCCAATAATTTTATATACAATGGATCCTGATAATACAACGTCATCCCCACACCAGATATTCTCTCCAAACCACTCACCATTTCAGCCCAGTCATCAGTTTCCGCGTAATTCTGCTTGGGCAACAAGCGTAAATTACTGGTTTTTACATTGATCTCACGGACATTTTCAGCAGCAACCCGATCTATAAAAACCTCACCATTCATGGAGATTTTATTACCATCCGGCGAAACATGTCCGGTTTTAGACCGGATTACCCAGGGCGGCGTTGTTTTTTTATATACCGTCATCACTGGATTTATAAGTTTAGTTCCCATACTACCACTATAATTAGCAGCATGATCTGCGGTTAACTTACTATCTGCCCGACCCAATTGATCCATCTGGATTTTACTATAGCCCAGAGCAAAATGCTCGGCGCTTGGTTCTGCTGCTGGCGTATCAATTGTTTCCTGTTCAGGCGCATAATTCACCGCCAATATTGAACCCAGGAAAATCAGTAACAATAAAAAAATAGTTTTATATTGTTCAGCAAACATTACAATTTTTTAAATGAATTGACTAGCCCATCCATTTTTCCTTGTGCCTGTAAGATAAAATCACAGACCTCGCGAACAGCTCCCTGCCCTCCTGACAACCGGGTCTGCCAATCGATATAAGGTAAAATATATTCACTCGCGTCCTGCACGGCAATTGCCAGGCCTACCTGCAGTAATACCGGCAAATCTATCAAATCATCACCTACATGCGCTGCCTGGTCAGGCGTACACCCTACTTTAGCAATTATTTCTTTAAACGCTTGTCCTTTGTCGGTTTGCCCCAGGTAAACCAGATCAATACCTAACATCTCCATACGCAAAACAACGGGTTTAGAGGCTCTCCCCGAAATTACCGCAACCTGAATCCCTGCTTTTTGTAATAGCTTGATGCCTAAGCCATCCCGCGCATTAAATGATTTATACTCTCTGCCCTGTTCATCAAAAAACAGCTTGCCATCGGTTAAAACACCATCAACATCTAAAATTAATAATTTAATATTTTTCGCTTTTTCGATTCTATTTTGCATTTTAGACTATACCCGCATGAATTAAATCGTGCATATTCAACGCACCCGTCACTTGCTTATTTTCATCAACAACAATCAGTGCGTTAATTTTCTTCTGCTCCATAATTTGCATCGCTTCAGCCGCTAGAATATCCTGCCTGATCACCTGGCAATCAATCGTCATTACTTCTACTAATGCGGCCTGTTTAATATCAATCGCTTTTTCCAGTAGCCGGCGCACATCGCCATCGGTAAAAATACCTGCCAGCTGCCCTTGCTGATCAACCACAGCAGTCATTCCCAGTTTTTTCGCCGTCATTTCCACTAAAGCATCCATAATACTGGCACCTTGCGCCACTATCGGTAATTGCTCTCCGGTATGCATAATATCACTCACCACTACCAGCAAACGCCTACCCAGGTTTCCTCCAGGGTGAGACATGGCAAAATCATCACGAGTAAAGCCACGCAGGGTCATCATTGTCACTGCCAGCGCATCACCCATAACTAAAGCGGCTGTCGTACTTGCCGTAGGTGCCAACCCTAAAGAACAGGCTTCCTTCTCGACCGCATTGCTCAAATGCGCTGAAGAAAACTTGGCCAGGGTCGAGCCTACTCTGCCTGTCATGGCAATCATGGGCACAGCCAGACGTTTTATAATGGGTAATAAGGTCAGTATTTCCTCGGTTTCGCCCGAATTAGATAGCGCCAGCAGCACATCTTGTTGAGTGATCATCCCTAAATCACCATGACTTGCTTCACCCGGGTGAACAAAAAAAGCGGGTGTCCCAGTACTCGCCAGTGTTGCCGCAATTTTTCCCGCTATATGCCCTGACTTCCCCATACCCGTCACCACAACCCGTCCTTTACATGCGGCAATAATGCGACATGCCTGAACAAAATCTTCATCAATTGTGTCTATTAGAGAATTCACAGCCGCTGCTTCCAGAGCAATGACTTCTGCTGCAACTTGTACTAGCTGGTTATCATTCATATTGGCTATCATTGATACCGTTGTTTAAATAACACTTTGATAAATAGTCCACTGGTAAAGCAAATAAGCAGACAACAAGCCACCACCTTCCCAACGATTGATACTGCCCGCTTTGGAAAGCCCCATCCCTAATATAAACAATACCCCGGTAAAGGCCAGTAAAACCGGAAAGTCACGGCTGATAACAGTTGCATCTACCGGCCCTGGCGCAATCAATGCCGGCAAAGAATAAACAGCCAATAGATTATACACATTAGAGCCGATGACATTACCTACAGCCAAATCATCCTCGCCCTTGAGCACACTACCTATCGATGCAGCCAGCTCAGGCAAGCTGGTACCTAATGCAACAATAGTCAGGCCTATTACTAAATCACTGACACCCATAGTATGCGCTATATTTACTGCAGCCCAGACAAGAACCTTGGAACTAATCAATAAACCCATCAAACCTAGCACAAAAAATATCCACGCCTTATTATTGGGCATTGTTTCGGGTATTTCCGCTTCGACTTCTTTAGTCAGGATATCACTTTTATGCTCTACCATCGCCGCCCGTATCAGCCAATATAAAAAGGCAACCAGACCAAGTAGCATTAGCACACCATCGAACACACTTAAGCCATCTAAAGCCAGAACATAACAGGCGATACTGATTAACATCAAAACGGGCAACTCTCTTTTGAGTAGACTCGAATGGAAAGCCAGTGGAGCAATCAATGCCGTAGCGCCGAGTATCAAGCCCATATTGGCAATATTGGAACCAATCGCGTTACCTATAGCCAGACCAGGGTTGCCCTGCAAGGAAGCCAGTGAAGAAACCATGATTTCTGGCGCGGAAGTACCGAGGCCCACGATAGTTAAGCCGATTAATAATGGCGAAATACCAAAACCTCGGGCTATGGATGAAGCGCCGTCTACAAACCAGTCGGCAGCAAAGACCAGAACGACCAAGCCTAGCAGCAAAACAAGAATATCAATCAACATATTTTTAGTTGGTTCGAAAATTGCTTATTGTGCCATAAAAATCATAATCCGTATCAGGAATCCTGACAAAATAACCAGGCTGTGTACATGCATTAGCTAATGAACTTGTACTTTAACGTTTACTATAAGACTATTGCCGTCTAAAAATAAAACGCCCTATCTCAGCTACTCCCCCATCAACTGTAAAAGGGAGCTCCTGCAGAAGGCTAAATTATTGCTGCGGATTTGTATCGCTATTCGGCGCAAAACTTTTGTTCGTTTTCAAGGCGTAGCAATAAGTATATAGCAAGCTTTGCAACTACTTCTACAACGGCTACAACGCGAAAAACGGGCAAAAGAACAAGTCAAGACCCGGGTATTATTAAATCCCTGCCTAAGTGCAGCTCTAAAATTCAAAGCCATAACATTTCTGTGGTCAGCAATCTTACTGATAAACAAAATACCTGCTTTTCACACTTAAACTAAAATATCTAAGCATTAAAAATAGCTGTCGCTTAGTGCTTACACTATAATGCTATTGTTTTATAATCTGATTTTTCTTTGTTATACCATGATTTCCATACGCAATTTAACTTTCTCTCGTGGCAACAGGAAAATTTTTGACAATATCTCGCTAGATATTATGCCGCATAAAATTACCGCGATTATGGGGCCTAGTGGTACCGGTAAAACCACCTTATTAAAATTGATTGCAGGGCAACTCAGGCCTGATAGCGGAACGCTATTAGTTGACCAGAAAAACGTACATCAACTTTCGCGCACAGAGCTCTACAAGCTGCGCAAAAAAATGGGCATGTTGTTTCAGAGCGGCGCCTTATTAACTGATATGTCAGTGTACGATAACATTGCATTTCCCATCAGAGAGCATACTCAACTCCCGGAATCAATGATACGCACACTGGTACTAATGAAGCTCAATGCGGTTGGCTTACGTGGAGCACGCGACTTAATGCCCAGCGAACTCTCTGGCGGCATGGCAAGACGTGTAGCGATGGCTCGAGCTCTAGCTCTGGATCCCGAAATGATCATGTTCGACGAACCTTTTACCGGCCAGGATCCGATATCTCTGGGAGTGTTAGTCAAATTGATTAAAAAATTAAATCAAACGTTACACTTAAGCAGCATAGTTGTTTCACATAATGTCGTAGAAACCGCTTCTATTGCAGATTATATTTATCTTATTTCGGAGGGCAAAGTGGCCGGCCAAGGCACGCCCGAAGAACTGAACACAACTAAATCAGACTGGGTTCAGCAATTTATGCAAGGCAAAGCCGATGGCCCAGTGCCATTTCATTACCCTGCACAGGACATTAACAGCGACCTACTTTCTAATAACGCTAAATTATGAACTTCTTCCAGTCCATAGGTCATTCCAGTTTAAAATTTCTGGCTAAGTTAGGCCGCAGCAGCCTGTTTTTTAGTGCTATATTAACCGGCTTTGGATATACCTTAAGCCGCCCGGGCTTACTTATTAAACAGCTGTATAATATCGGCGTGCTTACGTTCTGGTTAATTGCAATTTCCGGACTCTTTGTCGGCATGGTACTTGGCTTGCAAGGCGTTTATACTCTATCTACCTTTGGCGCCGAATCTTCATTGGGAATTATGGTCGCAGCCTCTCTCGTCCGAGAGTTAGGTCCTGTGGTTAGCGCGCTATTATTTGCCGGGCGCGCAGGCTCGGCTTTAACGGCTGAAATTGGCCTAATGAAAGCAACCGAACAACTTTCAGCAATGGAAATGATGGCCATAGACCCATTAAAATACATTATTGCACCGCGCTTTTTTGCAGGATTTATATCACTCCCCTTATTAGCGGCATTGTTCAGTGCTATCGGTATTTTAGGGGGATACCTCGCCGGCGTAGAACTATTAAACGTTGACTCAGGTTCTTATTGGTCACAAATGCAAGGCGCGATTGATTTTCACGACGATATTATTAACGGCGTTATCAAAAGTATTATTTTTGCCTGGCTAGTTTCCTGGATTGCCTTATTTGAAGGTTATGATGCCGTCCCGACTGCTTCCGGAATCAGCCGGGCAACCACTCGCACCGTGGTCACTTCTGCTTTTGCCATTCTGCTGTTTGACTTTTTATTAACTGCCCTTATGTTTGGAGCGTCCTGATCATGCCATGCAAATCCTTGGAAATTTTAGTAGGGCTATTTGTTAGCCTGTGTATTGCCGCACTTTTCTTTCTTGCATTGCAAGTCAGCAATTATAGTGACTTGCAAGACAACGGCAGCTATACCGTGAATGCCCATTTTGAGAATGTCGGTGGCCTTAAAAGCAAAGCATTAGTCTCTATGGCTGGCGTCCCAATTGGACGTGTAACCGAGATTAGTTTCGACTCGGATAACTATGATGCGCTCGTTAAGATACGCATCGACGCACGATATAACAACTTACCTAGCGATACGTCAGCCAGTATTTTAACTTCAGGCTTACTTGGCGATAAATACATCGGTCTGACACCCGGTGGACTGGATGAATTCTTGCAGGAAGGTGATAATATAGAGCTCACTCAGTCGGCACTGGTACTAGAGAGGCTAATTAGTCAGTTCCTGTTTAATTCAGCGGATGACGATAAATAAACCGATGCACAATATTGAAATTCTCTCCCCTGCCAGAGATCACATTATTATTAAGGGCGATTTAACTTTCAGCACAATTAACAAAGCTCACACAACCGCTTTAAAACTTGAGCAATCAGCCCCATCTATTAATATAGACTTACAGCAACTAGGCAAAATTGATAGCGCTGGCTTGGCTTTACTTATAGAATGGATAAAATTTGCCCAGGCATCTCAAACAGAATTAAGATTTACACATATCCCTGCACAGCTCTCTGCCTTGACAAAGTTGTGTGATATCTCTGAAATCGACTTATTTAACTTATAAGAATAGACACCCTCTATGGATAAATTACTCATTACTGGCGGTAAACAACTGACTGGTACACTCACCGTTTCGGGCGCCAAGAACGCGGCTCTCCCGATTTTAGCGGCGACCCTGCTCAGCGACAAGCCCGTTTTGATTGGCAATATCCCACATTTACATGATATTACCACCACCTTGGAACTGCTAGGCTGTATGGGCGTAGAGTTATCCGTAGATGAAAAACTGAATATTGAAGTCAACAGCAGCACCATTACTAAACTTGAAGCACCCTACGAACTGGTACGCACCATGCGTTCGTCAATTTTAGTATTAGGCCCCTTATTAGCACGCTTTGGCCAGGCCGATGTTTCACTGCCCGGCGGGTGTGCCATTGGTGCGCGCCCTGTCGACATCCATTTAATCGGCCTGGAAAAAATGGGCGCTGATATTAAAGTTGAAAATGGCTATATTCATGCCAAAGCAAAACGTCTAAAAGGCTGCAGCTTGATCTTAGACCAGGTCACAGTCACAGGTACAGAAAATCTACTAATGGCAGCCACACTGGCTGAGGGTAAAACCATTATCGAAAATGCCGCGCGTGAACCTGAAGTCAGCGATCTTGCCAATTTCCTGAATAAAATGGGTGCTAAAATTTCCGGTATAGGCACTGATGTTTTAGAAATTGAAGGCGTTGAACGGCTAGGCGTTGAAGACTTGCACTACAATGTTCTACCTGACCGTATTGAAGCCGGGACTTACCTGGTTGCAGCGGCTATGACTCGCGGAAAAATCAGACTCAATAAGATCCAACCCAAATTACTCGATGCCGTACTCGACAAGCTTAGCGAAGCAGGCGCAAAAATCACCTGTGGAAAAGACTGGATTGAACTCGATATGCACGGCAAACGCCCTAAAGCCGTGTCTATTCGTACTGCCCCCTTCCCTGCATTTCCAACCGATATGCAGGCCCAATTTACTGCTATGAATTCGATTGCAAAAGGTGTCAGCACCATCACCGAAACGGTCTTTGAAAACCGTTTTATGCATGTCCAGGAAATGCAGCGTATGGGGGCCAACATCAAGCTAGAGTCCAACACCGCTATTTGTACCGGAGTAAAAAACCTAACCGCCGCACCAGTAATGGCTACTGACCTACGAGCTTCTGCAAGTCTCGTGCTTTCTGGTCTGGCCGCAGAAGGAGAGACATTGGTTGATCGTATCTATCATATCGATAGAGGTTATGATCATATAGAAGAAAAACTTTCCCAGCTCGGCGCAACCATTCGCCGCATACCTAGATAACACAGGCTTTCTCATGTTAACGATCGCAGTTTCAAAAGGCAGAATTTACGACGAAGCACTCCCTTTACTGGCAGATGCCGATATTGTTCCGCTTGATGACCCTAAAACCAGCCGCAAACTTATCCTTAAAACCAACCACGCCGATGTGCAACTAGTTATCATACGCGCTACCGACGTACCCACTTTCGTCGAATATGGCGCGGCAGACTTAGGCATAGCCGGCAAAGACGTGCTGATTGAGCATGACTCGGATAATTTATACGAGCCCTTAGACCTCAACATTGCCTGCTGCAAACTAATGACTGCAGTACCTACTAATGCCCCGGACATTTCAGGACGAGTCCGCGTTGCAACAAAATACGTCAAAACAGCAGAGCGCTATTTTGCCAGTAAAGGCATACAGGCTGAAATCATCAAACTCTATGGTGCGATGGAGCTTGCGCCTATCGTTGGCCTAGCAGACTGCATCGTGGATGTAGTTGATACCGGCAATACTTTACGCGCAAATGGTCTGGAACCACGTGAGCTGATTATGAATATCAGCTCACGTCTGGTGGTTAATAAAGCGTCTATGAAAATGAAACACCAGCTTATTCAGCCATTGCTAGATCAATTCGAAAAAACACTGGCTGCAAGATAAACCACTATGACTCAAACCATCTCACGACTCAATAGTACGGATGCTGATTTTCTGACGCAACTAAAACAATTACTCGCCTTTGAAGAAAGTTCTGACCATGAAGTTCACCAGCGTGTTTTGGATATTATTGCTAACGTTCGCAGCAAGGGCGATCAGGCGGTTCTCGAATACACCAATCAATTTGATCACTGCTCTCTGACACAAGCATCTGAATTAGAACTGTCTCAGGCAAAGTTAAAAGCCGCCTGGGATAACCTGCCTAAAGATAAAGCTGAGGCTTTGGAGACAGCGGCCAATCGTGTGCGTGTCTATGCTGAAAAGCAGAAATTGGAGTCCTGGCAATACACCGAAGCCGACGGCACCATGTTAGGTCAGAAAATAACGCCATTAGACCGTGCCGGACTCTATGTCCCGGGAGGCAAAGCCGCCTACCCTTCTTCCGTTTTAATGAATGCAATTCCTGCTAAAGTAGCCGGCGTTCGCGAGCTGATCATGGTTGTCCCCACACCACAAGGTGTTACTAATGAGCTGGTTTTAGCGGCCGCCTATCTCGCAGGTGTTGACCGGGTTTTTACTATCGGTGGAGCACAAGCGGTTGCCGCCTTAGCCTATGGCACTGAAACCATCCCTGCGGTAGAAAAAATTGTTGGCCCAGGCAACATCTATGTCGCTACGGCAAAAAAACTGGTCTTTGGCCAGGTAGGTATCGATATGATCGCTGGCCCTTCGGAAATACTGATTATTTGCGATGGCAAAACTGATCCAGACTGGATCGCCATGGACTTATTTTCTCAGGCTGAACACGATGAAGATGCCCAGGCCATATTATTATCTGATGATGCCGAATTTCTTGAAGCAGTTATGCAGAGTATCGACAAATTATTGCCGGAAATGGAGCGTGCCGAGATTATTAAAGCCTCTCTAGCCAGGCGCGGCGCATTAATAAAAGTCGACTCATTAGAACAGGCAGCTGATGTTGCTAATACTATCGCCCCTGAACATCTTGAATTATCTGTACAAGACCCGGAAGCACTGTGCGCACATATCCGTAATGCTGGCGCTATCTTTATGGGACGCTACACAGCAGAAGCTCTAGGTGATTACTGTGCCGGCCCTAACCACGTCTTGCCTACCTCAGGAACGGCACGATTTTCTTCACCTTTGGGGGTATATGATTTTCAGAAACGCTCCAGCCTGATATTCTGTTCTGCCGAGGGTGCAAATACTTTAGGTAAAACAGCTTCTGTACTGGCACGCGGAGAAAGCTTAACAGCACATGCGCGCTCTGCGGAATACAGATTAAAATAAGTATTGATCTCATTTCATTGACACTGAAAGAGAACCATAAATCCAAAACATATTAAGAAAAATATAATGACTGATCTACCTGAAAAAACCTGTGGCATAGAACGCCTGGTGACGCACCCTAAGTTAGTGGAAGCGGCGCTAAGTGGCAGAAAAACCCAGCAACGCCGTGACGGTGTTTATGCCTACCCGAACGAAACTTTTACTCTGGAAGGCAAAGAATTTATTGTCACTGATTTAACCAGAGAAACCATTGGCGATATGGGTGATGCTGAAGCACAGGCAGAGGGCTATCCTAATCTGGAAATGTATAAAAACCTGATTCTTAAAATGCACGCTGGAATGGAATGGAATGAAGCTGCACCTGTCTGGGTACATCATTTCAAACGTGTTGATTAATTTAAGCAACGTTAATCATGCTTGAACAAGACCTTATCTCTACTGTTATTCGCCCTGAAATTCGGGCGTTAACTGCCTATAAAGTAGCCGATGCAACGGGATATATAAAACTTGATGCGATGGAAAATCCTTATACCTGGCCAGAAGAGATTAAAGCAGAATGGCTAAAAGTCATACACAAGGCGGAAATTAATCGCTACCCTGACCCAGAAGCAAGATCACTGTGCAATGTTCTAAAAGAATACAATCAGCTTCCTGAGCAGAGCGGGATCTTACTAGGTAATGGCTCGGATGAAATCATCCAACTCTTGCTCATGTCATTACCTGCCAATTCTACAGTAATGGCACCCGAGCCGAGCTTTGTCATGTACAAACAAATTGCTCAGTGCCTGGGTTTAAAGTATCAGGGATTACCTTTATTAGCCGAAAGTTTTGAACTGGATCTGGAGCTTACGCTGGCGGCCATAAAGCAGCAGCAACCCGAAATTATCTTTATTGCCTACCCCAATAACCCGACTGGTAATCTATTTGACAGTCATGCTATCGAGCAAATTATCCAGCACAGCAAGGGACTGGTTATTATTGATGAGGCCTACGCCCCTTTTACTGATGCTAGCTTTATAGCTAAACTTTCAACCTACAATAACTTACTGGTCATGCGTACTGTTTCCAAGCTGGGGCTAGCTGGTTTACGCCTCGGCTTTATTGCCGGTCAACCGGGCATTATCAGTGAATTAAACAAGGCTAGGCTACCTTACAACATTAATATACTGACCCAATGCAGCACCGAATTTGTGTTAACTCACCCAGAGATGTTTGCTCAGCAAACCGAAATTCTACGCAATGAAAGAGCACGCATGTTCCTGCAATTAAGCACTATCCATGGAATTAGGCCATACCCTAGTGCAGCAAACTTTATTCTGTTTCGTACCGAGCAGAATAAAGCGACGCCAATTTTTAATGCCTTAAAAGAGCAAGGTATTTTAATAAAGAACCTGTCCCCACAACAAGGGCCATTGAGTGACTGCCTGCGAGTGACTATAGGAAAACCGGAAGAAAACAATGCTTTTATTAAAGCATTGAAAAATGCGAAAAATGCAATGCCCTGAATTCAAGTATAATCATTACCACAAAAAGATTACAAAAAACAGACTTCTAAAGGGCGCGGCTCTCATGTACCATTGAACCACAAACAAAAAAAGTTAAAAAAGTTAAAAAAACACATAATCAGGAGCGTTATACATGAGCGAACAAGGCGTCGACAATTCAAAACGCCAATTTCTAACCACGGCTTTAACCGTCGTTGGCGCAGTAGGGACAGGCTACATCGCTGTACCTTTTCTCGCGCAGATGCAGCCTAGCACCAGGGCTAAAGCGGCAGGATCTCCAGTAGAAATTGATATCAGTAAAATAGAACCAGGGCAACTAATCCGAGCCGCTTGGCGCGGCAAACCAGTCTGGGTTCTTTTTCGCACACCAGAAGTTCTGGAAATCCTGGCAACAGATACTGGCAAACTCGCAGACCCTGATTCCTCAGAATCTAATCAACCTGCATCCAGTCAAAATGATTTCCGCTCCATTAAACCTGAAATTTTCATTGCTGTCGGTTTATGTACGCACCTAGGTTGTTCGCCAACATTCCGTCCCGAAATTGCTCCCAATGATTTAGGCCCTGAGTGGAAAGGTGGTTTTTTCTGTCCTTGTCATGGTTCTGGATTTGATTTGGCAGGACGTGTCTTCAGAGGGGTTCCCGCTCCAACTAATTTAGACGTTCCTCCGCACCATTACATTAGTGATACGCGGATACTGATAGGCGACAACGAGGCAAACGCATGAAACCAAATTACTTAAACGATTGTGGTAGCTGGTTTTGTCAGCGCTTCCCAATGGTCAAAATGTGGAATGAACACATGGCGCAATATTACGCGCCGAAAAACTTTAACTTCTGGTATTTTTTTGGTTCTTTAGCATTATTGGTACTAGTTAACCAGCTAGTCACTGGTATCTTACTGACTATGAACTACAAGCCTGATGCCAGTTTGGCATTCGACTCAGTCGAATATATTATGCGCGAAGTGCCCTGGGGCTGGTTAGTACGCTATATGCATTCTACCGGTGCGTCGGCCTTTTTTATCGTGGTCTACCTGCACATGTTTCGTGGCCTGATTTATGGCTCCTACAAACAGCCCCGAGAGCTGATCTGGATCTTCGGCATGCTGATCTTTTTAGCACTAATGGCAGAGGCATTCATGGGATACCTACTTCCTTGGGGTCAAATGTCTTACTGGGGTGCACAGGTAATTATCTCCTTATTCAGTGCGATTCCGATAATTGGCGATGATCTATCACTATGGGTACGCGGTGACTATGTTATCTCAGATGCGACTCTAAACCGCTTCTTTGCATTCCATGTCATTGCCATTCCTCTGATCCTCATTATGCTGATATTCCTGCATATTATTGCCTTACATGAAGTCGGATCAAATAACCCAGACGGCATAGAGATCAAAGACTCTAAAGACCCCTGGGGACACCCTGTAGATGGTATTCCTTTCCACCCGTATTACACGGTAAAAGACATCGTTGGCGTTGCTGTCTTCCTGTTCTTTTTTGCCACGGTGCTATTTTATATGCCGGAAATGGGAGGTTACTTTCTAGAACATTCCAATTTTATACCGGCAGACCCCTTAGCCACGCCTGAACATATTGCTCCGGTCTGGTATTTCACCCCGTTCTATGCAATTTTAAGAGCAATTCCTGATAAATTTGCTGGAGTCATTGCAATGGGAGGTGCGATTGTCGTGTTATTCTTACTTCCCTGGCTAGACCGTAGCCCGGTAAGATCAATACGTTATCGCGGAGGCATTTATAAAAAAGCAATCGCGCTGTTCGTACTTAGCTTTTTGGGACTAGGTTATCTAGGCATGCAGGCTCCTACCGCAAACGCCACTATTGCAGCACGGGTTTGTACCGCAATCTACTTTGCTTTTTTCTTATTAATGCCGATCTATACTCGCTGGGAAAAAACCAAACCATTACCCAAACGAATTAACGAGCAACCCAGTCTTGAAGACCAGATTCCGGCTATCAAGGAAGCTTTTGCTGCAATGACTCACGATGTGCCGGAAAATAGAAATGGACAAACAGTGATGCACACACGACCTGATGCTTCTGGTATTGTTCATGAATTAAGCAAATTTGCTAAAAAAATTATAAGGAGCCTAGACTAATATGAAAAAATTATTACAGAGCTGTCTATTACTCCTAATGCCTCTCGGTGTATTTGCCGGTGGCGGAATGGATCTTGATTCAGCAGATTATGATTTAAGCGACACAAAATCTTTAGAAAATGGTGCATATCTCTATGTTCAATACTGCTTAGGCTGTCATTCAACTAAATATATTCGTTACTTGAATCTGGCGGATGACTTTGGAATTAAACAACAAGAGATCCTGGAAAAAGTAGCTCCTGAAGGTGCAGGCATTTATGACAAAATGCTCACTGCCATGAACGGCCATGACGCTAAAAAATGGTTCGGCACACAACCACCTGATTTATCATTGATTGCCCGTTCAAGAGGCGCTGACTGGCTATATAGCTACCTAAAAGGTTTTTATATAGACCCTGCCAGACCCTTAGGTGTCAATAATGCAATATATCCTGATGTAGGTATGCCTAATCCGCTCTGGAAGCTTCAGGGCAAGCAAAAAGCAGTGTATAAAACCGTTGATGGTCAGGAAGTGATCACTGAACTGGTTACTGAAGAACGAGGCACCATGAGTGCCGAGGAATTCGATAAATCAGTCAATGATATTGTGAACTTCCTGGTTTATGCCGGAGAACCCATACAATTAGAGCGCATCAGCATGGGTAAATATGTATTATTCTTTATACTGATATTTGGTGTTATTGCCTATTTATTGAAAAAAGAATACTGGAAAGATATACACTAAAACTGTGTAGGACGTGGCTTTAGCCCTCAATTTTTATAAGCGAGCTAAAAGCCGCCCCCCTACAGTACACTTCTTTACAGACATAAAAAAGCGCTACTTCTCACGAACTAGCGCTTTTTTCATTTTATCCCAATATGATTATGAAAAAATATCTACTCCTTAGCCTGCTCACCTGCTTTTTCTTTTTGCAAACAGTCCATGCGCAAGAAAAACCAACAACTGCTAATTCGACTGAAGTCTCAAATTCTAAAAAGAAACTCGATTACAATCCCTGGTTTATTCCCATGGATATTTTAATTACTCGCCCCTTAGGTTTGGCTACGACAATTGCGGGGACAGCATTATTTGTTGTCTTTTCGCCATTTATAGGGCTAAGCGCAATTGCACCACCACATGATGCGTTTGAGCGTGTTGCCGATGTATTTATTGTCGTACCAGCTACTTATACCTTTCTACGCCCAGTAGGAAAATTCCTCTGCCCTGGTGATTGCCGCCCTGCAGATATTAAATAAAATATTGTAGAGCGAACTTCAGTCCGCATAAAATCTAACTGTTATACTTCACACGGTCATAGATGGGGAATTTTTAAAGCGGTGATTTGTGTTGAGCGCAAGACGCTGGAACAGGCGCATAACTGGCGACACAACTGTTTCAGAAACGCAGCTATCGGCAAAAACTCAGCCGTTAGAAATCCGCAGTCGTGACCGCGCGAAGTATAATCATATTAGCAGACTGAAGTCCGCTCTACAGAAACCTTACGTTTTTTATTTCCACTTGATATTACAGCCCATGCTAGGGACCTGCTCCTCATTAATGGGTTCACCAACTAACAGCGCATCCAGAGCATCGCGCAAATCCTTTCCGGTTAAAGGCTGATCATTTTTGGGAGTGGCAGCATCTAGCCGCCCTCGATAGACACAGTCAAGATCCTTGTCAAATAGATAAATATCAGGGGTACAAGCCGCTAAATATGCCTTTGCCACCGTTTGTGACTCATCATAACAATAAGCCGCAAACGGATTCCCCCACTCAGCCATCAATGCCTTCATTTTATCCGGTGCATCCTGCGGATGGTTTTCTATATCGTTGGCACTAATCGCAATAGTGCCAATACCCAGCCTGGCATACTGCTTTGCAATATCAATCAATTGATCTTTGATATGAATAACATAGGGACAATGATTACAGATAAACATAACGATAGTTCCCTGCACCCCTTTTAAATTCGTCAGGTTTTTACTCTCGCCTGAAATCGTATCGGGCAGGGTAAAATCCGGGGCGGTAGTGCCTAAAGGCATCATATTAGAAGGTGTTGCTGCCATAATAAATCCTCAAAAGAATGTAATAATTTCTACAAAACAGGACTGGAATAAAAAAGCTTAACAAAAATAACTAAGTGACATAGTTACTGATAATCACGAGATTCCATTTGCCATGCCATTACTAATGGCTTGTTTAGTGGGTGGATTAATTGGTTTTACAGTCGTCAAGTTTATAGTAAAAGAACAAAAAGAAGACGCAGAATAAGCCAGATAAACAGCTATCTATTATTTAGTGGCAACATTTTTTAAAGCACCTGCGTCTAATAGGCTAATTGCCCCTCTATTCAGAGCGACCCAGCCATAGGCTTCAAAGCGCTTTAAATGCCTGGAAATCACTTCACGAGCTGAGCCTAGTTTTGTGGCCAGCACCTGATCTTCGGTAATACCCTCTGCAGGATATTGGTCACCGCTTAACAGACATGAAGTCGTCAGCACACAAGAATCACCCGAGCGCACACGATAAAGCAGCATTTCCCGCCCCGCTTCAGAAATAATCTGTGCTTTAACGCTCCCCTCAAGTACCAGCAAGTAGTGCTCACATACCGCACCTGGGTAAAAAATCCTGCTGCCCTACAGGCAATTAAACTAATTTTGCAGAGGCCATCAGGCTATTAATGCCCGCTTCACCAACCCTAACGAACTCGGGGAAATGAGTATTCCATAATGTCTCGCTACTTAATCTGTCCATAAACAGGCTCCACTGGTTTTTTCTAACATTGCCAAAGTTTTCTGATGTTCCAGTAACTCTTCCTCAGTACATTGAATAACTTTTAACGGCGGCCGGTCACTGCTTAAACGTTGAATTACATGCTCTTGCCCGCTATCACTTAAATCATCATCCTCGAGCATAGAGAGCTGACCACCGGTCATTAGCAAGTAAACGTCAGATAAAATTTCCGAATCGAGTAATGCGCCATGCAAGTCACGATGACTATTATCTATGCCATAACGTTTACACAGCGCATCCAGACTATTCCGCTGCCCCGGATGTTTTTTTCTGGCATAGACTAGGCTATCAAACACAGTACAGATATCGTTAACATTTTTGACCGCCGAATGAGCTAAAGATAATTCTTGATCAATAAAACCGACATCAAAAGGCGCATTGTGAATAATAAGCTCCGCCCCCCGGATAAAGTCAACAAAATCATCAACCACCTCTTTAAACAAAGGCTTGTCAACTAAGAATTCGTTAGTAATTCCATGCACCTCAATCGCGCCATCATCGATATGCCGCTCTGGATTGATATACATATGGAACTGCCGGTCAGTCAAACGCCGGTTCACTAGTTCCACACAACCAATCTCGATAATCCGGTGTCCTTCCTTAGGGTTTAATCCCGTGGTTTCGGTATCTAAAACAACCTGCCGACCTTTTTTTCTCATAATAATAACCTAATACTGTAGAGCGGACTTCAGTCCGCTAATCATCAAACCTGACATATCCATTTATTACGTGCACCAGCGGACTGGCATTCCATCAATATTGTATAGGCAGAACCCCTATATTTAATCAACCATCCACTTAGCATCCCAATGCGGAACTTGCCTATCGTCTCGACCAACCCAGCACGTAATGGATTACCAACAATGTATCTGGCAGCAGATCTTACATCTTCCTCTTTACCTATCGCATGATCATAAAAACCTCTTTGCCAAAAGTACCGTGTCTTTGTAATTTCTTATTTATTAACTGACTACTCACGCCCTTAAATAGCCTAATTAACTCCGACAAATCATTATTTTCAAGTACCAGCAACCAATGTCAATGATCCGGCATCAACACCCAGACCAGAGACTCTAATTGACCATTATCATGTAAGCGACGCATTTCATTTATCAAACAACGTGCGACAGAAAAATCATGAAAATAAGGAATTCGCCCTTCAGTAATCATGGTTAACGAATAAGCGCGCCCCATTTCAGAGACACGCCCTTTGGTTAAATTCTGATAGGCCATTATTCCACCTCCAAAAACTGTGCTAATTGTTCAAACTGTAGAGCGGACTTCAGTCCGCTCTACACAATCATTATATCTTGGACAAGTTACCAGGTGATCATTTACCAGCCCTGTTGCCTGCATATAGGCATAGCAAATGGTGGTTCCGAAAAACTTAAAGCCTGCTTTTTTCAGGCTCTTGCTCATTAAATCGGATTCGGGGGTGTTTGCGGGGACTTCCTGCATAGTCTGCCAGGCATTTTTAATCGTCTGATTATTTACAAAAGACCAGATATAGGCGCCGAAACTACCCTGCTGTTCCTGTATGGTCAATACCACTTGAGCGTTAGTTACTGCCGAACGAATTTTTAATTTATTTCTGATAATTTCGGGGTTAGTCTGCAGCTCCAGTTGTTTTTGCTCTGAATAATTAGCAACTTTGCGTATATCAAAATTGTCAAATGCCTTGCGATAGCCCTCACGTTTATTTAATACAGTAGACCAGCTGAGGCCTGCCTGCGCGCCTTCCAGCACCAGAAATTCAAATAACAAACGATCTTCATGTACCGGTACGCCCCATTCATGGTCGTGATAATGTTCTTCACTTTCACTGGATAGCGCCCACGGGCACACACTCATTTCTTAAGCAGGTCGCCTAAACTAGCAAAAGGACTATGGGTACCACCGGAGTGATCCTTAGCCTCTTCTTTGCCAGTGCCGAAGCGCATTTCTTCGTATTTTGAGTGTTCATTGTCATGGCAGTACAGACATAACAGCTCCCAGTTACTGCCGTCGGTAGGATTATCATCATGGTTATGGTTTTTATGATGGACGGTGAGTTCCTGCAGATTTGCATTAGTGAATTCACGGGAACAGCGACCACATACCCAGGGATACATTTTTAGTGCCTGCCCTCTGTATGTTTTCTCGCGATCAGTCTGGTGTTTGCGTGCCTCTGCGACGATTCTTTCGCTGGCAGTCATTTGTTGATTATTATTTGCCATAATAGTGTGTAATCTAATATTAAAAATTGCATTATATACTTCGCATGCCCGAATTTGGGGAATTTTAAAAGATAGGCGTAGAGCGGACTTTAGTCCGCTATTGATCAAACCTATCATAGGCACATATTTGGAGCATACTAGTGGACTAAAGTCCGCTCTACACAGTGTTTTTCATTTAATAACTCAGATACGACCTGTTCTCATTTACCTTAAAATATATAATTATTACTTTCAGGTGTCTTGCTTTTTCAAGATTAAAAGGAAAGCGGGTGCATTACACAAATAAGGCCAGCCCTGCACCTGCAACAGTAATTGAGTTAAAAATCTACCATATGCCACTGTCCATTGCTGGATGGGAAGACGTAAATCTTGGATTACATCCACTCATCAGCCCGGAAACCTGCCTGAAATTGGCCTAGCCATAACATGTCCGGGATTGATGAACGTATACCTATATTAAGAACCTACAGTCGCAACTTGGTACCGAGCAGTTTAGGGTGATTTTAGGATATCGATTCTTGTACAGCAGAGATTTTGGCAAGGTCGATTTTTAATCACCATGAAGGACATGAAGAAAGGCCTGGTTCAGCGATGACAGTAATACCTTTAGGTTCTTCATAAACTTCATAGTAAAAATAAAGAACCTCATATCAACAAGCATGCAATGATAAATAACCTGCAAGGTAAAATTGGAGCTATGCCAAATTCATACTAGAATAGTGGCTACTCAATAATCACTATCGAGACAACAAAACCCTATGATTCTGCGCCCTATTCTGCTGCTGGTTTTACTCAACCTTTTTGTACCTCTCTGTTCCGCACAGGCTATTAGCGTTGTTAGCAGCCAGTGGCCGCCGTATGTAGATGACTCCATGCCGGGAAAAGGCCTGGCGGTAGAGCTTGTTAATAAGGCATTACAAAGAAAAGGTTATCAGCCCACTTTACATATTTACAACTGGCAGCGCGCTCTGGAGGGTGTGGAAATAGGTGTATTCGATGCCACCTGTGCAATCTGGAAAACAGCTGAACGTGAGCGCGATCTGCTCTATAGCGAACCCTATCTGACTAACACTATCAGCTTTATTAAAAAGAAAAACACGGTTATCGAGTACCGTGGGCTTGCTGATTTACAGGGCTGGGTCATCGGCGTGGTGCGTGACTATGCTTACAATGAAGCATTTAATCGCTCACGCGGCCTGATCAAAATTCCGGCCAATTTTAGTGTGCAGAATTTACAAAAACTGAATAACGGCACGATAGATCTAACACTAGGTGATGAACGCGCGATCAATTATACGCTAGAGAAATTCTTACCGACGAAGGTTAATTCTTTTGAGTTTATCCAGCCCGCTTTAACCTTCAAAAAACTCTATCTAGCCGTCAGTCGTTCGAATAAAAACGCGCAAACGATTATCAATGACTTTAATCAGGCGATTGCAGAGATGCAGCAAGATGGTAGTTATGACCAAATTGTCAGTCATTATAAGTACTAAGAAACGTGCAAATCTACTTAATCAGTATCGGCCAGAAAATGCCCAGCTGGGTAAAACAGGGCTATGAAGAATATGCCAAGCGCATGCCTAGAGAATGTCAGTTAATCGTTAAGGAAATCGCTGCGGGTAAGCGTGGAAAAAATAGCGATGTTAGCCGTATCGTCCGCGATGAAGGAGAAAGAATGCTCGCTGCTATCCCTAAAAACTGTCATATCGTCACCTTGGATGTTCCTGGAAAAGCCTGGACGACTGAAAACCTGGCAGGAACCATGCGTAGTTGGCTAGACAGTGGGCAGGACATCGCCTTAATGGTCGGCGGACCGGAGGGCCTGGCTGAGTCTGTTAAACAAGTGGCACAGCAGTCATGGAGCTTATCGAAACTGACCTTTCCTCATCCTCTGGTACGCATCGTGGTTGCCGAACAAATCTACCGCGCCTGGAGCATTATCAATAACCATCCCTATCACCGTTAAAATGCCTGCTCTTATATTAGCCTCTGCCTCACCGCGCAGAAGTGAGTTACTGACTCAACTAGGTCTGATACATACGATACAGGTGGCCGATATTGATGAAACCCCTCTTGGCAATGAAGCTCCTGCCGATTATGTACTGCGTGTCGCTGCTGCAAAAGCCTCTGCTATACTTCCACAGCACCCTATAGATAGCGTAGTGCTGGCAGCAGATACCTCGGTTGTGCTGGGTGATACTATCATGGGCAAGCCGCAAGATCTGGCACATGCCATTGCCATGTTAAGCCAATTATCCGCCAGCACACATCAGGTTTATAGTGCGGTTTCAGTACACGGCAAACGGGTGCAGCAAATAATAAGCATCTCGAATGTTACTTTTCGTGCCATTTCTACACAAGAAATTATACAATACTGGCATACAGGCGAACCTGCTGATAAAGCAGGCGCTTATGCTATCCAGGGCTTGGCCAGTACCTTTATCGAAACCATCAACGGCAGTTTTTCAGGGATTATGGGCTTACCCTTATTTGAAACTGCACAACTATTAAGTAATGAAGGAATAAATATTTTCAATGAGTGAAGAAATCCTGATTAATGTTACCCCACCGGAAACCCGTGTTGCCATCGTTGAAAACGGTGTTGTACAGGAAGTGATCATTGAGCGTACTCATCAGTTAGGCTTAATCGGCAATATTTATAAAGGGGTGGTTTGTCGAGTTTTACCGGGTATGCAGGCTGCCTTTGTTGAAATTGGTCTGGAACGTGCCGCCTTTTTACATATTTCTGGTTTATGCAGTAAGGAATTAGAACAAAAAGGCTCGGAGAATATTGAGCATTATTTAATTGAAAATCAGCACATCATTGTTCAAGTCAGCAAGGATCCTATCGGCAGCAAAGGTGCACGCCTAACAACCGAAATTTCTATTCCATCCCGGTACCAGGTTTATATGCCCTATGCGATAAAAGGCGGTGTTTCCCAACGTATCGAGCATGAGCCAGAAAGAAACCGATTGCGCACATTTCAGGATGCATTCCAGAAAGAGCATCAGTCTGGCGGCTTTATCGCAAGGACTGCAGCCGAATGTATCGATGAGTCTGTTCTGGAATCTGACATGCTATTTCTGCTGCAATTATGGGACTCTATTCAGGAGAAAATCCCCTTAGCCGAGCCTCGGGCACTGATTCATTTTGATTTACCTTTAAGCGTGCGTACTTTACGTGATTTATATACAGATAATATAGAAAAGGTAAAAGTTGATTCGCGCAAAACCTATCAGCGCCTGATAAAATTTGCCGAGGAATTTGTCCCTGATATTGTGCCGATCATCGAGCATTACACCCGTGAACGACCGTTATTCGAAATTTATAATATTGAAGATGAAATCCAGAAAGCACTGGGGCGTAAGGTCAGCCTAAAATCAGGTGGCCATCTGGTGTTTGACCAGACTGAAGCGATGACCACTGTGGATGTTAATACCGGCGGTTATGTCGGCGGAAAAAGCCTGGAAGAGACCATCTTTAAAACCAATCTTGAAGCAGCGCAGGCAATATCCCGACAATTAAGACTGCGTAATCTGGGCGGCATTATCATTATTGATTTTATTGATATGCAAGACGAAGAACATAAAGCATTGGTTTTAAGTGCTCTGGAAAGAACCCTGGAAAAATGTCATTCAAAAACCAAAATTACCGAAGTGTCCGCTTTAGGGCTGGTGGAAATGACCCGCAAACGTACCCGTGAGAGTCTGGCACATATTCTTTGTGAGCAATGCCCTACCTGTGAAGGTAGAGGCGAACTAAAGACTGCTGAAACCATTTGCCTGGAAATTTTTCGGGAAATCATTCGCGAGGTCAAGCAATACAATGTCCAGGAAATTCTGGTTCTGGCTTCACATCCGGTAGTGGAAAAATTGCTGGATGAAGAAGCTGATGTATTAGCGGAATTAGAGGCTTTTTTAAATATTCGCATTAAGTTCCGTTCCGAATCTGAATACAATCAGGAACAATATGATGTTGTTTTACTGTAATTAAGAAATAATGATCAAGCATATTAAATGGGGCTGCATCCGCATTCTATTCTGGACGACACTGATTTTTGCAATTTCTATCAGTGGCTTGCGCTATGCACTTTCAGAAATGGATTTTTACAAAACGGATATTGAAGCGCTACTTAGCCAGCATTTGGGCGCGCCTGTTAGCATCGAAAGTATACGGGGAGTACTCAATGGCATCAGACCTGAACTTGCCCTAGAAAATATTGAAGTTCACTCTGAGAACGATAATGCGACGCTGGTACAATTACAGAAAATTTACCTAGGTTTTAGCATACTTACAGCCATAAGACGCCCCCTGCTAGAAGCAGTACAAATATCCATAATGGGCGCAAAACTATCGGTAACACGGCTAGAATCGGGTAGTATTGATATTAAAGGGTTGCCAAGAACAGATGACGATAAGCAGCCTACCTGGCTTATGCGCGGCAAACAATACCGGCTGATTGATAGTGAAATACGCTGGCATGATAAAAAACGAAATGCTGCGCCCTTACTCTTAAAGCATATCAATGTCACCCTGAATAATGATGCCAATCAGCACCAGATTTATATTAAAACCGATCTCCCCGAATCCTTAGGAAAATCAATACAATTGGAGATGAATTTTAGCGGTAATATTTTTGTTCCCGACAGTGTTAGTGCCCGCTTGTTTATCCAGGGGCAAGATATTCATCTAGGAAAATTTAATATCGGTGACTTGCCCTTCGGCTTTTCATTAACAAAAGGCAATAGTGATTTTAGTCTCTGGAGTACCTGGCGAGCATCGCAAATGATCGAGATGCAGGGTTCAATACGCCTAAGCAATGCCACCATACAAGATAATGAGCAGGCCTCGTTTCCGGTAGACCAGCTTAACCTGCAATTAAAATTACAAAAGCATCAGCAACAATGGCGTCTGGCCATAAAAAATTCTACGCTAAGTTCAAAAAATATTACTGCCGCAGTGGCGCAATTTTCCGCTGCACTGGAGATCAACTCGGCAGGTGATTTAACTCATCTGGCGCTGAACTGCCCCCAACTAGCCATCGAACCATTCAGTAATATTATCCTAGGCAATAAACTATTGCCTAAAAAATTACATAAGCAACTAAAAGCCATGGCTTTGCAAGGTGAAGTGCAAGACCTGCTATTGTTCTCCAATCCCGAACAAGAAACTTTCTCGATTAATGCTCAGCTAGCAAACATTAAAACTCACCCCATGGACGATATTCCAGGGGTTGAAAATCTAGACCTATATATTAAAGGTTCCGAGCAACACGGGCTAATTCAGATTAACTCACCGCAGCTCAAATTTACTGCGCCCAAATTATTTAGAAAAACCTTAAATTTCAACCATGCTTTAGGGGAATTGCATTGGCAGCATACAGATGTATGGGAACTCAGCACTCCTTTACTGGAAATAAATTCAGACTATTTTAAAACCAGCACCAAACTTAGCCTCACTTTCCCATATGAAGGCCAGCCCGCCTTTATGGATATGCGCAACTCTTTTGATATTATGGATGCAACTAAAGTCCCTCTTTTTCTCCCGACTAGGATTCTTGATAAAGAAATTGTGACCTGGCTAGACCAGGCATTTCTTGGGGGGCATACAACACAAGGAGGAATCCTGCTACGCGGCTCATTAGCTGATTACCCTTTCATACAAGCGAAAGGTGTTTTTGAAGTGTTATTTGATGCACAGGATGTTGCATTACATTACGCACCAGATTGGCATAATCTTCAGGGAGTCGCGGGGGAGGTACGCTTTTTTTCTACCAGCATGGACATAAACATTAATCAGGGGCATATCAATGACTCAATCCTACAAAATGCAATTGTTTCTATAGACTCCTTTAGTCAAAGTGACTTTATCGATGTCACCGGTGATGCCAAAAGCAGCTTAGCCCATGCCGTGCTTTTTTTAACTGAATCCCCCTTCAAAGGTCTGGTCACAGATATTGACGAAGTTATTGATATAGAAGGATCAACTGATGTCCATATCGATCTAAAAGTCCCATTAGGCGAACAGGCACTGAAAGCCAATATTACCGCGAAAATAAAAGATGCGCGCGCGACTATCCTGCCTATGGACCTGCTTATTTCAGATATTACTGCTGATTTTCTATTTACTGAAAATGGCGTATACAGTCAGCAAATCAACGCAACGTCTTTGGGCTCTCCTATAGTAGGTGAACTTAGCACTAATGAACAGGCGATTTCCGCCAAGGTCTCAGGAAAAATGGCCATAGCACAACTGGCTAAACAATTTCCTAATCCTATGTGGGCATATGCACAAGGTAGCAGTGACTACCAGGCAAAGTTAGAGTTTCCGAATAATGGTCCACAACTATGCACCATAGAATTAGATTCTAATTTAATTGGCACGGCTATCCAGTTCTCGCCTATCTCTAAACCTGAAGCCCAGAATCATCCTATATCTATCAAACTAGGTCTTGCGCCATCAGGCATTAATGCATTTAAGATCGTTTACGAAAACCCCGTGGCACTGCAGAATCGAGTGGATATTAATCTAAAAAAAATCGCTCCTCACTGGCAAGGCCTGATTCATACGCCTATGGCAAGTGGCAGTATCTTTATCCCCATAGCATTTAACAAGGACTCTGAAATAAGTCTGTCGCTAAAAGAATTAGACCTATCTGCAATAAAAAAGGTCAATCTGGGAAGTAATGATGGTGCAGCCCTGGTAGTAAAAAATCTGCCCAGTATCAAGCTCAGTAGTCAGGAACTGTACTGGAATCATGTTAATCTCGGCAAGCTGGAATTACAGACTCAGCCTACTGACCAAGGATTATCAATTACCCAATGCGACATATCTTCTCTCAACAATAAACTATCCCTGACAGGTTTCTGGCAACAACAGAATCAACAAAATTTTAGTTCAATTTCCGGAAATTTGCTCAGTGATGACTTTGGCACGTTTTTAAAGAAAACTCGACTTTCTAACGATATTGATGACACCACGGCCGACCTGCAATTTGTACTCAACTGGCCTGCGGCCCCTTACGAGATTTCCAAGGCCACCCTCTCGGGTTCCATAGATGCACATCTTGCCTATGGTCGTATATTAGGTGTAGATCCAGGTTTAGGACGAGTCCTGGGAGCACTGGATATATGGAAAATTGGCGATCGACTACGCTTTGATTTTTCTGACATTACCGATTCAGGCTTGAGCTTTTCTGAAACAACTGGGCATTTCACTATCAACCAAGGCACCGCCAATACTAAAGATTTAATGATCAATGCCATGCCTGCAAAAATTTATATTTCTGGTTCCACCAATCTGCTTACCGAGGAAATTGACTTGCGGGCAACAGTCCTGCCTAAATTTCCAATTGCTGGTACAATTATCGGCAATGTTACTAACGCTGTCAGCAAAACTTTTATCGGTAAAGAACAACCCGGCGGCTTTATTGTTAGCTTGTTATACGAAATAAAAGGCCGCTGGGATGATTTCACAATCAATCGTCAATTTAGTTCTTCCCTGGCTAATGACCTAACCCACGAACCTTAGTAGACCTCCTTCAAATAGAGATCCAGAAAATACAGACCCACCGTTTTAGAGATTTTATATGAATAGATGTGCCGCCATTCAAATGGTATCCAGTCCTAATATTAGTTCCAACCTGATAGAAGCCGAACGCATCATTAGCGAAGCTGCCAATGCCGGTGCAAAGTTAGTTGCCTTACCTGAGAACTTCGCCTTAATGGGACAGGATGAATTCGATAAGATTAACCAGAAAGAACAAGATGGCTCTGGCCCGATTCAAGATTTCCTGGCAAATACCGCGCAAAAATATGCGGTCTGGATTGTAGCCGGCACTATACCAATTGCAGACCCACGCGATACCAGCAAAGTGATGGCAGCATGTCTAATCTATAATGATCTAGGCGAGCGTGTTGCCCGCTATGACAAGATTCATTTATTTGATGTCCATGTCCCGGGAAGTGACGAGGTATACCGTGAATCTGACACCATCTCCAAAGGCGACGCCCCTCTGGTTATCGATAGTCCCTTCGGTAAATTAGGCATTGCCGTCTGTTATGACTTACGCTTTCCAGAACTGTTTCGCATGATGCAGGATCAAGGTATAGAAATCCTTGTGCTACCTTCTGCTTTCACGTACAAAACCGGTGCTGCGCATTGGGAATTATTACTCAGAGCACGCGCCGTAGAAAACCTATGCTACGTTATTGCCCCTAACCAGGGCGGTTTCCATGCAAACGGACGCCATACTTTTGGTCACAGCATGATCATTGATCCCTGGGGAACCGTGATGGATTGCAAAAAAACCAATGCAGGCTTTGCTGTTGCAGATATGGATCTAGCACGTTTGCATAAAACCCGGGAGACCTTTCCGGTACTTCAGCATCGTCAAATTGTTTGTGGATAAATAATCCTAGAAACCACAATTGATCCCTATAAAACACTAAAAATAACTGAATATTAAATATAATGAATGTAAATACGTGTCATCTGTTCGGTGAATATACCCCACTTCACGGTTTTATGAATAAATCTAAGTACAAAATCTGTGCTCAACTGCGATTCCTAGGATAATGGATAACTCAGTATTACAATTAGCAAAACAGGCGATATTAGTTCCCACTGGTTTACAGGAAAGTAATATTCACCGGGTTATGGACCAATTACTCAATGGCAGCGTAGATAATGGCGACATTTACTTTCAATCCAGCCACTATGAATCCTGGGTGCTAGAAGACGGCATTATCAAAGAAGGCAGCCACAATATAGAACAAGGTGCAGGGGTACGCGCATTATCGGGTGAAAAAACCGGCTTTGCCTACAGCGATAAAATTGATCTGACTGAGCTATTATCAGCAGTCAGTAATGTCCAGGCTATTGCCCGCCAGGGGCAGGCTGCAACAATCGCCCTGCCCTCACATGGTACTTACCCACAACTGTATGCGCCAATCAACCCCCTCAACTCATTAAGCGACCAGGAAAAAGTAGATTTCTTACGCAAAATTGATGCCGAGACGCGCAAACTCGACCCACGTATCGAACAGGTAATTATCAGTCTAGTTGGCGTACAGGATCATATCCTGATTGCCAATCAAGGCGACTCATTAGTAGGCGATGTACGCCCATTAGTACGCTTAAATGTCAGTGTCATTGTTGAAGATAAAGGCCACCGTGAGCAAGGCAGTATGGGCGGTGGTGCACGCGCTGATTATCACTATTTTCTGCAACAAGATCGAGCACTGGGCTTTGCTCAGGAAGCGGTGAGACAGGCACTGGTTAATTTAGAAGCGGTACCTGCTCCTGCGGGTAGCATGCCGGTGGTCTTAGGATCAGGCTGGCCAGGCATCTTATTACATGAAGCAATCGGACATGGCCTGGAAGGCGACTTTAATCGTAAAGGCACTTCGGCTTTTAGTGGCCGAATTGGCGAGCGCGTTGCATCCCCCCTATGTACCGTGGTTGATGATGGCACCCTGCCAGACCGTCGTGGTTCCCTGTCTATTGATGATGAAGGCACGCCCACACAATGCACTACTTTAATTGAAAACGGCATTCTCAAAGGCTATATGCAGGATAAACTCAACGCCCGCCTGATGGGTGTGGAGCCTACTGGAAATGGTAGACGTGAATCCTATGCCCATATCCCTATGCCGCGTATGACTAATACTTATATGTTGCCTGGTGAAAGCGATCCAGAAGAGATTCTAAGATCGGTTAAAAAAGGTCTATACGCGAAGAATTTTGGTGGCGGGCAGGTAGACATTACTTCCGGAAAATTTGTATTTTCAGCTAGCGAAGCGTATTTAATAGAAAATGGCAAAATCACCCAGCCAGTCAAAGGTGCAACCTTGATAGGTAACGGCCCAGACGTCCTTACCCGAGTCAGCATGGTGGGTAATGATCTGGCTCTAGATAGTGGTGTCGGCACCTGTGGCAAAGAAGGCCAGAGTGTCCCGGTTGGTGTCGGTCAGCCTACACTTAAAATCGATTCTCTGACTGTAGGTGGTACAAACATCTAGCCTGTAGAGCGGACTTTAGTCCGCTAATGGACAATTATTAGCAGGCATCTTACCAGGGTCAAAAAATCACCCGCCGCCTATGCGGACTAAAAACTCGCGCCCCAACCCAAAGCTATTATTAAACATATCAGATTTATGCAAACTCAAGAAGAAATCAGTCGCCTGGAAACAAGTATTCATGACTTATTGCTAGAAGCAAAAAAGCAGGGAGCCACGGCTGCAGATGCTGGCTTAAGTGTCGATACAGGCTTATCGGTCAATGCCCGCCTAGGAGATGTAGAAACCATAGAACATCACTGTTCTCAAGGCCTGGGCGTGACTGTTTATTTTGGCCAGAAAAAAGGCTCGGCGAGTAGCACCGATTTATCGCCCCAATCCATTAAAGAAACCATCACAGCGGCATGCAGTATTGCGCGCTATGCCAGTGACGACCCACATGCCGGATTACCAGACCCCGACAGACTAGCAACTGAGTTTAAAGACCTGGGTCTATACCATCCCTGGGGTATTAACGCCAAGGATGCGATTGAACTTGCCATAAGCTGCGAAGATAGCGCACGCCAATATCACCCCGACATTAGTAACTCAGAAGGCGCTTCGGTTGATAGCTATCAAGGTATCCGTATCTTTGGCAATAGTCTGGGGTTCTTGCACGGCTACGCGTCCACCCGCCACTCAATTAGCTGTTCGGTATTGGGCGAGCGTGACGGCAATATGGAACGTGACTACTGGTACAGCGTTGCGCGCAATCATAACAAGCTGGAAAGCGCAGAATTAGTAGGAAAAAAAGCCGCAGAAAGAACCATCATGCGTCTTGGCGCTCGCAGTTTAAGCACACGTAAATCACCTGTCTTATACTCAGCCGAAGTTGCCAGCGGACTGATCGGCTCATTTCTTGGCGCTATCAGTGGCGGTAGCCTATACCGTAAATCTTCTTTCCTACTGGACAGCCTGGGTACACAAGTTTTTCCTGACTTTATCCAACTACACGAACAACCGCATCTATTAGGCGCATTAGGTAGCGCCTGCTATGATTCCGAAGGCGTAACAACGAAAGCGAACCATATAGTCACTGACGGCATCCTGAATAGCTATCTGTTAGGCAGTTATTCAGCACGTAAATTAGGCATGCAGTCTACCGGTCACGCTGGGGGAGTCCATAACCTTTGTATTAATGCTGGAGACAAGGACTTTCAGCAATTACTTCAAGAAATGGATACCGGTCTGGTGGTCACTGAGCTGATGGGGCAAGGAGTAAACCCGGTAACCGGCGATTATTCCCGGGGCGCTTCAGGCTTCTGGGTAGAACATGGCGAGATCCAGTACCCAGTACAGGAAATCACCATTGCAGGTAATCTTAAAGATATGTTTCAGCATATTCTGGCAGTGGGCAATGATATAGATTATCGCGGCAATATTCGTACTGGTTCTATTTTAATCGAAGAAATGGCCATTGCCGGTGAATAAACCGGCAAATTTATGCCATCAGCAGGAGTCAAAAAACCTTAGCTATTACACTCACCACACACCTTTTTAAGTGTATGTTCTACTTTTTCTTTATCAATAACATAAGTTTCTGCACTTTAGTTTTGTAGCATACCCTGCTAAATTTTGCCTAACGGGCATCATTCTTCCGTTTTATCTAGCTCGTTCTCCATTAACTCTCTTAGATAACAAAACAATAATCGTGAAGACTTAGGTGGCTTGGCAATGGCTAATTCTTTCTTAGCATTGCGGATTAATTGCCGAATATGTTGCGCATCTGCCTCTGGATTCTTCGCCAGAAACTCGGTTACTGCCTGTTTATCATCGGATAATAATCGCTCCCGCCAGCGTTCCAGCTGATGTAATTCCCGTGCAGCATGGGCGCTTTTGGCTTTTATTTTATCTAACTGCTCTTGAATAGGCTCTACATCTATCTTACGCATTGCTGCGGTGATAAATTTGAGCTGGCGCTTTCTAGCTCCCTTTACAGGCATTTTCGCTGCTTCCAGAATAGCTTTCTGGATATTATCGGGTAACCCCAGACGCTCTATCTGCGCTGGTGCCAGCTGAGTAATTTCTTCACATAAATCACTGATAACGGCTATGTCACGTTTTATTTGTGATTTATTTGGCCGTATAGCCCAGGTTTCTTCTTCCTCTTGCGGGTCAAAAAATTCACTCATATCAAACCATCTTTATTAAAAAAATTACAAATAATACTACACACCCTATGGGCACCAGAGCTCCTAGCCAGTCTTTCGGGGCTTCTTTACTGCGTTGTAAAGTCGCTTTAATGCCAGGTCCCATCCAGAAAATAAGTCCGAGTGCCGTCACGCCTAATAACACACTTTCCCATATTTCCATTTCCATCTTAACCTCTCTTTCATTAATTATTATAAGTCAGCAAAGTTGACCAAATTTCAATCCCAGTATTCACCTTGAACACAAGGAGCAGAAAAATATAATAAAAGCTTTGCCTTTCGTGCCTTTCGTGCCTTTCGTGGTTTAATATAAAACTAGCCAGCGCAATTAAAAATAAAACTTTAGTCTTCGTGCTCTTCACTAGTTCTCTGATCATTGATCACTGTGTTCAAAACTAGTCAAATATATCCATTTGCTGATAATAGTTTGTCTGCTTTTCCAGTGTTGACAGGGTAATTCCTAGTAAGCGTATTTTACTCTGCCCTATGCCATCTGTGCGTAATAATTGCCTAAATATCGGTGTTTTGGATAACTGGCTTTTGATCGGCTTATTAAACGTCAGGCTACGGGTGATTTGCTGAAAATCATGATATTTTACTTTGATCGTTAAGGTGCGTGCATACAGTTTTTTTGCCTGCACTTTAAGTAAGGCTTTATCTAGTAATTCAGTTAACTGCTGATAGATTTCATGACTCTGCAACAGATCCTGGCTATAGGTTGTTTCCGTGCCGATGGATTTACTTTCCCGATCGATGCGTACCGGTCTTTCATCAACCCCTAAGGCAATGTTATAGAAAAACAAAGCAGCCTTTCCAAAGTGCTGTTGCAAAACAGGCAAAGAAAACTGCTTCAGATCAGCGCCATTTTTGATACCTAAATCATGCATTTTTCGTTCTGTCGCCTTGCCCACACCATGAAACTTACCTATAGGCAGTTGTGCAACAAAAGCCAGTCCTTGCTGAGGCGTTATCAGATATAGCCCATCGGGCTTATCCATATCAGAGGCTATTTTTGCAAAAAATTTATTATAGGAAACGCCTGCTGAAGCAACTAATCCCGTTTCGGCTAAAATCTGCTGCTTTATTTTTGCTGCGATGCGCGTTGCTGAGCCCTGGCAGAGTTTACTTTGACTAACATCCAGATACGCTTCATCCAGTGATACAGGCTCGACCAGAGCCGTGTATTGATAAAAGATCTGGCGAATAAGTGCGGAAACTTCTTTGTAAGCGGCAAACCGGGGCTTTACAAAAATTGCCTGGGGACACAAGCTAAACGCTCGGGATGATGACATAGCAGAATGAATGCCGTATTTCCTTGCTTCATAACTACAAGTGGCGACCACGCCCCGGCTATCAGGTGCGCCGCCAACAATGATGGGTTTATTCAGGTATTTAGAGTTATCTCGCTGCTCTACCGCTGCAAAAAATGCATCCATATCCAGGTGAATGATTTTACGCAACGGCATAGACATGGCTTTATTTAGATGTCGGTATTCTCAATATGCTATAAATTCCTTAACCCTTATGCTAACAACAGCTGCGTATAAAACCCGCTGGGTATTTTACTTAGTAGCCAGATCCTTATTGTGAATAGCTTCTTCTGTTAAATCCCAGTCGGAAAAAGGAAAAGGTATCGTCTCGGTATTAAACGTCATAAATAACATTATATGATACAGGTAAGCTGCTAATTTCTGACCAAAACCTAAAATATGCTGATTCGTGTCCCCTGTCAATAGTGCAGCAGCAATTTGCAATAACACAACGACCCATATCAGGGTTCGTACAACCCCTGCTATCACCGCAAAAATAAGAATAAAACCGATACGCTTCCAGGTGCTGACCTGCTTAAGATTATCTTGCATATGTTCTTCCATTAATAATTACCCTCTGTTCATTACATCACGCAAATCAAGCGCTGCTGCACTTGCGCGCGATACATAACTTGCCATTGCTAATGAATAATTAGCCGAAATACCATAGCCATCTCCATTCAAAATAACCGGGCTGGTAATGGGTGCCAAGGCATTTTCCATTTCATGAATCATAATCTTAACGGTATCCATAGCCCGCTTATCTTCCAAAATCAGTCTGAAATCCCATTTAATGGCCTTTAATATATGGAGCAATGCCCAGCAAGAGCCACGTGCCTGCCAAAATTCATCATCCAGTTTTAACCAGGTCGTCTGGGAAATCGCAGCAGATTTTTCCTGTTGAATATCATAAGCTTCATAGCGGTCAGTACTCGCCGCTAAACGTGTTGAAATACCACCCAGGCGCTTGATAATAATCTCTACATATTGCCATAAGTTATCCGCTCTGGAATAAAAGTGTCCCGGGTTTTTATGCTGCGAATCTGCTAAGCGTATCATATAAGCATGTAGCGCTGAAATCCCTTTTTCATATTCAGCTTCAGTGGACGGTAAGGCCCATGAATTTCGCTCATAGTAAAAATATGGCTCAGCTTTAGCTAAGTCAGGGTCTTCTGCGGATTGTGATTGGGCTCGCGCCAGATGGTTTCTTAATGCAGACGCACCATCGCGTAACATAATCAGCGCACCATATTCCCAACTAGGAATATTATCTAGCAATAGACCTGGTACACCAACGTCATTAGTGAGATAGCCCCCTGGTTTATAAAGCAATACTTCAGCAATATGCACTAAGCTATTCGCATAGACATAACCATTGGGGATATTATCAAGGCCCTGTGCATTCTGGCGTGCCTTCGCTTCTGCCATGACATCGAAAGGTTTAGGCTCGATACTCCAATAACCGGCCAACACGATAATGAGAATGATCGAAATGGCGAAAAGAATGCCCAGAAACCATGCAAATCCCTTCGATTCTGCTTCATGCGAAAAATCGCTGGCTGCCATTTTATAATCCTATTCTAATATGAGTAATGTCTGCTGAGTCAGCAAGAAAAGCTTAGACCGTATCTACACAAACAAATGAGCATTATAATAACATTTTTTCTATGTAATAGGGATAGATAAATCCCTATTACATATCAGCTTATTGCTTATTTAGACTTTTTTGCTCGTGGATGCGCCTGATCATACACTTCGGCCAAATGTTGAAAGTCAAGATGGGTATAAATTTGTGTGGTACTAATATTTTCATGACCCAAAAGTTCTTGCACGGCTCTTAAATTCTGACTACTTTCCAACAAATGTGTGGCAAAAGAATGGCGCAACATATGCGGATGAACTGGCTCGGGTATGCCTTTTTTGATACACCACTGCTTTAAGCGTAACTGGATACTGCGATTGCCTAGACGCTTCCCCCTGGTGCTAGTGAATATTGCGGTTTCATTTTCATCTACTGCCGGGCGCACCTTAAGCCACTCTTGTAGTGTCTGTAATGCCTTACTTCCGACCGGAAGCACTCGTGATCTCCCACCTTTTCCCTGCTGTACCGTTAGTTGCTTATCATGCGCATCTATATCTGCCAGATCCAGAGAACTCAATTCGTTTAAGCGTAGTCCAGATGAGTAAAATAGCTCAAACATCGCCACATCACGCAACTCAAGCACCGAATTTGCGCCCGCATCTAACAATGCACAAACTTGATCTACATCTAGTGTTTTAGGCAGTTTTCTAGCTTGTTTAGGGGCCTTGACATGTTTCGCCGGATTATTATCTACCTGGCCTGTTTTTTGTAAAAACAAATAAAAGCTGCGCATTGCAGACAATTCACGCTGCAGGCTTTTACTACTTAAGCCCAAACGGTGCCGCTCTGCTATATGCTTAAGAATATCAGCGGAACTTAGCTCTCCCCAGCTTGCGAGCTGGTGACTCTCACAAAATAGCCTTAAGTGCTTTAAGTCCCTTCGATAGCTATTGACAGTATGCTCTGAAACACGTCTTTCTACTTTTAACTGCTGTAAAAAACCCAGTAATTGCTGCCCGGCCGGCTCTTGCATCAGACTTTATCCAGCATCAAACCTGGCCTTGCTTTAATAATGCAGTGAAGCGCGTACCGATGATTTCACTCATTTGAGTTAAAAATAAATGCCCCATACTGTAATGAAAGCGATCTTCTTCACGACTACCGATAGCGACCAGTCCTACAATCTCTGTGTACGCCATGGGAATAATAACGCATGATTTGACTTCCAGCGCATTTTCTCCAAACAAAAACCTGGCTTGTGCCAAAGTAGGTCGTCCAATAGTCGCCTGATTACTGTTTAGTTCGGCACCAAAATGGCTTAACTCTTCACTTTCCGGGTCGACAAATAAGTCCGCCAGAGCGCTACTCTTCTTATCTGAACTAAGGATTCTAACCGCAAAAAAATCGGTTAAAAAACATTCTGCCAAAACCACATTTAAGTTCTCAATCGCTATTTCCAGCGTATCTGCTTCTAGCACAGCCAGGGTTAATTCATGCATTTTATTAGCCGAATTATCATTATCTCTGGCAATTTCAATCAGTCCATTTAACTGGGTTTCCATTTCATGATGCCGATTACGAAATAACTCTAATTGCTTGGAAATCAGTGACACTGCATCCCCACTGGGGTGAGGAATACTAATATGCTCTAATAAGTCTAAATGCTCATGAAAAAATTCTGGATGCTGCTTTAAATAAGCTTCCACTGCTACTGAACTCATTTCATTCATAACTCTATCCTTCCTTCAAAAACGCTGACTGCCGGACCAGTCATAAAAACGGGATGCTCGCGCCCTTGCCAATGGATTTTTAGCTGCCCACCCGGCAACTCAACCAGCACATCATTCGCTAACAAATGCTGTTCTATGCCAATAACCACTGCGGCACAGGCGCCACTACCACAGGCCAAAGTCTCACCTGCACCGCGTTCAAAAACACGCAGTTTTATCCTGCTGCGATCACAAACCTGCATAAAGCCTATATTCGCTCTTGCAGGAAAAAAAGCATGACTCTCCAAAGCGGCACCGACCTTGTCAACCGCAGCTAAATTCACGTCTGCAACTTGTAATACTGCATGGGGATTACCTAAAGAGACCGCACCAAAATTTTGCACGCCACCCTCAAGTCGCACAGTATAAACCGCTTCCTCCTGTTCGGCGATAAGCGGAATAAGCGCAGGTGCATGCCGTGGCACGCCCATGTTGACTGTAATTAAACCATCATCTTCAAAGGTTAATATTAACTGCCCGGCGTGAGTATCCACGGACACTTCATCTTTATCCGATAATTTTTTATCTCTGATAAAACGTGCAAAGCAACGCGCACCATTACCACATTGTGCAACTTCACTACCATCGGCATTGAATATACGATAGCAAAAATCCGCATCCGATTGCGGCGCGCTTGAAACTAATAATAGCTGATCACAACCGACACCAAAGTGCCTGTCAGCAATAAATCGAATTTGTTCTGGGCTTAAAGAAATTTCCTGCCGAATTGCATCAATCACGACAAAATCATTACCTAGTCCGTGCATTTTTGTAAATTCAATGATCATTAGCCATATCCATAAATCTTAACTCATGTAGAGCGCGGTTTTAGCCTAAACTATTAATTATTAGTCATAGCGGACTGAAGTCCGCGCTACAATAAATGTTCACCCGCCCATAACTGTGCTGTACTTTCGCGCTCTCTGATTAAGTGCATACGCTCACCATCCACCATAATCTCTGCTGCTCTAGGGCGAGAATTATAATTTGAACTCATGGTAAAACCATAGGCTCCTGCAGAACGAATCGCTAACAAATCACCCTGGCTTAAAGCCAGACACCGATCTTTACCCAGAAAATCGCCCGTTTCACACACAGGCCCGACGATATCCCATTGCAGCTCTTGTTCTGTAGAGCTTAACTGCACAGGAATAATCGCTTGCCAGGAATTGTATAATGAAGGCCGCACTAAATCATTCATCGCCGCATCGATTATGGCAAAGTTCTTGTATTGCGTGGGTTTTAAATATTCAACTTTAGTCACCAGAATACCTGCATTTCCCGCAATTGCTCGCCCAGGCTCCAGTAAAATCTCTAGCTCATTATGCCCCAGTCCCTGCAGAAGAGCCCCCACATATTCGGCAGGCTCAGGCGGCGTTTCATCGTTATAGCAAATACCCAGCCCGCCACCTAAATCCAGATGATGCAATACGATGCCATCTGCTTTTAAAGCATCAACTATTTTCAACACCCGCTCCAGAGCATCCAGAAAAGGGCGCGTCTCAGTTAATTGTGAACCGATATGACAATCAATACCGACTATCTCAATATTAGGCATTGCTGCTGCTCGGCGATATTCGCCCAGAGCCCCTGCGATATCTATACCAAATTTATTTTCTTTTAAGCCGGTAGAAATATACGGGTGCGTGTTGGCATCGACATCCGGATTTACGCGAAATGAAACCGGAGCGACAACACCCAGCTCACCAGCAAGCTGATTAATTCTATCCAACTCACCTTTAACTTCGATATTAAAACAGCGAATACCCGCCTGTAACGCGGCTCTAATTTCATCTTCACGCTTGCCTACACCAGAAAAAACCACTTTTTTGGGATCGCCCTGCGCAGCTAACACACGCTCCAATTCACCTAGCGAAACAATATCAAAACCCGAACCGAGTCGCGCAAGGGTATTTAAAATGGCAATATTGGAGTTCGCTTTAACGGCATAACAAATTAAATGTGCCTGCTGGCCAAAAGCCGAGTCAAAAGCATGCCAATGACGCTCTAATGTCGCTTTGGAATAGACATAACAAGGAGAGCCATGCTCAGCCACTATATCGGCAATAGCAACATCTTCAGCAAACAGTCGATCATCACGGTAATTAAAATAATCCATTACTGAATCTCTGCCTCTTGGCTACTGTTTTCTATTGGATCAATTTCTATTACGTTATTTTCCATAGTGCTATTTTCAATCGGCTCGTTTTCTACTTCTATCGGCATAAATAAAGGACCTTGCTGGCCACATGCACTCAGTAAAAAGCTAAATAATATTGATATAAAGTATCGTCTGTTTTTCATCGCATTAAGCGTAAATATAAGAAGGTAACCAGGTCGCTATCTCAGGAAAGTACGCCAGGACCCCCAAAAGCAGTAATTGTATGATAATAAACGGCATAACGCCTTTATAAATCTGTCCGGTTGTCACCTCATCAGGCGCAACACCGCGTAAATAAAATAAGGCAAAACCGAAAGGCGGCGTTAAAAATGAGGTTTGTAGATTCAAGGCAATCATAATTCCTAGCCAGACTGGATCAACGCCCATGGTTAAAAGTACCGGCCCTACAATCGGCACGATAACAAAAGTGATCTCAATAAAATCCAGCACAAAACCAAGTAAAAACATCACCAGCATCACACTAAACATTGCGCCTACTTTACCACCCGGCAGCTCAGACAACAGCTCAATAATTAGCTCATCGCCCTCAAAACCTCTAAACACCAGCGAAAATAGCGCAGCACCGATCAGGATCATAAACACCATGCTGGTAATTCTAGTAGTGTCCCGCATGACTTCCTGCAAGGTATCTTTACTTAACTGCTTACTGATAATTGCCAGCAATAGCGCCCCCACAGCCCCGACTGAAGCAGCCTCGGTTGGCGTTGCTAGACCACCAATAATTGACCCCAACACAGCTAACATCAACATTAATGGTGGTAATAAACTTTTAGCAACGCGCCAATAAAAGCCTGTTTGTTGGCGCTCAGTAATATCCGGTTTTGGCATCTTGTCAGGACTTAACCAGGCAGTCACTGAAATATAAATCAGATACAAGATAACCAGTAATAAGCCGGGCAATATAGCGCCGGCAAATAAATCCCCTACCGATATCGTTTCAGGTGCGAAAACACCCATCTCTAATTGTGCTTGCTGATAGGCGGAAGAAATAACATCCCCCAGCAACACCAGTACAATTGAAGGAGGAATAATCTGTCCCAATGTTCCAGAAGCACAGATAATACCGCAGGATATAGCAGGGTCATAATTGCGTTTCAGCATAGTTGGCAAAGACAACAAACCCATCGTTACAACCGTAGCACCTACTATTCCTGTACTGGCAGCCATAAGCATACCCACAATCGTAACCGCAATGCCTAAACCGCCAGGCACAGAAGCAAATAATTCCGACATGGCTTCCAGTAAAGATTCAGCAATCTTTGCCCGTTCCAGCATCACCCCCATAAAGACGAACAAGGGGACTGCTATCAAAGTCTCATTATTCATGATGCCAAACAAACGGTTCGGCAGAGCCATTAAGAAATCAGCATCAAAAGCATCTAACTGCAGGCCTAATGCGGCAAACATTAATGCCGTGCCACTGAGTACAAAAGCTACCGGATAGCCCGACAATAAAACCACAAAGACAGCCAGAAACATCCACAGCGCCATATAACTATCCATGTTTTTTACCCGGTTCAAATAGGAAGACCACCTTACTCATTAATAAGGAAAGGCCTTGTAAAATCAACAAACCAGACATCAGTAATAAACAGCTTTTAAGTAAATAAACAAAAGGCAAGCCACCCGAATTACGCGAGCTTTCCATCAGATCCCACGAATCCATTACATATTCCCAGCTACTCCAGAGTATAAACCCCGCCACAGGAAGCAATAACAATAACGTGCCTAATAAATCAATCCACGCCTTAACATTTTCCGTACAGCGCTGATAAATGATATCCACTCGCACATGCCCATCTTGTTTTAAGGTATAGGCAGCGCCGAACATAAAAACCAACGCATGCAGATAAATTATGGACTCCTGCATCATCACCCAGCTTAGGTCAAACAAGTAGCGCAGCACAACAATGGCAAAGGTTATTAACACCATGGCTAAAGTCAACCAGGATACACAGCGCCCAATACTCTCATTTAAAGAGTCGACCAGCTGTGCACTACGCTGAAAAAAAGAAAAAAGCAAGCTCATAAACTAGCCACCAAAAATGCTAAATAATAAATTTGTCGGCTATTATACTGCATAACACTGTAGAGCAAACTTCAGCCCGTAATTTCTGTTAAAACACAGCTAACTAACGACTCCCTGCAACCAAAATATCTCACCTATAATCTCTACTGTTTTCACAAGCACATTTTCCATCAGTAAAGTATAATCACACCCGAGCACTTTAAATTTATCTCAGTAAACATATAAATCTCAGGAAATAAATAATAATTCCAGGAAACTAATAATGAAAAAATTTTATAACACCATCGAAAATCTGTTTAATGAAAGTATAAAAGGGGTTGCTAAAGCACACAGCGATATTTTAAAGCTGAATCCAGACCCTTGCTATATCACTCGCACCGCACCGACTCCAGCAAATAAAGTTGTCCTTATCTCAGGTGGTGGCGCAGGACATGAGCCTTTGCATGCAGGCTTTGTCGGCAAAGGCATGTTAGATGCAGCGTGTCCGGGACAAACATTCACTTCACCTACGCCTGATCAAATGATGGCAGCCGCGGAAGAAGTGAGTACAGATGCAGGTGTAATATTTATCGTTAAAAATTACGCTGGCGATGTTATGAATTTTGAAATCGGCGCAGAAATGTCGGACTGCCCTTCTGAGTCTGTGATTGTAGCCGATGATGTTTCGCTACCAAAAGATCATCCTATTGGTCGTCGTGGAGTTGCCGGAACACTTATCGTTGAAAAAATGATTGGTGCTGCAGCAGAAAATGGCTCTGACCTGGCAACCTGTAAAGCAATCGGCGACCGTGTTGCAGAGAGCACCGCTTCAATGGGTGTTGCCTTAACAAGCTGTACAATTCCAGCATTGGGTGAACCAACCTTTTCAATAGCCGAAGATGAAATGGAAATGGGCGTTGGTATACATGGCGAACGTGGTATCGAAACCATGAAACTAGGTACCGCCAAAGAAATTACCGCGATCATTTGTAAGAAAATTGAAGACGACTTAAAGCCGCAAAAAGGTCAGAGAATTCTGCTCCATGTTAATGGCCTGGGTGCGACTCCTCCTATGGAGCAATATTTAATCTTTGATGAAGCGTGTCAGTACTGGGAAGAGCGCGGCGTTGTTATCGAACGTTCTTTAGTAGGCGATTACACAACTGCTCTGGATATGGCAGGTATTTCAATCACTGTCACTCTATTAGACGACGAATTAATCGCATTATGGGATGCACCTGTACATACTGCTAATTTACGCTGGGGTTGTTAAGAGCCTGGTAACGCACAAACGTCAATATAGGATGTGCTGACGATAGGAAGAAAAAAGGTGGGCAATGCCCACCTTTTTTTATTTGAATGCCACCATAACAACCAACAAACTTATAACTTCGCTTCTATCGCATCGGCTATTGCACAGATCATTAGCTGAGAACTTCTTGCGCCAGCATCGATATGCCCAACACTACGTTCACCCAAGAATGATGAACGCCCGCGTACTGAATGCATTTCCTTGGTAGATTCCATACCTTTAATTGCAACTTCTTTAAGCCCTGCTAACAAAGCTGGGTATTCAAGCTTGCCACAGTTTTCATTGAAATAGTTGGCCACTGGAATTAATGTATCTAGCATTGTTTTTTCGCCAGCATCCGATTTTCCACGCGCTTTCATCGCCTCTACTGCAGCATTGAAAGACTCCGCAAAAGTAACTGGGTCAATCGTTTTTCCTACAGCATCTTTACCCATAGCTACAAAAAAAGTACCAATTAAAGAACCTGAAGCACCCCCGATTTTACTCATGCAGGTCATGCCCATTTTTTTCCATGCATCAGCCCAGTCCATCTGACTAATTTCTTCACTTTGTTCAACTAGAAAGCCAAGCCCACGACGAATATTAATAACATGGTCACCATCACCCAGGGTTTTATCTAGTTCGGTGATTTCTGTATCGTGCTCTACTATAGTGTCACTCGAAGCCTTGATTAGCTCAGTCAACATATCTGAAGTTACTTGCATTATTTTTTTCCTCTCTTTGAAAATAGCCATCCCCACTGATATTTCTGAGGACTTCAGCTATAAAATATTATCTAAAACAACTTACTTTGCAAATAGCACCTCATTCACAAAGCCTATTGAAAAATTATTTAATGTATAATTTCATACATTTTTTAACCAACGACCCACTGATAAACTGGGCAAAATCTTCCGGATTTTCATAATCCTGTTTTTGCACAAACTCTACCAAACCATTGATCAGGCTCCGTGTTTCTGCAATTTCGCTATGAGACCTGCCTCAACCCTCACAATGCGCACCCGTTTCCGTACAAAAAGCACTCCCTTTACATGGAATAAATTTAATTTCACCTCTCCCCGCACAGCATATTCTTTTAACAGCGTGATACTATACTCTATTTTATTCTTAGATACATCCATTCATGGCTATATAACGGTATGTTTTAAATAGAAAACATAGATCACTGCAAAATCAAAACGGCTAATGATCGCGCTGAATAATATACAAAGATAAATCACGTAATAAATCAGCTTCAGTACCAAAACCTGACAGACTATCAACCGCTTGCTCATGTAAATCCTGAGCTTTTTGCTTTGCTCCCACCAAACCCAACAATGCCGGATAAGTCGGCTTATCATTATCCTGATCTTTGCCCTGTGTTTTACCTAAAGTTGCGGTATCACTTTCTTCGTCTAAAATATCATCCTTAACCTGAAAAGAAAGACCGATACATTTTGCGTAATGATCTAGTTTACTGGCCATTGCAGAATCTAGATCCGGTTTTGATAATGTCGCTAGCTGCACACTCACACGAATCAATGCGCCTGTTTTATGGATATGCATATTTTCCAGCTCAGGCAAAGTCAGCTTTTTTCCCACAGACTCTAGGTCTATCGCTTGCCCACCAACCATTCCTAGTGAGCCACTGGCTTTCGTCAATGCATTGATCATATTGATGCGTGTCTCAGCACTGGCATTCATACTGCTATCACGCGCCAATATCTGGAATGCCAAGGCCTGTAAGGCATCTCCTGCTAATATGGCAGTGGCTTCATCAAATGCGACATGTGAAGTTGCTTTACCACGGCGTAAATCATCATCATCCATCGCAGGTAAATCATCATGAATTAACGAATAAACATGAATCATCTCTACTGCACAAGCAGGGCCATCAAGTACTTCCGGTGCAATACCCAAAGCTTTACCAGCACTATAAGTTAACATGGGGCGCATACGTTTACCGCCATCCAGAGTGCTATAGTGCATAGCCTCGTGTAATCTTCTGGGTAAAATCGTTTTTTCCGGTAGGCGTAATTGCAAAGCCTTTTCCACTCGTTCCTGGCTAGTGACTAAATAGTCTTTTAGGGCATTACTCATCGTTAAATGGCTCCAAAGTTTGTTGTCCGTTTTTTTCTAATAAAATTTGCACTTTTTGCTCAGCTTCTTGCAAGGCTTTTTGACAAGTACGCGTTAATTTCACACCCTGCTCAAATGATTTTAACGACTCTTCCAACGAAATATCACCCTGCTCTAATTGCTCAACAATCTCTTCCAGATCTTTTAGAGAATCTTCAAATAAGGTCGCGCTTTTCTTTCTAGGCATGTCGATAAAAAAATTTTAATGATAGGATATATACATTGCCTATTATATATGAAAAAACATCAGAGTAATTAACTAGAAAATGAGTAATACCTACAACGCAGCAGCGATTGAAGTTTTAAGTGGTTTAGACCCTGTTCGTAAGCGCCCAGGCATGTATACCGACACCACTCGCCCGAATCATCTGGTACAGGAAGTGGTTGATAATAGTGTTGATGAAGCAGTCGCAGGGCATGCCTCAAATATAGAAGTTGTTTTATATAAAGATGGCAGCGTTAAAGTACAGGACGACGGTCGTGGTATGCCTGTCGATATGCATCCCGAGCAAAATATGCCCGGCGTTGAAGTTATTCTGACCCAATTACATGCGGGCGGAAAATTTTCTAACAAAAATTACCAGTTTTCGGGCGGCCTTCACGGCGTTGGTGTTTCAGTTGTTAACGCATTATCCAAACAACTGGATATAGAAATCAAACGTAATGGTAAAGTTTACCAAATGCAATTTGCCAATGGCGAGAAGCAAACCGAGCTGAGTGAAACCGGCAGCGTAGGCAAACTTAATACCGGCTCGATGGTGCACTTTTTACCTGATGCTAGTTATTTTGATTCGAATAAAATTTCGCTGATCAAACTCAAGCATGTGCTTAGAGCAAAAGCCGTGCTTTGCCCAGGGCTAAAAATCAGTTTATCCGTAGAACAGACGGATGAAGCATGGGAATGGCATTATCAGAACGGTTTAGAAGAATACCTATTAGATAGAGTCGGTAATGTAGAGTTTTATCCTGTAGAACCCTTTATGGGCAATATGTCAGCAGACCACGAAGCTGTCGAATGGGGTATCGTCTGGACAACAGAGTTTTTACCTGAAAATATCACTGAAAGTTATGTTAACCTCGTCCCCACGGCTCAAGGTGGAACTCATGTGAATGGCTTACGCGCAGGGCTAACCGAAGCCATGCGTGAATTCTGTGAAATTCGTAACTTATTACCTCGTGGCGTTAAAATTACGCCAGAAGATGTCTGGGAACTCTGTCATTATGTCTTATCAGTCAAGCTGGAAGACCCGCAATTTTCCGGGCAGACTAAAGAACGCCTAAGTTCACGTGAGTGCGTAGCTTTTGTCTCCGGCGTCGCCAAAGATGGCTTTAGCTTATGGCTAAACCAGCACCCGGCCGCTGGCGAGAAAATAGCCGAAGTTATCATTTTGAGTGCACAAAAACGCTTGAAATCCAGCAAAAAAGCAATTCGAAAAAAGATTTCCGCAGGTCCGCAATTACCAGGAAAACTTGCCGATTGTGCTTCTCAGGACATCAAGCGCAGTGAATTGTTTCTCGTCGAAGGAGATTCAGCCGGCGGCTCAGCCAAACAGGCGCGCGAGCGTGAGTTTCAGGCAATTATGCCCTTAAGAGGTAAGATTCTAAATACCTGGGAGGTCGACTCTGCGCAAGTCATGGCGTCGAATGAAGTCCATGATATTGCTGTCGCTGTAGGCATAGAGCCCGGTTCAGAAGACTTACAGAGCCTGCGCTATGGTAAAGTCTGTATCCTCGCCGATGCCGATTCCGATGGCTTACATATTGCCACCTTGATCTGCGCCCTGTTTTTTAAGCATTTCCCCAGCCTGGTTAAAGCAGGTCATGTATTTGTCGCCATGCCACCCTTATACCGTATCGATGTCGGCAAGCAGATATTTTACGCGCTAGATGAGCATGAGCGCCAGGGTGTGTTAGACCGTATCAAGGCCGAAAAGCTAAAAGGCAAAATCAATGTACAACGTTTTAAAGGCCTTGGAGAAATGAACCCCTCTCAATTACGCGTGACAACCATGAATCCGGATACTCGACGCCTAGTGCAATTAACCATCGAAGAAGGCGATAATACCAATGAGAAAATGGATTTATTATTAGCCAAAAAACGCTCGCAGGACAGAAAATTCTGGCTGGAAAATAAAGGCAATTTAGCGGATGTCTAGGCTAACCACAACCCTTACTAAAAATACATAGACTATGATTAACATTGGTCAAATCAACTCCTTAAATATTATAAAAGATACCGGCACCCAACTATATTTAGACGATGGAGCAGGCGGTGAAATTCTTTTAACTGATAAACGAGCGCCTAAACACGCAACTATCGACGTGCCTCTTGATGTCTTTATTTATACTGGTGCAGAGGGTGAATTATTTGCCACCTGTAAAAAACCTTATGTGCAAATGGACGGTGTAGCCTGGCTAAAAGTGATTTCAATAGGGCAGGCAGGCGCATTTTTAGATTGGGGAATTGCTAAAGATTTATTCGTACCCTTTTCTGAGCAGGATTATGAACTGGAAGAGAATCGTAATTGTTTAGTTAAAGTTTATCTGGATGATCAAAACCGCATTGCCGCCACCACTTATCTGAATCATTACCTTTCTGATGAAGCCCACTATTTAAATGAAGGAGATGAAGTATCTCTGATTATTGCAGGAAAAACAGACTTAGGCTTTAAGGCTGTAGTGAATGATAATTTCTGGGGTGTGCTCTATCATAATGAAATTTTTCAGCCCTTGCGTGAGGGACAAAAACTCAAAGGCTATATCAAGAAAATCCGTGAAGATAAAAAAATTGATTTAAGCTTAAATAAAACCGGGTATACCCACGTTTTACCTATTAGCGAACAAATTATCCAACGCCTTAAAGATAATGATGGTTATTTAGAATTATCCGATAAAAGCTCACCCGAGGCGATCAATGCCGCTTTTGGCGTCAGCAAGAAAGTTTTTAAGCATGCTATCGGGACATTATATAAAGAGCGCCGCATTACCTTAACCAAAACTAGCATTTCTTTAAATAAATAGAGATGTAGAGCGGACTTCAGTCAGCTAATAACCGATGTCATTTACAAGTAGCGAACTAAAGTCCACTCTACAGGGTCTGCTTTAATTTATAAAGAAAATCTAACGCCTCACGCGGACTTAATTCATCCGGCGCTATATTTTCAATTAACTCCAGCACTGGGTGCGGTTCATTCACAGTAAATAAATCGAGTTGCGTACTGCCGATTACTACCTGCTGCTCTTTATAGGCGACATCCTCTAAATGGCTTAATTTAAGCTTAGCCTGCTCAATTACAGGCCCAGGAATACCTGCTAATGACGCCACTTGTAATCCATAGCTCTGACTAGCTGCACCTTCTTTGACTGTGTGTAAAAAGATAATTTTATCACCATGCTCCATGGCATCTAAGTGAACATTATGAATCGTACTTTGCTCTTCAGGCAGGCAGGTCAATTCAAAGTAATGCGTGGCAAATAAAGTATAAGCATGTATCTCTTTTGCTAAATAATCAGCACAGGCCCAGGCAAGTGACAATCCATCGAATGTGCTGGTACCTCTCCCTATTTCATCCATTAGAATCAAGCTATTAGCAGTTGCATTATGTAAAATATTGGCTGTTTCAGACATCTCCACCATAAATGTCGATCGGCCACTGGTTAAGTCATCCGATGCTCCGATCCGGGTAAATATTTTGTCAATCGGACCACATTCCAATTTAACTGCCGGAACAAAACAACCGATATGGGCAATTAACACTATTAAAGCCGCCTGACGCATATAAGTTGATTTACCCCCCATATTTGGCCCGGTAATAACCAACATCTGCCGGTCTTCACGAAAGTCCAGATCATTGGCAACAAAGGGAATATCAGATACTTGCTCTATAACCAGGTGCCTTCCATCAGTAATATGAATACCTCGTTGGGCACACAAAACAGGCCGTGTTAATCGTAAGCTTATGCTTCGTTCTGCAAAATTAGTCAACACATCGAGTTCAGCCAACGCCAGCGCACTAACCTGAATAGGAATTAATATGGTAGCGATTGCATCCAGCAACTCATCATATAGTTTTTTCTCACAAGCTAAAGATTGCTCTTTAGCATGCAGCACCGTATCCTCAAATTCTTTTAATTCACTGGTAAAAAACCGTTCCGCATTTTTTAATGTCTGCTTACGAATATAGCTATCTGGCACATCATTGGATTGCGAACGCGGGATCTCTATATAATATCCATGTACACGGTTGTATTTAATCTTTAAGGTCGCTATGCCGGTATTTTCTTTTTCCTGAGTTTCCATATCAATCAAAAATTGATTCGCATTCTGACTCAGGTTACGTAAATCATCTAGTTCGTGGTTATAGCCTGCTGCAAGCACTCCACCATCGCGAATCAATACGGGTGGATTATCAATAATGGCTCGCTGTAATAAAGCTAAAAAATCAGGCTGTTCGCCTATTTTTATCGCTAATTGGTCTATTTCCTGACAACCTGTGTGAGCTATTTGAGTCTGTATCGTAGGCAAAGTCGCGAAGGTATCCCGGAGCACTAATAAATCACGGGGGCGAGCTGATTTTAATGCAACCCGTGCACTTACTCGTTCTATATCTCCGACCAAGCGTAAACTCTCGCGCACAGCCTCAAATAGATTATTTGTTAATAATGCATCGACACAATCATAGCGATTATTTAATACCCGCTGATCCCGCAAAGGACGATTTAGCCAGCGACGCAAACAGCGACTGCCCATTGCGGTTATCGATTTATCCAGAACCCCGTATAGAGTAAAGCGTAGCTGACCTGAAGGATGAAAATCTAACTCCAGATTTCGCCTGCTAGAAGCATCTAATAAAATGCTATCATCACTGCTATCAACGCGAATACCCTGTATATGAGGCAAGGCACTCTGCTGAGTATCTTTAACATATTGTAATAGACTACCCGCTGCTGAAATTGCCGCTGTCAAATATTCACAGCCAAAACCTTTTAGATCATGAGTTTTAAATTGCTTGAGGATAATTTTTCTGGCACTTGTTTCTTCAAAATGCCATGGGGGTCGACGTGTTAAACCTTTACGTTGCTTTAATGCTGCTGGCAGACTCCAATCCTCATTATATAAAAGCTCGGCGGGATTCAGTCGTTCAAGTTCACTCAATAATTCATCTGTTGAATTAACTTGTTGTAATACAAAGCGACCACTCGTTACATCCAGACATGCGATACCATATGTTTTTGAAAAATAGATAGCAACGAGTAAATTATCCTGCAGCTCATCTAGCAAAGCCTCTTCAGTTACAGTTCCTGGGGTAATAATTCGTACGACCTGACGCTCAACCGGCCCCTTTGATGTGGCTGGATCACCTATTTGCTCACATACAGCAACCGACTCACCTAACTTCATCAATTTAGCTATATAGCCTTCGGCGGCATGATGGGGTAAGCCGCACATAGGAATAGGTTCACCTGCAGAATGTCCTCTTGCAGTCAGGGTAATACTTAAAAGCTCTGCAGCTTTTTTTGCATCATCGAAGAATAGTTCATAAAAATCACCCATGCGATAGAACAGCAATGTGTCTTGATGATCCGCCTTGATGCGTAAATACTGCTGCATCATTGGGGTATGAATTACAGGCGGGTTAAGTGTATCCGTCATAAATTATTAGAAAAGTACTGAAGACTCTGGAGCGCCATAGCTAAAGCTATTATACCCCTCTATTATTAAACTATGTGTTTATCCGTAGGGCGCAGCTTTAGTCCCTCTTTGTAGAAAAAAACTATTATTGTATTTTAAATCGGGCGAAAGCCACCTGCTCCTACCCTGGTTTTCTTTTAACTCTTTATTGGTAAAGCGTACTGTACAACAAAGTTCCAGG
>DUBW01000038.1 GCA_012960135.1 Methyloprofundus sp.
CAGGTAGCTCACCTACCTGACCATCCCCGTTCAACCATAAATGTCTGTCCATATAAAACCTGATAAAAACATGTCACCCGCATTTATTCACACTCCACTGCTACAAGCAACGAGTTATATTTAGATGTCTGCGGCGCAATAAACTATTTGGTTTAAACAGTAAGGTACTAAGTGTGAATAAATCTTAATCGGGTAAAAGAATTTTAGCCTTCAGGTGTCGTATATAAATCACAGCATTACAGACGGTATTGAGAATCTACAGAAACAAAAAAACCTCTTTATACAGAGGCTTAGTCGTAAAATATGACGGAGGATTCTGACTTCACAGGCGTGCGATAAAAACAGGCGCATAGCCGGCTACGCAACTGCTTTTCTAGCACGACTGTGAAGTCAAAAGACAAGTCAGGCTCGGGAATTATTGAATTCTCGTTCCTTAGGATCGTTTAGTCATTTATATGTTTAACGATATCACTAAAAATATGGGAGGTTGCAAAAGGTGCTGCAGTGCTCCCGGGGGTGTATACATGGCAATGAAAACAGTTTTCACCCGTAGGTGTCGCCGTCAGGGCGTTGTTGACAACTTTTAACGTGCCTTGAAAAGTAGTTTCCATAGTTGAGTTTGCAAGTCGCAGTGCCCCACGCTGATTGGTTGAAGATCCACTTGGATTACCTGATGGGTCTTTGATCTTGCTCACCCACAACATTCCGATATTTGTGTAATTTGACAGAACCGCCAGCATATTGTCTGACTCTGGTGGGGGTAGTAACTTCGCTACGCGATCATTCATAAGATTGACAGTATTAATATTTTCGCTCCCCGCGAGGTCATTAGGGGCAGTGCCTTGAGGATATACCCGGCAAACGTTTGTCGGGGTTCCTGTTATTGGATTCGTATCAGTTCCATCGAATGGATTGTTGAAGTTACTTGCTGTAAAACACGCGTCAGTCGGATTCATGATACATGCCACACTGTCTGACGATGTCATCGTCCATAGCTTGTCTTCAGGATCGGTCTGCAGGCAAGCAGGGGCATTGTCTTTGTGTTCAAAGCTTGCCCAGACAAGCTCAGGATGCAATGGAGTGCCATATGCCAAATGGAAACCTAACATACCTAGTTGCTCATCACCGTCGACACCGTCAATATCTGCAGTCATCACGATGAAATTATCAGGATCTTGTGCTTCAAGGACTTTCCATGACATTTTTAGTTCCAGCGTATTGACTGGAAGGTTCCCCGCCTCAAGATTGGCGGTTCTGGCTGCATCACAGAGGTTTTGGCTGAATGCAACTGAATAGAAAACAACATTAGTGTTCTGGTCATATAAAACCGCACCACCGCCTGCTTGTGTTTCAATTTGGGGTAATTTGGTAAGGGTTACTTTTAGAGGTTTTTCTGCCTCGTAGCCATCGCAAGAGTTACCTTCAGGCTCATAAATAGGGTAATCAGCCGCTACCTGAAAATTGCGGAGTTCAGGATTATCAGTATTACTTGCCATCAAATACAGGTAAGACTGCCATCCAAATTCATAGAAGTCGCAGGACGTTGCATCGACTCCATTCGGAATTTCAACCGGCAAAGATGGCTTAGTGACCCAGGCAGGGTTTACAGTGGGAGTACAATCTGCGTGCGCCCCGTCGGTAACTAATTCATCGGCACTAGATAATGTCCAGGTGTTCAAGGCTAATGGAGTTAACCGTGCATCATATAAGGTTCCATTCGCATTAACACAGCTGAAATGAATGTTAAGTTGCTCATCCATCGTACCGCATTGCTCGTTTGAAAGCGCAGTAAGAGTGGCTGAAATTTTCTTTGCTCCACCTGGATAAGTCCAAATATAACTACCTTCCGATTGTTTCGGTAAAAACTCTAAGGCTGCTTGGTATTTTTCTCCGCCTACATCAATACAGCCTATTGATAAATTGAGGTTACTGTCTGCAATCGTACAGGCCTCAGTTTGGTGGAGTGCGAATGCAATACCGCCGCCGCCCCAAAAACCCGAAATTAGTAATAAACAAAATAATTTGATCTGTTTCATTTGCATCTCTCTAATTAATTGTTATTTTTATATCTGTCAACGATGCTCATGCATCTGACTCTAGACAGTTTCTTTATAACCCTAAGTCACCCTTGTGTCAAGATTCGTTATTTCTCTGGATAACTGGAGAGTTAGGTAGGCTTACTCAAAAGCAACAGGAAATAATGGGGGGGGGCAAGCCAGCTTGATTTTAGCGGATCACTTCCCACTTATACGACTCTAAAACAGCATCATTAATCTACTATCTTGCCGCGCAAAGCCTTTGTCTTACTTCGCTTAGCCTTATCATCAAGGCGTCTTTTCCTAGCTCCTTTACCAGGTCTGGTTGCTCGCCTTACCTTTGGTACTAATGTTACTGAGGTAATAATATCCGCTAAACGTTGCACTGCATCACTGCGGTTTTTTTCCTGGGTTCGATATTGTTGCGCCTTTATAATAATCACACCCTCTTTGCTGATCCGTTTATCGCTTAAAGCTAACAGCCGCTGTTTAAAGAATTCAGGCAGAGTAGATGCCTTAATATCGAAGCGCAAATGAATTGCCGAGGATACTTTATTAACATTTTGCCCGCCCGACCCTTGCGAGCGAATAGCCGAAATCTCTATTTCATTATCAGGAATAATAATGTCAGAAAACTGGTGTGTTTTAACAATCAACTTCGTAAGAAAACCATGAAAATGTAGGGAAAACAGGGGGAAGTTCTAACATTCCAACATTTAGCAGAAAAAAACGTCAGGCCCCAAATGGCGAATTTCTGAAGCCAATTAGAAACTACGGTTATTGATACGCATAACTCAAATAAATTCAATACTGTGTTACTCTCAAGATTGCTCGTAAAACAAGAGTTTATACCATCATCCTAGAAAGTATCCCCTACCCCAAGTTTAATCAGATTAATTTATAGTTTTGAATCTTTTGCTTTCAAATTGAAAGTTGGCGCAATTCCGTCATCGTCGATGACAGGTGTTAATTCGTTATCATTAAGGTCGGTCCAGTCCATAAGCCATTTTGCTATAGTCGCTGCGTTATTTGCCTCGACTAATGCCCTGCCGTTAAGCAGATTGTCATTATGCTAGTGTCCTAAAATTGCAATGCCTTCCACGGCTAAAGTTTCCTTACTTAACACACGTCTAAGGGCTTCATTGCGATTTTCTAGTTTAATTATTCAGGACAAAATAAATTTCATCATTAGCTCCAATCTAAGTTAGCTATTTGTATTACCAGTCTCGGCAGTATACTACTCAAGATAAAACTGTCGCTAGCCTTTTTTTGTGTTTCTTCACCAATATTTGGCTTAGTTTAAAGGATATAAATTAAGGAGAATGAATAATCGGGTGCAGAATAAAATTAAAATTCTGTAATGAAACAAGGAAAAATATAGTAGGCTTCAATGGTCGAACCCAGGGGTCCAGAGATAGGCTATCACCGCCGAGTTATCATGATTTCTGCAAATATTTTTAATCAAAGTCTCATTCAAACAGTAATTGTAGTAGTGGTTGTTCCTTCTAATCTTCGTTTAGCAGATGCTCCAGGTAATTTTAAAATCCTGAAGAAACACTCGAGCCTGAATAGTGATTCTGTTGTATATGTTTCCCAGTTAATCACCTTAGATAAATCATTTTTGACTGAACAAGTGGGGAAATTAAGTCCAAAGCATATTGGTTTTTTAAATGAAGGCGCAAAGCTCGTGCTTGGCATATAAAAAATTTACAACTAAGAGCAATTTGTTTAGTTATTTCATCGCTTGTCGATAATTAGTCCACATAAACCTACCTGATTACCAATAACTCTCAGCTATACTCCATCATTCCTGCATGTTTTAGCTCTACTATTGGGGCGTAGGCTAGCCTACGTGAGGCAATACCAATGCAAGCACCCCACCTATTGAACTTTATACTGCGAATACTTATGGAACTATGAATGCTATGGCTGAGAGTTATTCGTAATCAGAAAAACCCATATAAACCAGTTAGCTATTGATAAACCCCACCTGGATATAGCTGTAAAAAATCATCCGTCTGACTTTCGGGTAATTGCACCAGAAATTTAACCTGTCCTGTAAAATCCTTGCTAATAATTTTGCCATAATGCTTGTGTAATGTGTATTCAAATGATGGCAACTGATTATAATCTAGAATAAATAACAGCGTAGTAAGCTCAATATACTCAACCACTTCAGCGGCTTGTATGGCGAGTTTGGCACTTTTTCCATAAGCGCGCGTTAAGCCGCCTACGCCTAATTTAATGCCACCAAAATAACGAACGACTACACACAGTATATTGATTAGGTCATGCCCTTCTATGTATTTAAAAACTGGTTTCCCCGCTGTTCCCGAGGGCTCGCCAGCATCATAAAAACGGCAAACAGTTCCCTTGTCTGTCTTGATACGGTAGGCAAATACGATATGGTTCGCGGATGCATGCTCAGCTCGCAAGTCCGTTAAATAGACCTGCACTTCGGCTTCACTGCTACAAGGATATAGCAAGCCTATAAAGCGTGATTTCTTGATGTTTTCTTCTACAGCCACTGGCGACTTAATAATCTGCACTACAGATTCCTTTAACAGCTGGCTTTAAGGATAATAAATTTCACATTCGAGGCGACTAACTCTACTGTGGGAAAGTATTTTTTCAGACTAGTCTGATAGCCTAAATGGCGATTGCCAATTACCCAGAGCTCACCTTCAGAACGTAATACGTTTTTTGCCTGTTGAAACATACGCATGGCTATATGACAGCCTATGCTTGTTTGCTGATGGAAAGGCGGGTTGCATAAAACCAGATCTACGGAGTCAGGCGACAAATCTCTTAATGCATCACTTGCAGTATAGCTTGCTTTTCGGGCTGGAAATGCGCGTTCAAAATTGAGCTGTGCTGACGCTACCGCCATATAGGATTCATCAATAAAATGCAACTGGGCACCAGAATTGTTTGCTGCAAATATTAAGCCGACTACGCCATTGCCACACCCTAGATCGACTACTTGCCGGTATTTATTATCCTGGGGTAAGTGTTGCAGAAAAAACCGCGTGCCTATATCCAGACTTTTATGTGAAAAGACATTGGCATGATTACTAATCTGGTAGTCGGTATTTTCAAGTTGGTAAGTGACTGGGTAGGGATTTGCCAGAATATTACGCTGAGAATCCGGCTGCGCATAAATCAACCGCGCCTTTTTAACTGCTCTTGACGGTGCTGTAGGCCCCACTAACAGTTCCACAGTTCGCCAGACTGAAGCGGGTAGATTTTTAACCATGCCAGCAACAATTAACTGTGTATCTGGTTTTAATCGTGCTTGCAGGCGAATTAAAGTATCTTCTAAATACGCTACAGTTTTAGGTGCTTTAATCAGGATAAAATCAAATTCCCCGTCTGGCTGTTGCAGGCTAGTCAATAACTGTGCACCATTTTCCGGTAGCTTATTTTGCGCTAAATTTTCGGCGGTTGAGGTCAAAGAGATAAAAGAATCAGAGATACAATACGGGCTAAATGCATGTAAAGCGACGGCTAGTGTGCCAAAGTTATCGTTGATTATCAGTATCCGTGGATTTTCGACGCGTTTCAATTTAGCTGCAAGATCATTTAACAAATATTCATCTGCTGCATCCCAGGCGCGCAATTTCTGGTTTTTTTCTATTGGAAAGCGCTGCATATTAAATTGCCCTTGGGCAACCTGCATATTTGTTTCTGTCATTGTTGGATCGTAATCTGAGTAGTCTATTGCTGGGTTACGTTATCTGCGCTACGCTGGATAATCTAACCCAGCCTACAGATTGATTAAGAGCTACAAGACAGCATCGAGCATCCTGCTTTGGTGCGCGCCCAATCGGGTCTTTTTTCTGCCCACGCTTGGTGTTCGGGTTGCTCATCGTAGGGGTGACGTAATACTTCTAATAGTTCATTCACCATACTATTATCACCCTGTTCTGCTTTGTCGATGGCCAATTGAGCCAAGTAATTCCTGAGTACATATTTCGGATTAACTGAATTCATCGCCTCTTTTCTGCGCATATCATCAGTTTTATCCTCCTGTACCCTGACGATATATTGACGTAGCCATGAGACTATTTGGGCTTTAATTGCCTCAGTTAATTGTTCAGGCTGATAATAGGCTTCCTGTAATTCATCGATCAACTCGGCATCGCTTAACTCTGTTTCAGTAGAAATATTGGCGAGTTTACGATAAAAAATCGTCATATCCGTTTCTGCTATGACTAATATTTTAAGTAACTCATCCTGTAATTCTTTGTCCGTCCCAGGCTCAAAAACCTGTAAGCCTAATTTCTCATTCTGCATTTGTTGATACGATGCGATAAAGGTATTGCTATACAATCTAAGTGCTTCCTGCAAGGGTTCCACTTGCTCTATTAATGGATAAATAGCATTTGCCAACTGGTTTAAATTCCACCCGGCTATCTGTGGTTGGTTGCCGAACCGGTAGCGCCGCTGTTCTTTATCTGTAGTATTCGGTGTCCAGTCCGGGTCATAATTTTCCAGCCAGCCATAAGGCCCATAATCGATAGTCAGACCTAAAATCGACATATTATCGGTATTCATCACCCCATGTACAAAGCCTACGCGTTGCCAGTGCATAATCATTTCAGCGGTTTTAACGCAGACTTCTTTAAACCAGGCTAGATAAGTCTCGGCATTAGGCTCACCTAAATGTGGGAAATCGGTGCGCATGGTGTAATCAACCAGTTCACGCAGCAAATCGACATTTTGCCGGGCAGCATGAATTTCAAAACTGCCAAAGCGAATAAACGAAGGTGCAACCCGGCAGACTACCGCCCCTGTTTCCAGTTCTGGATTACCATTATAAAACATATCCCGCATTACCTTTTCGCCGGTAGTAATCAGACAAAGTGCGCGGGTGGTGGGTACACCTAGATGATACATTGCTTCGCTGCATAAAAATTCGCGTACCGAAGAACGTAATACAGCCAGGCCATCGGCTGTGCGTGAATACGGTGTGAGCCCTGCACCTTTTAGCTGCATTGCCCAACGTTCACCTTTTTTATTTAGCACTTCGCCTAAATTAATCGCCCGACCATCACCCAGTTGTCCCGCCCAATGGCCGAACTGATGGCCTCCATAACACATGGCATAAGCTTGCATTCCCTCCGCCAACTGGTTCCCGGCAAAAACCTGAGTAAAATGTTCGCTTTTACAATCGTCTGCGGATAAATCAAATAATGCAGCGACCTCTGAAGCGTAAGCTATTAGTTTAGGGTCACTCACTGTCGTTGGCGTCACCTCTGAATAACAGGCGTGTTCTACCTGTCTAGGGTGCTGTCCAGTAATGGTATCGGCAGGTAAGTCCTGGATAAAACAGTTATCAAAATGTAATTGATCGAGTTTATGTAACATTTTATTTTTGTCTGATTTTATTTCACGTATTATTATAACTATTACTGTCGTTGCCGCTAAAAAACTATGTCCACCATGCTTAGCAACCAGGTTTTCTTCCAATCTGCCAGATAATGTTGGCAAACATAGATATTCGCAATCGTCTGGAATGGCGGTGTCTGGTTTGCCATTACCAATGGCAGGCAATAATATCCTCGCGGCTTTTGATGCCAGTCCGGTTTTTTATTTTTTTATCAGTTTTCCCTTTGTCGGCTTATGGATAATTGTGCACGCAATTAGACAAACCTTAGCTTCACCCACAGGTTAAGCCGGTGTTTTTTAAGTTCTGTATAATCAATAGCTTGCGCTAGAAGCCTTGAGCAACTTATATTTCTAGGATCATGGTGAAGAGAAAGAGTGAGCTTATTAAATTAACCTTTTTAAATAATTAACCTAAGCCATATGACCTAGTCAAATATACTATATAACACACTAATAATAATATTATAATAGCTCCTATCTCTCCTTAATTACGTTATGCTATTATACCCGTTATGGAAATCAGTCAAGTTATAAGCTCACCAATTTTTATTGCCTTTTTTATTGGCCTATTCAGTAGTCTGCACTGTGTATCTATGTGTGGTTCTATCATAGGAACTTTATCCTATAGTTTAAAGCCTGAAATTCGCAATAATAAATCTAAAATGCTTACTTTTATATTTAGCTATAACTTTGGCCGGATATTCAGTTATATGTTGGCAGGCCTGATCATAGGTTTTATTGAATCAATAGTCACTTTACCCCTAGGAGCAGATCACGGGCATAGAGTATTACAGATAATTTCCGCATTAATTATTACCGGCGCAGGCTTTTATATTGCTGGCTGGTTTCCAAGTTTCGCCTATATCGAAAAAACTGGGTCCTTTTTCTGGAAGACTATTGAGCCGTATGGCAGAAAGTTAATTCCGGTCGCGACTCTACCTCAAGCTTTTCTATTTGGCATGGTCTGGGGCTGGATTCCCTGCGGGCTAGTCTATACAGCACTCGCATTAGCCGCAACCTCAGGAGATATATTAACCAGCATGCTATCAATGCTAACTTTTGGTTTAGGCACCTTACCAGCAGTCGCCGGTTCAGGTATGGTGAGTTCATTTATTACCCGTTTATCGAATTTACAAACAACCAAGAAAATTATCGGGATGTTATTAGTTGTGGTTGCAATTTTTAGTATATGAGCAATTTTAAAGAAATCATCAGTCACACCCCTGTATTTGATAATATACTGCGTAGTGCTCACATGATTGCTGCGACAGATGTTACCGTACTGATTAAAGGAGAAACAGGCACAGGGAAAGAGGTACTGGCGAGGGCCATACAGAAAGATAGCCACCGCTCTGAGCAACCTTTTGTTTGTCTAAATTGTGCGGCACTTCCTGAATCACTGATTGAATCTGAATTATTTGGTCATAAAAAAGGCTCTTTTACGGGGGCTATTAGTGATAAAAAAGGTATTTTTCAAGCGGCTGATGGTGGGACTTTATTTCTGGATGAGATTAACTCTTTACCGACCAGTATTCAGGCAAAGTTATTACGTTTTTTAGAAAGTGGTGAATGTTTAGCCGTTGGGGGCATTGCCCCTTATACAGTTGATGTACGCATCATCTCGGCAACTAACAGCAACCTGCAGCAACAAATTGATGCAGGAAATTTCAGGGAAGATTTGTATTATCGACTGAATGTCATCCCTCTGGAAATTCCGGCACTAAAAGAAAGAATTGATGATATAGAGCATTTGCTGAAACATTTTAGTGAGCATTTTGCCAAACAGCATTCTAGAACACCGCCGAAATTTAGCAAGCAAGCGATTAAAATCCTGCAAAATTACGACTGGCCTGGAAATGTACGCGAATTACGCAATTTATGCGAACGTACTTCGGTGCTATACTCTGGCCAGCTCATTGACGCGGAAAACTTTCCGCATGATTTTTTTGCAACCAAAACCAGCACGGCTAATAATCAGGATTTTGCTTTACCTGAAGTGGGTCTTAATCTTAACCAGCTAGAAGCAGACCTTATCCACCAGGCATTGCAACGCACTAACGGTAACCGTGCAAAATCAGCTCGTTTATTAGGACTATCCCGGGATACCTTACTGTATCGCATACAAAAGCACGGCCTCGCCAAGCAATAACGATTAACTGCCGCCAGAGCCTCTCTTCGGTAGCTGTGATTAAACGTGCGGCAAGATTCTTGTAGAGCGGGCTTTAGTCCGCAAGTTAAATCCCTTGGGGCTATATTCCCCACTGTTTGCCGCGTTAAAAAAACATTGCGATGTAATCTTTTATTTCGGGCAATTCATCTTAATACCCCGTGCGCTTGCGGTAGGGATATTTATTCGCTTATAGCAGACTGAAGTCCGCTCTACAGTATTACTGGACTATCAAAGACAGATCAGTATTTAACTGATTATTGTCAGCCTCATCTAGTACTTTAGCATCAAGAATAAATATTCGTGTTTGCTCAACGTTGTTTTTCTCAACCATATAACGGGCAATATTTCTTGCTCGTTTAAATGCCAAGATGCTTAGCTTATGATTATCTGGCTCAATCATGGCGGTTAACATATTATTAGCAACCACATAAAACTCACCCATATCTGGGTAGGTTAATTTAGGCGTACCAAAGATTGAGCGTTCTGCTAGCTCAGGAAATGTCTGAATAAATAAGTCCGCTAGTAAACGCTGATATTCATCTTCGGATAATTTTATATACTCAACTTGCCTTGTTTTACTCGTTTTTTTTAATTCATCCGCGTGTATTTGTTTTAACTTTTCCCTTAAGGCAATCTCGTTCATTGCTGGCCAGTCCTGATTTGTATAGGAGGTTCCCTTTATTTCAAGGCTTAACTCTATTTTTTGCGCCAGTGCGGACATCAGATCATCAATTTTCTTACCCTCTTGCGCATTTATTTTCGCACTACCTGGCGCAAATGTAACAACACTGAAATCAGCATCGCTATTTAAAAAAGCTCCTATTGCAGTAAAAGGTGATGCCGCTACTTTAGCTAGTAAATTAACGAAAGCATCCTGCACTAAACGGCCCACGCTAAATTCAGGATCATCCGTACTGCCTTTTACCGGCATCTTAATATTGATCCTGCCATCTTTATCTTTAAGCAGAACGGCCGCTAATCGCACAGGCAATTTAACAGCATCAGGGTTATCTACCTTCTCTCCTAATTCTAACTGGTCAATGATTAAATCATTACTTGCGGTGAGTTGCTTATCTTTAACCTGATATCTTAAATCTAGCGACATTGTGCCCTTTTCTATCTTATCGCCAGAAAACTCAACCATATAAGGGGATAGAAACGGTAGAGGAAAACTTCTAAATTCCATTGCAATATCCAGTTTTTCCAGACTCGCATTAAAATCTCCATGTACTGCAACGGGTGATAAATCAAAAACCTTACCTTTTAAATCTACCTTGGTTTGTGTTTTTTGGTTTGAGGAAATACTATCTACCCCCCCTCCTAAATCATTTAAATACACGACAAAAGGTAAAATAAGTGAATAATCTGAAAAATCGGACTCACCCTTGCTTACCTTGATCTTATCAATTTGATATACAAAAGGACTTACTGACTTTTTAACTGAGCCTGTTTTCTTTGCCGCTGCTTTTTTCTTATCATCCTTGCTGGAAATGATAACGTCATTAATATTGGTAGTCTTATCTTCCTTGATGATCACTCTTATATAAGGCTTTTCTAAAGTGACTAATTTAATTTTTAACGTGCCTGGGGTTAAATTAAAATCCAAGCCTGCCAATGTTAATTTCTGCCATTTCAAAAAGTCCTGTTTTAAAATCTGGTCGCGAGTATGCAACGCTTTAATATCAATTTGTCCCTTATATTGCAATTTAAGATCGGCTTGCTTAGCCTGCGAAATCACCAATTTACCCTGCGTATTAAAATTACCGCCAATAACATCCAGACGTACGCCTTGATTAATATAAGGTTCAAAGCTATCAATCCCGACATTGCTAACAGCTATATCCAGGTCCGCATTAAAGGGCTCTAAAACAGAATGGCCGGATATTTTTATCTCTCCCTGTTTGTTAAATCGCGAACTAAACGAAACCGGTAATCGCGTTCCTTGCTGAGTATTAACCTCGGTCACCGAAAAATTCAAAGCCGATAAATTTAAGCTAACCGGTTCAGCCTGCGTATCGTCTTTAAACTCAACAGCATAATTAGCGATTTTAAATTCTGCTAATTCTAATAACCAGGGAGATTCTGGCACGGTATTTTGTCCGCCTTTGAAGTCTTGCTTTGCAGGTGTTGAGTCAGCGACAAACCAGCTTTGATAATTAAGCTCACCCTCTTTTGTCAGCCACGATTTGATCAGCGCATCGCTAGTATTAATGGCTTGTATTTTGACTTTCTTATCCTGTAAATTAAAGTCAACTTCACTGATCTTTATTGAGGGAACTTTGACTAGTTCAGCCTCTTTGTCTGTGGATAAAACCAGTTCCTGAAGATTTAGATAACCTTGATTTGCAGTGATCTGTACGGATTTACCTGCTAATAGATGATAGTTTTTTATACCCAGATCCAGGGCTGCTATATTGACTAAAACCGGTTCTTTATTGCGTTTATCGCTGAGGTTAACTTTTGTTGAATTCAGGGCGACATCCTGAATATTAATGTCCCAGGGCAGTGTTGCTTCTTGCTGCTCAGCCTGAGCACCTTCTTTCTCTATTTCCAGCTCTTTTTCTTCAGTTGCAAAAACGGTCTGGAAATTTAACTCGCCAGCTTGATCAAACCACAATTTAAAATCAGCAGCGTTAGATGCTATTTTTTCGATATCAATCGTTTGTTTATTTAAGTCAAAGCTAAGCCCTTCAATCTTCAACTCAGGAATTTTTAAAAATTCCTGAGTATTTTGTGCCCCCACAAAACTAAGACCTTTGGTAAGCAATTGACCTTTGCTTAAATTAAACAACAATTCTTCTGCTGGATATGAAAGCTCATAGTTAAAGGCTATATCCTGAGTCCCTGCTGTCCATTTAAAATGCACTAAATCTTGTAAAAATAGGCTCCAAACATCATTAAACTTTAAACCTTCTACTGTAATATGCCCCGTAGATGATATAGGATTAACTCCAAAATTACCCTGCCAATGTAGCTTGCTACCACTATTTAACCCCATGGAAAAGCCTAATTCTGCGTCTTTATCAACCAAGGTACTAAAGTTGACTAGGCGCAGATTGATATTGCGCATAGTTTTATTAACAGGTTCTTTTTTTAGCGCATCAATGGTTACAAATTGTCCGTCAACAAGACCTATATTATTAATGATAATAGGGAAAATACCTTCTGGCTCTTCCGTTTTTTCTTCCTGCGGCAGCTCCTTGTCATTACTCAATAAATCACTAAAATTATACTGCTCGTCTGCTAATGATTCTATGCGGACAAAAGGCTCTGTAAGCCTGAGATCTTGTAAAACCAGCGTCAAATTTCTGATACTAGACCAGACCTGAACATTGGTAAAAAGTTCTTTAAAGGAAACAAAAGTTTGCTGGTCTTTTTCCTGCATGGAAAAACCCTGCAGACTTAATTCCAGAGAATAGGGGTTGAATTCGACAAGTTCCAGTGATGCTTTTCGTCCTGTCTCGGTTTCTATTAGATCAGGCAGCTTACTTTGCATATACTTAGGCAACACAACGAAACCGACTAATGTATATAACAACAGCACGGCGAACGTAATCAGTGCTGGTTTACGATAATTTTCAATTATCTGGCTAGTATCCATAAAAGCTAAAAAAATCTGCTATAAAAAATTAATAAAACGCCGACATAATTTTAGGATAGAGTGGCTATTGGCCACTCTACTTTACAGAACACGCACTACACACCATACTGATTACATATTATGGTAACCTGTTTCTTCATGCATGACGACATCCAGACCTTCTACTTCCTGATCTTCAGAAACACGCAAGCCCATTATGGCATCCAGTACTTTTAAAATGATGTAAGTAAAAACCACAGTCCAGATAATTGTCACCCCTACTGCTAGTGCTTGGACTCCCACTTGATGAGCGATAGTAACATCGCCCAAGCCTCGACCACCAAGACTCTCAGCCGCAAATACACCTGTTAATATCGAACCGGCTATGCCTCCGACACCATGCACCGGAAAGACATCAAGAGAGTCATCTATATGTAAATGGCGCTTGATAATTTGTACCGCATAAAAACAAACGATACCCGCGGTTATTCCAATGAACAACGCGCCTGCGGGGCCAACGAAACCAGACGCAGGCGTAATTGTACCTAACCCTGCAACCATACCAGTTACGATACCTAAGACACTAGGCTTACCAAAGCGAACCCATTCGATAACCATCCAGGTTAATGAGCCTGCAGCAGCACTAATATGTGTAACCAACATCGCCATTCCAGCCGAGCCATCGGCCGCTAATGCACTCCCCGCATTAAATCCAAACCAGCCTACCCATAACATCCCGGCTCCGGTGACAACCATGGGCATGTTATGCGGAGGCATTGCTACCGTGGGGAAACCTTTTCTATTACCCATAACAAGTGCCGCAACCAGAGCAGACACACCGGCGGTAATATGAATCACGATGCCACCAGCAAAATCCATGACACCCATATCAGCTAACCAGCCGCCGCCCCATACCCAATGACAGACTGGAACATAGACCAGCAATGCCCAAAGCGCACTAAAGAGCATCATGGAAGAGAATTTCATCCGCTCGGCGAAAGCACCGACAATTAAAGCTGGGGTAATAATGGCAAAGGTCATCTGAAACATAAAATATACTGCTTCAGGAATGTCCCCTGTCAAACTATCTGGGCCCATATCGGGAACAAAAGCTTTAGACAAGCTACCGATAAACGGCTGCGCTGCCCCACCATCGGTAAAAATCAAGCTGTACATGCCTACTAACCACATAATTGAAATCATGCAGGCAATAGCAAAGCACTGCATCAAGACTGAAAGTACATTCTTACTGCGAACCAACCCTGCATAAAAAAGTGACAGACCCGGCAAGGTCATAAATAAGACTAAGGCTGTGGAAGTTAAAATCCACACAGTATTCGCTTGATTAAGTTCATCAGCCCAGGCTAAACTAGGTAGACATAGTAAAACTATTAATAAGCTTGTGTTTCTATTAGTTAAATAATTCATTTTAATACTCATGTTAAATAGCTTCATTTCCCGTTTCGCCTGTGCGAATACGTATGACTTGCTCCAGATTTGTGACAAAAATCTTTCCATCCCCGATCTTACCTGTGTTTGCTGATTTAACAATAGCTTCTACCGCCTGTTCCGCTACATCTTCAGCTACCGCAATTTCCATTTTTACTTTGGGTAAAAAATCAACCACATATTCAGCACCTCTATATAATTCGGTATGGCCTTTTTGGCGGCCAAAACCTTTTACTTCGGTAACAGTTACTCCAGCAATTCCTATTTCGGATAATGCATCACGTACATCATCTTGTTTAAACGGTTTTATAATTGCAGTGATTAACTTCATAGTACCTACCTTAATATTAAATAAAAAAGATGAAAGCTCATTTTACACAAAAATAACGCTCGATTGCAGACAAAGTGTTTTATAGCATAATTTCTACTTTTATTTCTCCAGGAAATAAAAATAACTTCATCCAGCTTGTCAGTAGTTGGTATCATAGACGGTTATATTTTTTATAGTAATGAACCCTTTCATTACACATTCTTAGGATGTGAGGATTTAATAAATAAAGGTAAGTTTGATGCAGAACTTTTATTCGTTTTCAAGGCGTACCCAGCTACGCAACTATTGCTATAACGCAGAAAACGGGCAAAAGGACAAGTCAAGATCCTAATATTATTAAATCTCTGCTCCTTATCACTACACAAGGTATACATGCTCTTACTTTCTAAAAAACAAGACTGGCTAGGCAATATCAAAGGCGATGTACTTGCCGGAACAGTTGTGGCTCTCGCGCTTATTCCCGAAGCCATCGCTTTTTCAATTATTGCCGGAGTTGACCCCAAAGTTGGCCTATATGCCTCTTTTTGTATCGCCGTTATTACTGCTTTTGTCGGCGGCCGACCAGGAATGATTAGTGCAGCAACTGGAGCCATGGCATTGCTCATGGTCACACTGGTGAAAGATCATGGCCTCGAGTATTTATTAGCTGCGACTCTGTTAACCGGTGTTTTGCAAATCATTTCAGGCTATATCAAACTAGGTAGCCTGATGAGTTTTGTTTCGCGTTCGGTGGTAACTGGTTTTGTTAACGCGCTGGCTATACTTATTTTTATGGCGCAACTGCCTGAACTGACGAACGTCACCTGGCACGTCTATGCAATGACCGGGGCTGGACTAGGCATTATTTATTTATTTCCCTATATTCCTTTTATTGGTAAATCTATTCCTTCTCCTTTAGTTTGTATTATTGGCCTTACATTGGTTTCAATGTATCTCGATCTGGATATACGCACGGTCGGTGATATGGGGGATTTGCCTGATACACTACCCCTGTTTTTATGGCCCGAAGTCCCTTTAACTCTTGAAACGCTGCAAATCATTTTCCCTTATGCTGCTGCCTTGGCAGTAGTCGGCATGTTAGAGTCTCTAATGACAGCCACGATTATTGATGATTTAACCGACACTAGCAGTGATAAAAACCGCGAATGTAAAGGCCAGGGCATTGCCAATATAGGTGCAGGTTTATTAGGCGGCATGGCGGGTTGTGCGATGATCGGCCAATCAGTGATTAATATCAAGTCAGGCGGGCGTGGACGTTTATCCACATTGATTGCCGGCGTATTTTTACTGGTTATGGTGGTTTTTCTCAACGAATGGCTTTCGTATATTCCCATGGCAGCCTTGGTCGCTGTTATGATCATGGTTTCAATCGGAACCTTTAGCTGGGACTCAATCATTCATCTAAAATCACATCCTCTTTCTGCAAATATCGTAATGATGATGACTGTTATTGTCGTAGTCTGGACACATAACCTGGCTTATGGTGTCTTTGTCGGTATTCTGCTGGCCTCACTCTTCTTTGCTAACAAAATTGCCCACTTCATGTATGTAGAATCAGTGATTAGCGCCGATGATGAAACACGTACTTATGTTGTTCATGGTCAAGTATTCTTTAATTCAGCTGATAAATTCACCAGTAATTTTGACTTTAAAGAAGTCGTCGATAACGTTGTTATTGACCTGACTCACGCACATTTCTGGGATTTATCCGCGGTAGACGCGCTGGATAAAGTGGTGATTAAATTCCGCCGGGAAGGTGCTGATGTTGAACTTATAGGCTTAAATGATGCAAGCTCAACTATTGTGGATCGGTTTGGAATGCATGATAATCCTGAAGAAATTAAAAAAGTTATGGGGGGACACTAATGAACAATAATCTACCAGAACACACGCAGAAACTTGTACTAGCCTGTATTGATGGATCGATACTCACTGAAGCCGTTTGCGACTATGCCGTCTGGATTACTCAGCGCATTGACGCTCCGTTAAAATTATTGCATACGATTAATCATCATCATGAAACAGCTGTTACTACTGATTTATCTGGAAATATCGGATTGGGTAGTCAGGAGAGTTTGCTGGAAGAAATCAGTGACCTGGAGCAACAACAAAGTAAACTCAAATTGCAAAAAGGTAAATTATTGTTACAGGCTGCAAAAGATCGCGTAATCAAGGCCGGAATATCTAATCCAATCTGTAGTAAGCGTCATGGCGGGCTAATTGAATCGTTAATTGAGCTAGAAGATAACATACGCGTATTAGTTCTCGGTGTTCGAGGCCAAGTGCATGACAACCAAAATAATAAAATAGGAGCCAAACTGGAAGTAGTTATTCGCTCCCTGCATCGCCCCATCTTGATAGTCAACAGCTCCTTTCAAGAACCACAACGCATTATGATTGCCTATGATGGCAGCGAAGCCGCTGATAAAGCAATAGAGATGGTCGCAAAAAGTCCGCTATATAAAGGACTGACCTGCCATTTAGTCTGTGTTAACAACAATGTAGCCAATGCAGAAAACCTGCTACAACAAGCAAGTAAAAAACTTAAAACCGCCAATGAACTGACGCTTATAAGCGCTTCTTTAACAGGCAAAGCAGATCTGGAATTGTGTGCTTATCAGGAAAAACATGCGATTGATTTAACCATCATGGGTGCATTCAGCCATACTCGATTAAGAGAAATGTTACTCGGCAGTTTTACGGTAAAAATGCTGCTGCATACCAAGAAACCATTGCTATTATTAAGATAAAAAAGGGCGCAATATACCTACCTATATTGCGCCCTTTAATTTTCAGGACTGTCGATCTCATTTTCTTGCTTCGCTAACACTCCTTGGGGACGAGAATTGAGAATTCAAAAACGACCACTATCAATCCAGAATATTCACTAACAAATGTAGTGCGGTGCTTTAGCCCACTGAATGCTCAATATCGGCGGGCTAAAGCACCGCACTACAAAAGCCTGAATTCCTTATTATTAGAATTCATTGGGCAAAAGCTGCCCAACTTATACTTCGTCCGGGGATGTTTTCGTTTTTATATTGAGTTGATTTTTGTTGATAGCAAGGCACTGAAATAGCCCCATAGCTAGCTACACAACTAGTTCAGCAACATTGCTATCAGCAAAACTCAACCCATAGAATACCAAAAAGGTAGTCGTGTAGAGTATATATTACCTATCTGTGTTTATTACTTACCCGTGCTTGTAAATTCCGGGTACGCTTCCATTCCACATTCAGAATAATCAACACCTTGATATTCTTCTTTACTACTAACACGTAAGCCTATCACTACTTTAATAATGAACCAGGTAATCAAGCTGCTAATAAAGACAAAAGAAAAGATAGTTGCGATACCAATTAATTGTACTGTCAGGCTAGCATCATCATTGGAGAGACAGACAGCCAACAAGCCCCAGATACCGACTACACCATGCACAGAAATAGCACCAACTGGATCGTCAATTTTTATTTTATCCAGACTAATCACAGCAAACACCACCAGGAAACCTCCGATAGCACCAATGACTGTCGCTAATAGCGGTGTGGGGGTTAAAGGCTCTGCGGTAATCGCAACCAGACCTGCTAAAGCGCCGTTTAAAGTCATCGTTAAATCGGCTTTACCAAATAAAAGATGCGCCGTAATTAAAGCAGAAATTACCCCACCAGCCGCAGCAGCATTGGTATTAACAAAAATCTGTGCAACTGCATTTGCTTCACCAATATCAGAAATTTTAAGTTCAGAACCCCCATTAAAACCAAACCAGCCCATCCATAAGATAAACATACCCAGCGTTGCTAATGGCATATTACAACCAGGAATCGGATAAATTTCACCATTTTTACCATATTTGCCTTTACGTGCGCCCAATAACATTACACCTGCCAATGCTGCAGTTGCACCACATAAATGTACGACACCTGAGCCAGCGAAATCCAGGAAGCCCATTTCATCAAGAAATCCACCACCCCATTTCCAGTAACCCTGAAGCGGATAAATAAAACCGGTCATCACCACTGAAAAAACTAAGAAAGCCCATAATTTCATACGCTCTGCGACAGCCCCTGAAACAATAGACATTGCCGTTGCCACAAAGACTACCTGAAAAAAGAAGTCAGCCATCGATGAGTAATAAGTCTCGCCATTACTCGCTAAAACATCAGCAGCCGAATGATCTTCACCCAGTAAAAAACTGATCCCAGGCCAGACACTATTCACTGCATCTGCCGGGTACATTAAATTATAACCACAGAGCATATACATCGTGCAGGCTATTGCAAATAACGCGACATTTTTGGTTAAAATCTCGGTGGTATTTTTTGCTCTGATCAGCCCGGCTTCCAGCATGGAAAATCCTGCTGCCATCCACATGACAAAAGCACCACTAATCAAGAAATAAAACGTATCTAATGCGTAACTTAATTCAATTAATTTATCCACTTCATTACCTCTGTTAATTTTATTTTATATTGCTTCATTGCCGGTTTCACCAGTACGGATTCTGATAACCTGCTCTAAATTGGTCACAAATAGTTTTCCGTCACCAATCTTTCCTGTATTAGCCGCATTAGCAATTGCTTCTAATGCCTGATCAACTAAATCATCAGAAACAGCTACTTCGATTTTTGCTTTAGGCAAAAAATCCACAACATATTCAGCGCCTCTATAAAGTTCAGTATGCCCTTTTTGACGACCAAAGCCTTTAACTTCAGTCACAGTAACACCAGCTAAACCTATATCAGATAAAGCTTCTCGCACATCATCCACCTTAAAAGGTTTAACAATCGCAGTAATCAATTTCATTGAACTCTCCATTAATTTACAAATTCATTTAATTAACATGCACAGCCCATGCCAAATAATTCATCCGACTGTTTTATAAGTATTTTTTATTTTTCATCTATTTTTATGCAAAATTTTTAGCACAGAAACTGCACCAAAATAATGCATTTACTTTATTTTTGACCCTTTTTAATAACTAGTAAGACTGAGGCTTATTTAAACTGAAAGTTTTCCTCTACTTGCCTGCATAAAGACAAAAACAACTGTATTAACAATAGGTTACTTGCAATATAACTATATTATTAAAACGGAATTTTGCGGCTAAATAAGATTTAGCATGCCAAGCAGAGCATATGATATGCAAACCAAGAAATCACACGTTGGTAGCACAACCCGATCCAATACAGTGCTTTTACAAGCCATATTGGTGCATAAATACTAGTTTTTGAATGAGTTAAATCAGATACCCATATGATTTATTAAGTGTTTTTATTATTGGCATTATAAATGCTTATTTAACTATAACGCGCTTGGCATGCATTATGTGCGTGATTAGATTTTTACTATTTTATTTATTATTACTTATTCCTATTAAACATATGAAAAAGATAACTTTTAAACGAACCTTACTTAGTAGCGCTCTGCTCGTAGCCAGCTTCCAGGCCTCAGCTGATGCGGGTGATCATTTACTCAACTCTGATACCCTATTTACCGGCCTTATTAATGATACGTCTTTTATGAAAGACACTGGCTTCGAAGTAGGCATGTGGGCTTCAGCGGGCATTACCGGCAACACTAACGGTGGATCAAATAGCCCCGCCAATGGTAACTCACCTATTGGATTTAACGACCGCGTAAATGAAGTTTTATTTAATGAATTAAACTTCTATGTTGAGCGTGCCGTAAATAAAGATGGCAGCCAATGGGATGTTGGCGGACGTTTTGATTTTATGTATGGTTCTGATGCCAGATTTACACAAGCATCCGGCTGGGATGATAGCTGGTGGGTCAATCAAGCTGGCGGCTATTACAATATAGCAATGCCGCAATTATATATGGAAATCTTTGCACCAATTGGTAATGGTATTACCGCTAAATTAGGACATTTCTATACCACTATTGGTTATGAAGTGGTACCTGCTCCAGATAACTTCTTTTATTCACATGCCTATACCATGTTATACGGAGAACCATTCACCCATACAGGTGCAATGTTCAGCTATGATGTAAATGATAACTGGTCACTTAATGGCGGTGCTGTTGTCGGCTGGGATAATATGACTGAAAATGCCGGTGCATGGAGTTTTCTAGGGGGTACTAGCTGGACGAGTACCGATCAGGCATCATCAGTCACAGTGCAATTAATTTCTGGTGATATTAGCGATACTGAAGCCAGTAACAGAACAATGTACAGTATTGTTGCAACACATGACTTCACAGATCAGTTTCATTATGTACTCCAACATGACTTCGGCACACAAATTCAAGCAGCCTCAGTTGGACAAAATGCGGGGAATTGGTTTGGTATTAACCAATACTTTGTGTATGACGTTATGGATGAAGTTAGTGTAGGGTTACGTGCCGAGTGGTTTAACGATAAAGGCGGCGCACAACGTGTGAATGCTGTTGGAGCCAATTACCTTGCGGCATCTTTCGGTGTTAACTACACGCCACTACCCTGGTTAAAAATACGCCCTGAACTACGTTTAGACTGGGCTGATGAGCAAGTATTTAAAAATAATACTGGCAATAGCCAGGTCGAATTTGCTATGGATATGATAGTTACCTTCTAATCAAGTACTTGCAATTTAGCTCATAAAAAAGGCAGTGTTACTTAACTAACGCAGCCTTTTTTTATGAACACCTGAATACACAATCGACTTATTTATAAAATAACTCGTTGAAATACTTTCAAAAAACTTAATGTCCAGCCCACTTATTATAGGTGTATTTCCCGTACCGGTAACTTCACGACATCTTGCTAGAACGGTTATTTCCGAAAAAATATCTACATAACGGTTGAGAATTTAGCTCGTAGCTCCGATTAGCCTAGCGCAATCGGAGCTACGAGCTAAATTGTTGTTTTGTTCTGTACAGCCAAGGGCGAAACTTCGACATTTAATACCTGAAAGACCCAGGAATTGTAATTGGGCAGCTCACTTCCATGTGGGCAGGCTCTTGTTTTAAAGTCGCCAAATCTTCCCAGGAATAGACTAACTCACCTACGGCTAGTGTGCTTGTTGCAACCAAGCCATCATTATTGGCTTGTTTTATTTACCTTATATAGAGCAATGACAAGAGCTTTGTATTACGTACACAATGCAATTTCAC
>DUBW01000039.1:0-16722 GCA_012960135.1 Methyloprofundus sp.
CCACTTTCCTAATGTTGACTGACCAATACCAAGGTCATCAGCAATCTCTTTTAATGATACATCACAGGCTCGTTCAAGCGCTTTCTCAACGGCCTGTATTTTAAATGATTGAGTAAATCTTGCTCTCATTTTATTTTCCTCTAATTAATTTTAGAGGCGACAACTATCCTGACACAGGGGGAGCTCAAGCGTATATTTATTCTCATCTGGTTTAGTTCTTAAAAAGAACTGCTATACTAAAACAAACGAATCAACATGTATTTAAGGTCATCTGATGAGATTTAATAAAACAATCGTCTTCGCTTTATTAACCAGTATTTTTCTATCTTTTTCTAGCACTAGCCATGCAAATGAAGTGGATGCAACAGCAGTTACCGAAGACCCTTATGGTCCCAAAGTAGGAGAAAAAGCACTAAGATCGTTGGCCAATATTACGCTCGGCGTGATAGAAATCCCCAAAAATATCATTATTGTTTCCAATCGCACCAATCTATTGTATGGCCTTACCGGTGGTACGGGTTTAGGTATACTCAATACAACAGGACGAATTTCAGTTGGCGTGCTTGACCTGCTCACTTTTCCCTTAGCGACTAAATCAATTACCCAACCTGTTTACCCCTGGGATAAATATCTGGATGTCTATACTAGCTATGGCGATATGTTTGTTTTAGATTTTAAAACAGGTGACGTTAGTGAATACGGTCTAGTAATGGAATGAGCCGGCATTACCCCCCTACTTAGGCACCTGGCAATGGATTAATCCAGACAATCGCAGAATCAATCAACCTTAGATAAAAAGCCAATCAAGAAGAATCTTTACCTGCCTAGATACTCTTTGGGATAGTACTTCTAATCTTGTGTAACGATACGACTCATTCCATTAGGCTCCTTAATTAATTCAATCTGGGTCTTAATATATTCGTGAATACCTTTAACATGCGAAATAATTCCTACTGTTTTACCATGCACGGTTAAATTTTCCAGGGTAGTTACCACTGTATAAAGCGTCTCTGCATCCAGGTTACCAAAGCCCTCATCGATGAATAGCGAGTCAATCGCTCTACCGTTATTGGCTATTTCAGATAAACCTAAAGCCATGGCCAGGCTGACCACAAAAGTCTCTCCACCGGATAAAGATTTCACCGCGCGTCTACTTTGTTTCTGTTTACTATCAATAATTTCTATTGCCAGTCCTGAATCACTTTGCACACTCGCCACATGGTAACGGCCGTTAATTTTATCCAGGAAACTATTTGTTAATAGTAGTAACTTTTCTGCTACAGCGTTCTGCACACGCCGACGAAAAACATTCTCTGGCTCAGCATCGATTTTCTGCTGTTGTTCCTGCTTTTCTTGAACAGATCCTTGTTGCTGCTCGATGTGTCTGATTAATTGCCCATTTTCATGATGCAATTGCTGCTGTTTGTGCAAACTGCTTTCTAATGTCGATACTTCTTGTTGTGCAATTTCCATTTGTATTTTCTTGTCGCGAAGCTTTATCGCAACGCTTTCCAGTGTCTCCTGAGTTGCAATATGTATACGTTCAGCATCTAACTGCTTATGTAGTGCTTCAACTTCGGCGGGATATTGGGCAATACTTTCCTGTAATTGGAACAATAAAGACTGAATTTCATCTTTACGCAATGATAAATCAATTAATTCCTGAACGCTGTCTAAAGATTGATAATCAGATTGCTGCAATTGCACTTGTAAAGCAGAAAGCCTTTGATTTAACTCGAGTTCTAACCGGGCTATTGTTTTTTCCTCTCCTGTTAACTGAGCTTGCAGGTCTAATTTAGAAAAATACATCTGTGCTAATTCTTGGTCTTGGATTAGCGCTAAATGCGTCTGAAATTGCTGATCCTGAGACTGTAATATTTCATTGCTGGCATTAACTTTGGTGGTTATCTGTGCTATTTCATCTGCCAAAGCTCTTTGTCGCAAAGTGTAACTCTGGTAATCTTGCCGACGCTTACTCAGCAAATCATACAAACGATCTTCTTTACCAACGCCTGGCAATTTCTCCCCTAATTCAGCTAATAGTGTACTAATCAGTTTTGTCAGGGTACTTTCTTCCTGCATGCAGGTTCCCAACTCTGATTCCAGATTAACAATCTCCTGCGGTCGTCCCTGACCACTTTCATCAAGCACTTTTTGCTTTGCCTGCAATCTTTCCAGGCTAGTCTGTTTCTTAATCACCCAGACATCCAACCTGGCGGTTTCTTTCTTTTTTGCCTGATAGCGTTTGATTAAAGCTGCAATTTCATTTTGATCTTTCTTTTCGTTTTTAATCCTGCTATTCATTGGCCTAAAACTATCGATCTCAAAATCTTTGCTGACTGCATTTAAACGGCTACACAAACTCAACCATTCGGCTTTTACCCGATTAATACGCTCAGCATGTTCGGTATTTTTTTCTTTGACGTTATTATACGAAGTAAACTGATGGGTAAGGCGCCTGGCATCATTTTGCAACACCTTTACCGTAGCAGACTGATCATTTAGTGCTTTTTGTGAATCATTGACGGCAGGAGACTGGCTTGAATACGGGTGCTCTAAAGAACCACATAATGGACATGGCGTATCATATTCCAGCTGTTTCCTATCGTCGCTTAATCGAATTATTAATTGTTCACGGTATACAGATTTTCCTAATATATTCGCGATATTTTGCGCCGATTCAATTTGTTCATTTTTAGCGGCTATCTGCTTATCTAACTGTGCTTTATCAAAATGTTCATAACGCTTAGAAAAACCTTTTTTAACAAAGCGTCTATGTACTTTGGCTAAATTGAGTAACTCAACAAAATTCGCGACACGCTCTTTTTGTCCGGCATGCAAGGCAATCATCTCTTCAAGGCTATGGCCATCAGCTATAAACTCCAACACTTGCCCTAATTTCTCTAATGATTTTTTACCGCTGCCAATTTCGTTCTCGGCTTCAGAGATGCGTTTGAGATTTTTAGTGGATGCTGAAGAGCTACTTTTATGCAACTTATTATAAGACTTAAGTTGTTTTTGAATATCGGCACTACGGGTGCGTAGATTTTTTAAGCGTCCTAGTTCTGGCATATTCTCAACAAGAATATGATCTTTTTTTCGTTCTGCTATCCAGCTCTCAACAACTATCAAGGTCTTCTGCTTTTCTGGCAACTGGATTTCTAGTGCATTTAAGAGAGAGGCTTCCGATTGTCTATCAATCTTAAGTTGAGCCGTCTTGGCCTTTAAATTAGCAATCTTTTGCTGGATTTGTTCCGCACCCTGTCTAGGCAAAGCTTCTAGTTTAGCTTCATCAACACCATCAGCCTGTAACTTATCCACAATTTTTTTCAAATCCTGTTGATGACTGACTTGTTGCTGCTGGGTCTGGTCCCTCAACGCTTTTTTCTCGGCAACACTATCTAGACCGGGCTTGAATGCCAGCACATCGGTAGCGCCGTCAATAGTTGTGAGGACTTCCTTTTCCTGCGCTACACTTTGCTGATCTTCGGCGTGAGTTCGTTCTAACTGGCTAATGTCCTGTTCTAATTTATGTAATTCTTGCAATCCAGCCTGTAACTGCAACAAACTCGTATTTTCCTGCCTAAATTCCGAGAATGTTAATTTTTGATCCGCCAAATCCAGCTCAGCTGTTTCAAGCTGAGTGTCTGACATCAAGTCTATTTCATCTAGACGTCCCTGCAATTTTGCTAATTGCTGTTCAGCCTGTTGAGTCAATACATGAATCTGCTGTTTATAGTCCGCATAAATATCATTACTGATAATACGCTCCAGAATGTCCAGACGTTCGGCATCCAGAGCATTTAAAAATGCGGCAAAATCCCCTTGTGCCAACATAATTGAGCGACTAAAGCGGCGAAAATCCATTCCGATTATTTCAGTATTAAATGCTAAAACTTTATGCACTTCACGCTCAATAATCTGCTCTTCGCCATTAATATGGATCAATTGCATTTGTGCAGCCATAAGCTTGCCATCAGGTGAGGCATTCTGGCGTTTCACCTGCCAGCTAGAGCGGTATTTTTCGCCACTCACTAAAAACTCGACTTGTGCAAAGCACACCGCCGTATTTTTTGTCATGACATTTTCTGCAGGCTTCTTGAAACGAAATGTCTCGCCATATAAACCCAGGCTGATGGCATCTAGAATACTGGATTTACCAGAACCATTGGGGCCTGTAATCGCAAAAACACCTGCATCCGCAATAGGTGCTTTATCAAAATCAATTCGGCTTTCGCCAGCTAGCGAATTGATATTATTAAAATAGACATTCAGTATCTTCATAACACAATGATTTGTATGTATTCTCTTATTAACGAAATATAGCCACAGCGATCAGCTAATTATTGCGGTTTATAAGCTATTCGACCATTATAAATGAAAAAAAAAGATTCGAATTATTATCAGCAAAAACGACTGGCTTTTAAACCGTTTTTACCCAAGCCCGTTTAGGGCTACTTAATAATAATGCGATTCAAAAATAACCGGATACATGTTATTGTAATTTATGAAACTATGCCCTATTATATAAGATAACAACTTATTTTTTGTTACTGAACATAAGGGGAAGAATGATGAAACAATTTAAACTCCTAGGTTATGCTATTAAAGCATTAGCTGTTACTTTTTTTTTGCTTACCCAGAGTACCTACGTATATGCCAGAAATGACGGCTGTTGGGCTGAAATATACGATGATACACAATTTAGAGGAAAGTCGGTTCGACTAAAAGGCCCCATTCAACTAACAAACTTACTACATGTACAAGGGTCTAACTGGGACAAAAAAATTGAAAGTCTAGTAGTGGGTCCCAAAGCCACACTGATAGTCTTTGAAAACAAGAACTTTAAATTAACCTTGTCAGAAATGGCAAACCACCCTGTTTTAATGAAATCAATGGGTATTACTAAACAGGATATCCTGGAAGATTCTGAACTGATCTTCCATCCAGATTCTAAAATCCATGGCTTTGGAGAATTTGAGTTTTACCATAAAATCAGGTCTTTAAAGCTTAGCTGCGTCAAATAATGTATGGCTGTAAGGAGGTACTGTAGCACTTCATCATTGCACAAAGGCGTGCTAAAGCACGGCCCTACAGTTATATTTTTCACACCAGAACGTATATTATTTTAATTCAGGTCTTTTGCCAATAAACTGGCATTGCCTCCTATGGCAGCAGTATTCGTCGTGAGCGTTTGCTCATTGCAAAAGCGCTGCAAATAATTAGGCCCTCCCGCTTTTGGGCCAGTACCCGAAAGACCCATGCCGCCGAAAGGCTGCACACCAACTACGGCTGAAATCATATCGCGATTAAGATACACGTTGCCTACTTTACTGTTGTTAACCACGGTATTTATCGTGCTGTTAATTCGACTGTGTATTCCCATTGTTAAACCATAGCCACTGGCGTTAATCGCCGCTATTATCGACTCTAGTTCTTCGCTGTTATAACGGATGATATGTAAAATAGGGCCGAAATTTTCCCTGCTTAATTGCGCAAGTGAAGTAAGTTCTATCAATGTGGGTGGAAAGAAACTGCGGCTATTTAACGGCTGTTTGAGTTCTATTTGGAATAAAATGTTCGCAGTCTCACGCATGCTTTGCACATGTTTTTTTAGTTCCCTGGCTGCATCCTCACTGATGACAGGACCTATATCAGTAGCCAAATCTAGCGGATCAGCTACAACTAGCTGCTGCATAGCGCCTATAATCCGGGCAATAATAATATCCGCACACTCTTCAGGAATATATAGAACCCGCAATGCTGAACAGCGCTGACCCGCACTATTAAATGCGGACTGTATAGCATCAAGAATCAGTTGCTCACTATGTGCAGAGCTATCGGCAAGCATAACATTTTGCCCGCCGGTTTCTGCTATCAAGGGAATAATTACGGGTAGACGAGCAAGTTGCTGGTTGATGTAGCGGGCAGTCGACAGTGAGCCCGTAAAGGCAACGCCTGAAATTCGCGGATCGCTTAATAAAGCCCGCCCAACAGTCGCACCATCGCCCGGCAAAAAGTGCAGCACATCTTCGGGAATCCCCCCCTGATGCAAGAGTTGAATGCAGCGCATGGCGATTAAAGGTGTTTCCCCGGCAGGCTTGGCAATAACTGTATTGGCACTGGCTAATGCCGCTGTTACCTGCCCCATAAAAATAGCAATGGGAAAGTTCCACGGGCTGACACAGACAAACACTCCACGAGCATATTGATACAGCAGGTTTTGTTCACCAGTAGGACCTGGCAAGGTGATAGGCTGAGAGAACAACTCCTCTGCAGATTGCGCATAATAGCGACAAAAATCGACTGCTTCGCGAATTTCTGCCAAGGCATCTTTAATGGTCTTTCCTGCTTCACGCACACAAAGTGCTAGTAATTCAATGCGATTTTGTTCCAATAAATCAGCAGCTCTGTTTAAATATTCTGCGCGCTTATTTACGGCTGATAAACGCCAGTGCTTAGCGGCAATAGATGCTACATCGATTGCTGCTGCTATTGCTTGTTTATCGCTATCAATAACCTGGCCTACTATATCCAGGCTATTAGCTGGATTGATTATAGTCTGCTCTGACCCTGTATAAATCTTGCCATTAACTAAAGGGGCTGCCTGCCAGGTGTATGTTTTGAATGGTAGCAGACCTTGCTGTAAGCGAGATAGTACTTCCAGATCGGCCAGGTTTACGCCTGCTGAATTAATACGCTGCTTGCCATATAAATCTCTGGGTAACACACAATTGCTAGAGAATTCAGTTATATTATCGAAGTGGCCAACCGGATCGGCTATCACTTTTTCAATATTTATATCTGAATTTTCCAGCTGATTTATAAACGACGTATTCGCGCCATTTTCTAATAAACGCCTAACCAGATAGGGCAATAACTCCTGGTAATTTCCAACAGGTGCATAAATACGGCACGGAATTTCCCCCTGTGTATCGGTCTGTAATTGCCGGTAAAGCTGTTCACCCATACCATGTAAACGCTGAAATTCATAAGCAGGTTTTGCTTTAGCCATAGTCAAAATAGCAGCAACCGTATGTGCATTATGCGTGGCGAACTGCGGGTAAAAAGCACCAGTCTTTGAAAGCATAAACTGCGCGCAGGCAAGATAAGACAGATCAGTCGCCGATTTATGCGTAAACACAGGGTAATTGTCCAGGCCATTAACCTGAGCGCGTTTAATTTCACTATCCCAATAAGCTCCTTTTACAAGCCGTATTGGAATTATGCATTGCTCTGCCCTGGATAATTCTGCCAGGTAATGCAAGGTACTAAGTGCTCTTTTTTGATACGCCTGAACCGCTAACCCTAAGCCTGACCAACCTTTTAGTTCAGGCTCAGATAATACTTTACTAAATATATCCAGTGACATTTCAAGGCGTTCAGATTCCTCTGCATCAATAGTGACACTAATATTAGCGGCACGCGCTTTTTTTGCCAGATATAAAAGTTGACTACTAATTTGTTGCACCGCCTGTTTATGCTGCAATACTTCATAGCGCGCGCATAATGCAGACAGCTTAATGGAAATACTAGGATTTTTATAAAGATCTGTATTATTTGCACTAGCTGCTAACACATCAATAGCCTGTGCATAAGCATTGAAATAACGGTCCGTATCATTGGCAGTTAATGCGGCTTCACCCAGCATATCAAATGAAAATAAATAATCATTTCTCAGGCTGGCTTGATGCAGCGCTTTAGTGATCGTTTCGCCTATGACAAACTGGTAAGCCAGTTGCTGCATAGCCTGACTTACAATGGCACGGATAACAGGTAAGCCCACACGGGCGGAAAGCTCTGAAAAAATCGACAGGGATGCCCGGCCGGTCAATTTGAATTGCTGTTCAATCTTACCGGTAAAATCAAGCGTTCGAGTAGCAAAATTAACCAGCAGAGAATCACTGTGTTGTAGATGTTTATGCCAGTCCGCTGTACTCAGTTTTTCCTGTAAAAACAGATCTTGAGTATGCGTATCGGGTATCCGTAATAAGGCTTCGGCGATTTCCATTAACACGATACCTTCATCAGAATTGAGTTGGTATTCGTGCAGGAAAGCTTCGACCAGCGATTGCTGGTCTTTATTATCGCGAATGGCAGTAACCAGAGAGTGTGCCAGACGGTGGCTAGCTATTGCAGAATAGTCCGTTATTGTAAGCAATACCTCTTTGACCAGCCTTAGTTCATCGGCAAGATAATATTGATTAATCTGCTGGCGATAATTTGCTAAAAGAGTCTGCATACCCGTACCACCTATATCGGCTGTTTATGGACTTAGGCACCTGGAAACAAAAATCCCGCCCAAATATTGGACGCTTATTTATTTCCAGGTGCCTTATCCTGCAAAGCATAGCGACCAGTAGCGGTAACAACGATTGGGTAAAGGATGAGCATAGTCCACCCTAGCACTTTACTCTACAATTTTATCTATCACTAAAGTCAGTTCTACGCCCTTGCGTACGGCCACTTGTTTTACCGTGACATATAAATCACCTTTAGTTGCCCGCGGGCTACCTGATAATGCTACTCGCGCAGTAATATCAACCAGCTCAGCAGAGGATATTTTTGCAGTCGGCATGGCCGCTTTTGTATCATCCAGGACAATAGTTATCGGTAAATCTTGTACCTGTAAACGCTCCGCTGCCAAAGGCATAGGCATACCGGCTTTGGCAAAGACAAATACCCGGTCTTGACCACTGACTTTAGCGCGTAATGCCGGGCTGATATCCAGATTAATTTTAATGCTCGCCTTTCCTGCACTGCTCGCTTGTGCTGGTTGCGTTGTGCTGGCTGATTGGATTTGTTGTATTGGAGCTGCTTCACCTGACTGTCTTCGTGCTTCAGCGATTGCAGGCTCTATAAAATTGTTGAGCTGCACCTTCCCAGCTTTTACTTTAGCTTTTTCCCAAGCGGCAATCGCTTTGGCATAAGCTTGTCGCTGATACTCATTAAGTCCCTGTAATATTAAAGCAGTAGGTTCTTCAGGGTCCACTCTTAATGCGTCATTAATAGCTATCTGCACAATAGGAATCATACGTTCCCCTGCCACCTGATACATCATTTGCGCATAAGCGGCTTTTGCCGCTGCATAGCCAGGGTCTTGCTCACCTAACATACCTGCGATGCGATTATAAACTTCACCAGCCTGTTGAAAATCGCCCACCGCAGCATAAGTATTTGCCAACAGAAACCATTTCTCCATATCTTCTGGGTTTTCTACTAATTTCGCTTTCAGTGCGATGATAGCGGTTGTAAAATCAGGTGCTGCAGAGTTTTCAGATGCGACTGGCTGAGGTTGCTGCTGATGACTATCAGCTAAAGCTAGGTATTGTTGATATTGTTCACTTGCGCCCAGGTTGTTATAGGTTGCCAGCGTACCCAACACGAATACGCACGCAATAACGGCCATAACCAGCCAATTCTGGATGCTAGCATTACTTGTTGATTTATTGATAGGCTGCGCCGCATATTGCACATCACCTAAGAGGGTTTTCTCTAGCTCTATTTTTAATTGTTGAAAGGTAGCCGCATCGAGATTGCCTTGTGTTTGTTCATTCTCTAGTTCGCTTAGGCGCTCCTCAAAGATACTTATATTTTTCTGTTTCTGCGAGATAGCAGACTTATTGTTTTTCCTGCCTTTATAAATTGCCAGCGGCCATAATAATATAATCACTGCGGTCAATAGCATGACAGCAATAACAAGCCATAGTGTCATCATTGTTTTTTTCCTTGTTTTGTTTTAAGCAAAGCATCGAGAGCCTTTGCTTCACTGTTAGATAGTGATGGCTCATGGTTATGCGTGTCGTTATATGCTTTTTTTCGACTGCGTATTATCAGGACAACGACTACCAGACCTAATAATAAAAACAGGCCAGGACCATACCAGAGCAAATAAGTTTGTGGTTTTACCCGGGGCTCGTAGAGAACAAAATCACCATAGCGCTCGACCATATAATCGACAATTTCATTATCATTTTTATCCGCATTTAACATCTGGTAAATTTTAGTGCGTAAATCCTGGGCAATTTCAGCATTAGAATCTGCAATATTCTGATTCTGACATTTCGGACAACGTAATTCAAAGGCTAGCTGATGAAAGCGTTTCTCTTTTTCTGGATCATCAAACTTGTATACATCAATTGCAGCGGACAGCAAAAAACTGCTTAGCAGCATTAATAATCCTGTTGCTATTTTAATTTTTAACACTATCCCATCCTTTGATCATCAGTTTTAATTCCTGCCAGTCCTGCGCTGTTAGCACACCTACGTAGCGATGCCGGACAATACCCTGAGCATCCAGCAAATAAGTTTCTGGTGCGCCATAAACCCCTAAGTCCAAACCTAGCATGCCTTGTTCATCAAAAATATTAAACTGATAAGGGTTACCCAGCTGCTGTAACCATTGCAATGCCAGATCACGCTCATCTTTATAATTTAATCCTATGATAGGGATTTCACCCGTCTGGTCAATTACCAGTAATTGTTCATGTTCTTGTCTGCAAGAGGGACACCAGGTCGCCCAGACATTAACTATCACGGGTTGACCCAGAAAATCCTGTTTAGTTAATATTCGGTCTGGCTGCTGTAAAGATGCCAGGCTAAATTCAGGAAAAGGTTTATCGATTAATGCCGAAGGTAATTCCCTAGGATCGATACTTAAGCCTTTCCATAAAAACCCGGCCAGAATGATAAATAACAATAAGGGGATAAATAGCAGCACTCTAGGCATGCGTTGCCTCCTGATTAGGACTACTCTGGCGATAGCGTTTATCAGCTACCGTCAATAAACCGCCTAGAGCCATCAATATTCCGCCCAGCCATAACCAGCGTACATAAGGCTTATAATGCATTCTAACCGCCCACGCCCCTTGTTCTAATGGCTCACCCAGGGCAACATATAAATCCCGAAACAGGCTTGCGTCTATATCCGCTTCGGTCATCATCGCATTTTTTACATTGTAGCGACGCTTCTCTGGTCTTAAGGTAGCCACAGGCTGACCATCTTCGACAACCTCAATGGTTGCCTGGTCTGCCATATAGTTAGCACCTTTCACCACATGCGTACCTTGAAAAGTAAACTGATAGCCTGCAATTTCGACAGTATCGCCTTTATGCATGCTCATATCACGTTCCTCACTATAACTAGTCACCAGAGTAATACCAATCGCCGTGACGGCAACGCCTACATGGGCGACCATCATGCCATAATAACTGAGCGGCAATTGTCTGAGTCTGTTAGTAATCGACTGTGTATTGCGAAATTTACCGATAAATTCGGTGCCTACTGTACTGATAATCCAAAGACCAACGCTAATGCCAAGAAAAACCCGTGCATCAAAGCCATTACCATAAATAAAAGGAAAGCCAAGGCCAATCAGAATACTCAGTACGGCAGGTTTCCAAAGTTTATTCAATACTGACTGCAGTGTTGTTTCTCGCCATCTAACAGCAATGGACACGCCCATCGCAAGTGCCATGGTACACATGATCGGTACAAATACGGCATTAAAATATGGCGGACCGACAGAGATTTTTCCCTGTCCTAAAGCATCAATCAGCAAAGGATATAAGGTACCTAATAATACCGTGATTGCCATCACCGTTAGAAAAACATTATTAACCAGTAACAATACTTCTCTAGACAACCATGAAAAGCTTGATTCACTTTTTACATTGGGTGCTTTAAGCGCGTATAAAGTGAGCGAACCACCCATAGTGACCGCTAATAACATTAAGATAAAAAAGCCCCGCTCTGGATCGCTGGCAAATGCATGTACTGAAGTCAACACACCTGAGCGAACCAAAAAGGTACCTAATAAACTTAAAGAAAAGGCAAAAATAGCTAATAGTAAAGTCCAGCTTTTAAAGACTCCGCGTTTTTCCGTCGCTGCGAGTGAATGCACTAGCGCAGTACCGACTAACCACGGCATTAATGACGCATTTTCTACTGGATCCCAGAACCACCATCCGCCCCAGCCTAATTCATAATAAGCCCACCAGCTACCCAGAGTAATACCCATACCTAGAAAGGCCCAGGCAATATTAGTCCAGGGTCTAGCCCAGCGTGCCCACGCGGCATCCATTCTGCCCGATAAAAGAGCTGCAATGGCAAAAGCAAAAGCCACAGAAAAACCAACATAGCCCATATAAAGCATGGGTGGATGCACAATTAAACCAAAATCCTGGAGTAATGGATTAAGATCTGCACCATCCGCAGGAAAGCGTGGTAAATAACGTGCAAAGGGGCTGGAGGTAATTAATAAAAATGAAATAAAGCCGGTAGCCACAATACCCATCACCGATAAAACCCGCGCCAGCATATCTAGCGGCAGGGCCTTACTAAAACGACTGACGGCAAAAGTCCAGCCGGTCAGAATCAGTGCCCATAACAGCAAAGAGCCTTCATGCCCGCCCCAAATTGCGCTGAGCTTAAATTGGATTGGCATCTGGCTGTTGGAGTGTTGTGCAACATACACGACAGAAAAATCATCCTGCGAAAATGCATAGCCTAAACAAACAAAGCTAATAATGACAAACAGGAACTGTCCCATCGCCAATGGCTTGGCATAACTCATCCACATGTCATTAGCTGTCGAAGCACCGTACATAGGAACCAGGGCTAAAACAACCGACAAAAAAAACGCGATAATCAGGGCAAACTCGCCAATTTCAGGGATCATTGCATGGCCTCCTGCTTTTTCTTCATCGACTCAGCTATTTCCGGTGGCATATAATTCTCATCATGTTTTGCTAGTACTTCATCTGCCTGGAACACACCCTGCGCATCCATTTTTCCCTGCGCGATAATACCCTGCCCTTCACGAAATAAATCAGGCAAAATTCCGGTAAATTCTACGACAACCTGATGCTCAAAATCAGTTATCGCAAATTGCACTTTTAAGGAATCGGGTATTCTTTTCACACTATCATCAACGACCATACCCCCCGCTCTGATTCTGGCACCTACAGGAGCCTCACCTTTGGCAATCTGGCTGGTCGAATAAAACAAATTAATATTTTCGGTCAAGGCATACATGACCAGGCCTACTATTAGAGCAGTACCAAAAACCAGAGCCAGAATAATAGTGAGCCTTTTTTTTCTTTTTGGGGTCATACTGTTCCCTGTTCACGTCTCAAACGACGCTTTGCATTAATAAAATACTGCCTTTTCAACCAGTAAGCGGAGAAGATATTATAAATAAATATCACCAAGGCGATGCCGTAACTTAACCACACATAAAGTCCATGTGTGCCCATTTGTAAAAAATCAGTAACTGATGAGAAATATCCCATGATCAATCCTTTAATAAAGTATTAATTCGTTCTTATGCTCGCTTAGCAAGCTAATCAATAATTCTGAATAACTTTTTTTACCCAGTCGGTACGTTTTTCACGTTGTAATACTTCTACTCTTGCGCGACTCATTAAGATCACCGCAAAAAAACAATAAAAACCGAGCACCATCACTAATAATGGCAGCCACATTTCCGGTGGCATCGCCGGTTTTGCTGTAACTGTAAAGGTCGCCGGCTGGTGCAAGGTATTCCACCATTCTACCGAGTACTTAATAATCGGAATATTAACCAGACCGACCAAGGATAATATCGCTGTTGCCTTATCTGCACTGGCCTTGTTTTCAAAAGCCGAGTTCAGCGCGATCACGCCGATATACAGAAATAATAACACCAGCATCGAGGTCAACCGCGCATCCCAAACCCACCAGGCACCCCAGGTTGGTTTACCCCAGATTGCTCCGGTTGCTAAGGACATGACCGCAATAGAAGCTCCAATCGGAGCACAGGCACCAGCAACGACATGTGCTATTTTCATTTTCCAGATTAAGCCTATCGCTCCTGCCACTGCCATCATTACATAGCAGGATTGTGCTAAAATTGAAGCCGGTACATGGATGTATATTATGCGAAAACTATTTCCTTGCTGATAATCAGCTGGCGCAAAAACCAATCCCCAGATCGTTCCAGTAACTAATAAAAGTATTGCTGCAGCACTAAACCAGGGCAATAACGCACTGGTAAATTCATAAAACCATTTAGGTGATGCTAATTGATAAAACCACCTGGGCATTTTTTTTTTCATTGATATCATCCTTATCTCATTGCTAAATGCAAAGCGCTACAAAACTAACTGCGTACACTAACCTTTAAAGCTGCGGCGATCGCAAAGGGTGCCAACATTATACTAAACACTAAAATAGCCCCTAATAGAGCCAGGTAACCCTGTATAGGCAAACCCATTGCCCCCGCCTGCACAGTGCCAGCACCAAAAATAAGCACTGGAATATACAAGGGCAACACTAATAATGAGATTAAAACGCCACCCCTGCGTAAACCCACGGTAAGACCTGCACCGATAGCCCCCATTAAACTTAATGTCGGAGTCCCTAATAATAAACTCAGGATTAAGGCAAGGTAGCCTTCACTTGGGAGAAAAAACATCATCGCGACTAAAGGCGAAATAATTGCCAAACAGAAACCACTCACCAGCCAGTGACTGATCACTTTTGCCAAAACCAGAATTAGTAAAGGCTCTGGGCTAACCAGCATTTGCTCTAATGAGCCATCCTCGTAATCACCACGAAAAATACCGTCTACTGATAATAAACAGGCTAACAACGCAGCGACCCAGATCACACCCGCAGCAACTTCGGATAAAAATGCAGGATCTGGACTGACACCCAAAGGAAACAGCACAGCAACCATCAGGAAAAAAGCCAGGGGGTTAATAATGTCGTTACGATGCCGGAACACCAGTAATAAATCACGCTTTAAAGCTGCCAGAAAAAACCTCATGCCCGATCAACCTCGTCTAGATTGATCGGGCGTATAGTTTGGCCCGGAATTTTCAGGTCATGATGCGTCGTTAAAATAACAGAACCACCGTCCTCTATATGATTGGCAATCAGTGCTTCTTTTTCCTTAACTCCTTTTTTATCCAGGGCAGTAAAGGGCTCATCTAAAATCCATAATGGCGCGCTACTTAAATACAAGCGTGCCAGCCCTACCCTTCTTTGCTGTCCAGCCGATAAGCTATGACAGGGAACATCTTCAAAACCGTATAAGCCAACTTGTTTTAACGCCGTCGCAATTGTGCATTTATCTAAACTTTTATCCAGTTGCATCATCCAGCGTAAATTTTCTTCAGCGGTCAAAGACCCTTTAACACCAGCAAGATGGCCAACATATAGCATCGCCAGATAATACTGATCACGAACTTCGTCTAAATCGTTCCCTTGCCAATAGATTTCTCCGCTATAGGCATCAGACAATCCACATAAAATGCGTAATAGAGTCGTTTTTCCGCTCCCATTCTGACCAATAATCTGCACTACTTCAGCGGCATTAATTTGAAATGAGAAATTTGCAAACAATACCCGTTCATCCCGTTCGCAAAACAGATTTTTCACTTCTAACATATTGATAATAAATGAATACTGTAAACAGTTAAGGAAAATAGTATTGCAGTCTAGGCTTATAAAAACTCTATATGCAGCTAGACACGCAACATAAGTTTAATGCGGGGACAAAACGAGTGAAAAGATTCCTTTCTCAGATATATTCCTGTATTAATAGCCTTATATTCAACCATCTTTAAGCTATTTTTTCAATCACATCCTTAGTTAGGATGTCATTCTACGGCCTTCTTATCATACTGATGTTGTCTCCGATCCGATTTGGTAACAACCGCTCGTAGTCATGGAGCTTACTACCCTTAATTATAGGTTTAAGTAGAATTAGCTAGTGTATTTTTTATTTCTTAAAAGATAAACCTATGCAATTGAACTCTACAAGAATCAAAGTAACACTCAACTTTTCCTATTTCAGAGGCAAACCCGCTTTTTTCCAATCAGGAAACCCACCGCGATAATAAAACACATTTGCCCAGCCCCATGCCACGGCTTTTTCACTAGCCAGTGCACTACGTTGACACATATCACCATTACAATAAAAAACCACAGGCCGATTTTTTTTGATAACGGCCAATAAAGAGTCTTCAGTTAAATCCAGCTTTAAATCTAAATGATGCGCTCCTTGAATATGGCTGGCTTGATAATCAGTTGCTCTGCGTACATCAATAAAAGTCACACCCTGATTTAACAGTTTTTTTGCATATTTAGTGCTTACAGTCACCGCCCCATTCACCTGTTCTGGTGCGGGTGATTTAGCTGAGACACACTCTGCCATGAAAAAATTTGCTAACAAGATAAATAATAAAGGTAATTTCATCACAAACTCCGAAAACGAATAATTTTTTAGTTATGTTTTAGCATATAAGTCATTAAAATTGTAGAATTATTAATAAATTTAGTCTAGCTATCCTTGGGGGCAGTGTGAGTACTGTTTATCAATATGACAATCTATCCAGTTACATACCATTTAAATTCGTTATAAATTAGCAATATAAAACTATTCTCATGTAATAACTAACGCTGATACGCGGCAAATATTGAACACTGTTTAACAGAACAATGCCTTTCCACATTTCTTCATTGCTAAACCCACCTGAAATTAACATATCCTGAATTCGTATATTAAAGTTCATAAAAATTCAAATAGTTACTGATTACATTGATTACTAATCTCTGCTCTATCAGTACCAGAAACAGTTAAGGATATTTATCCACGACATAGAGAAAGCTATCAACATACTGTCAGTTAAAGAGAAAAATAGTTAAAATTCCCGGTCAGCACGCACTCTATCGTT
>DUBW01000039.1:16789-21984 GCA_012960135.1 Methyloprofundus sp.
CGATGGTAGTGGCGAAGTGGCACGTACGCAGGACGTCTGGGGCGCTGAAGGCATTAGCGGTCGCGTTAAGTTTTTGTCACTTGCTTGGGCTGGGATGCCCAAAACAAGTTTTCGCAAAAATAGCGACTCCCCGTACTGGGCTATCAATCACCTTTAAAGTTTGAGCGGGAATTCCATCGCTGAAAATCCTGGAAACGGAGCTTAAGCGACGTGAAGGTTTTTAGTCTCTGATAGCGATAGGAGCGGGTGTTTTCTCGAAGCGTCTTTGTGCGTAGAGAAAATACAAGGTATTCCGACATGCGCATCAACCCATTTGAGGTCACTAAATAAAAACCCCTCTAGGGTTTTTATTTAGTGGGCGCAGCGCGAATCAGGACATCGTAGATTTTAATCAGTCCCGTTAAGCTTTTGCCGCGTTGTGAGCTTGGATGCTCAAAATGAGCTTTCGCAAAAACAGGGACTCCCCGCAGAAAAATAGTCCCAGAATGTATCCTGTTTTACTTGACCATTACACACACCAAATAAATTAGCTTAGTGGGTGATATTTTTAGTAAGTGATTTATATGCAATTACTTTTTTTCAAAGAGCCCCTTCTAGTGACTAATGTCTGGCCCAGTACCTCCAGGTACTGCTCCAACTAAATTTTCAACACCTAGTGTGATACTACTACTGGTTAGACTAGGTGATGCATTTGGCTTAGCACTTGAAACCCCTAAAGTTAAAATATCATCATTAGTACCATCAATTTCACACGTATATTCATTATATGGTATCGGTGTTGTATTAGGGCCTGCAGGACCTACAGGACCGACAACACAGCTTCCACTACTGATCGAGATAGTCAATCTAGACCTTTCATTATAACTTCCAGCAACAACACCAGAAAATGAATGCGTTACCGAACTACAACTATCTATATTTGTTGCTATCTTATTTGGTACGTCAGAACTCAGCTCTTTTATTATATGAGACGCTGCAATTCCAACATAAGCATCACAAGCATCCGCACTATTACCATTATTAACGACCATTAAAAAGTCATGACATTGATAGTTTGTATTTATACCTTCTTCAGACGTACCATTCCGAATAGTTCGATAGTTCCGCCTAGTTGTTCCCGCTACTTGCCCTACAAAACACAAAGTATCAGCTCCGTGTCCATTCGCTCCAAAACCTACAATGCCAATATTTCCACGCCACCCACCAGTAACATTAACCTCTGGAAGAGTCGCATAGTCTGCGGGGCAATCTGCCGCCACATAAGTTTCAGCAGTTTCAGCCGCACAATCCCCTCCAAAATAACAAATATATTCTCGTGTTGAAAAAGTTGTACCATTCACATTTTCAGATGTTGTAACCGGAATGTTATTATTATCAAGCTTCCAACTACAAACCGTTACATCATCGTCTCTAATTTTTTCGTATACCTCAAAAAAACTATCACTTGGTAAATATATATTGCCTTTAACTGACAAACAAACATGACCACAAGTTAGTTGTCGCCCTCCACCCTCGTTATATAATGCATCTGCAACAACTTGCTTTCCATCCGCGTTTCTATAAATTTGAAAGCCATACCCATCTGCAACAGCTGATGGATCAATAGCATCCATGGCCTCAACAACTGCAGCATCACTACCAGGTGATGACAAGGATGCCGCCATTCCTGAGTTACCTCCTGTAGAAGAATATATTGAAGCATTCCCAACAATATTCCATGCAAGCTCACTATTTAAAGTAACAGAACCTGCACTCCAAGTAACGGTTACCACAATACTTTTTCTATCCGGGGCGATTAAGCTTACAAGTGTCCATATTCGTGTAAATTCAGCATTATCACCCGTTTTAGTATCAGTTCCACTCACCAAAGCTAGGTATTGTGTCTTTGTTGCAGTATTTCTAAAGTCTTCAATTTTTTGCTCAGCAAATACAATAGCCTGTGCTCTTGCCTTATTCTCGCCAGTGCCTGATAAAAAATTTCCTTGCATTGAAGCAATAGATAACAGACCTATACTTACCACAACTGCACTAACAAGTACCTCTATTAGCCCCACCCCCTGTTGGTAATTAATTTGTATTTTCATCACCTTTCTCCACTTATTATTTAACATTACCAGTCCCTCCAAGAGCCACTAATAACCGTTGCTGTGCCTGTAATTCCATTGGGTGAAAGGTGCTGAGTAAAAGGGCTATATGTAAGATCCACCCCACCGGAACCAACAACTGGATCTTCTCCAGCTAAAAAAGAGGTATTATTAGTTCCTTCTACAATAGTTGACCCAATCACTTTCACTGTTCCAGCAGCATTTAATTGCCCTGTAACATATAAAACACCATAAATGACAGGGTTTCCTGCTACATTCAAATTTCCGTTAATAATCAAAGCAACAGGGTGGTCAATTGACCCGTACTCGCCACCACTCATAGCAACATTATTATTAACATCCCCATCAACCCACATGATGCCATCTTTACCATCTAACTCACCAATATCAGTTGCAGCGATTAATTGCCCCGCCCCTTTTGCAAGAGTCTGCATCTTTTCTCTCCCTGTTGGACTCCCTCCGTCCCCCCCAGGAAAGAAACCTTCAAATAATTCATCACCAGAAAGTCCCGATAAATTAAGATCTTGATCCACAATATCCACCCCAACGCCCAAACCCTTCGTTGAAATAATATCTGTATTTGATGGTGGGGTACCGGTAATATCTTCAAAGATAGATCTATTAGCTGGATCCGTAGGGTCTGGCCTTATTTGAGTATGATCCCATATATATGTAGCAGCACTATTAGAGTTACCTATAGCAACTGAATTTCCAGACCATACTGTTGTATTATTTACTCGATTAACAATTTTGAAATTCCCAGTTAATCCTACCCCACCTCTTGCAATTAAAGACTGTTGCGGCCCATCATCAGAAAAAATATTAATTGTACCTACACACTGGCTAATACTTCGGCTGGCAGTCCCGTCATCACTTGTTCCTGTGACAGTAATTAAGGCACTTTTCATATTACTTGCTGATGTACATATACCGTCGTTATTATTAAAAATAATCGTTGAATTACCCGGTGCTGAAGCAAGACCTATAACATCAACACTGCCATTATTATCATGGTCTAAGCCTCCATGGTTAAAATAAGTAATGGCATAATCCATCGCAGCCCCTGCTTCTGAAATTGCTTGAGCTGCCCTAACATTATTAGCTGCCATTTTCGTTTCTTGTAAAACTGTCTTAGCTGTCAAAAATGTAAATAATGTTAGGGCTACTATTAAAATAACTGATGTAAATAAAGTTACCACCCCTTTTTGTTGATCTTTTTTTACTAAATATAACTTTTTCATATCTATTCCTCTAAAAAATTATTGAGTAAAAATTCGATTATTTCTAACTTTCACGGCACTTGTTAACGTTTTTTCAACATCAGCATCATTAACAATATTCCCCGTTAAAGTAATATTAATTTGCCTTATCTCTACTGCATCGTTTCCAGTAATCAACTTACCAACAGTTCCACCTGCAGCAGAAAATGCAGCGTCACAGGAACCATCAAACACCTCATCAGTTGTTGTATTTAAACACTGGAAATTAGCGTTAGAGAATGCTAATTGTGTAATACTAACTTTTTTAGAATCCGTTATTATTTTCCAGCGGCCATCCACTGCTCCACAATTAGCAACACCGTCAACAGTTTTTGCAGCACTTACTTTTATTTCATCACCATCAAGCTTAAAACCAAAATATTCACTTTCATCGTCACTAGTGCCCCCCGTTATATCAAGTTCGCCATCTTCATCAAAATCATAGGTATACAAGATGCAAGAGCCTGTTGAGCTATTTATATTCGCAGTACCGACCATGAAAGGGTTTGCAGAAACATCTGAATCGGTCACAGCTCCTCCCCAATAACCAGCTCGCCTAATATCATTGATCATAAACTGCATAACGGAGTCTAAATCATAGTTTAATCTGGCCGATTTAACGACATCGCTACTTGCCTGAATCGTTGAAATATAAATTGATAAAACACCCCCTATAACAATCAACCCTAATACCATAGAGATCATTAATTCAATTAGCGTAAACCCTAATGTTTTTTTTATATTTTTAACAAGCATCATAACCTCCTAAATTTGAGCTACAAATAGTAATTCGCCCCTCATTACTAACCTTAACTCTGGCCGTATAATTTGAGGTACTAATCGTTGCCCCACCAGCTGTTGTTGTTCCTCGTCTAAAATTAAATGTTGGAGCATAATCAGCTCCTACGCTTGTCCCATAAAATTGATTACCAGCAATTGCTTTTATGCCACAATCATTCACTGTTCCACATGCACAACCCGTATTATCATCATTAATTCCATAACACCAATTACTTCCATTTTCGACGATAGCAACATTAATATTAGAACTACGCTTAATCGCTTCCGTTCGAGCAAACATTAAATCGGATTTTAATGATTCCACAGCTTCTTTAAGCCTTCCTTTTTCAATCATATCCTGAAATGAAGGCACGGCTATTGAAGCAATAATGCCAATAATTGCGACTATCACAATTAATTCTACTAACGTAAATCCAAAACTGCCTCTCTTTTTCATGCTATTACACCAAGTTTTCCATTATTTTAAAAAAGGATATTTATCAGCTGTCAATACGCTTTTCAATGCCTTTTTACTGTGAGTTATTCTACAGCTTTACTCAGTTGCCTTTTTGTCAAAAATGCTATACTTTTAAAATATTAGCTACTTATTTAAAGGTTAATTATGAATAAATCACGCAACTTAGGCTTTACCTTAATAGAGTTGATGATAGTCGTTGCTGTTATAGGAATACTCTTATCTATTGCTTACCCTTCTTACACTGAATATGTCTTACGTGCAAAAAGGGGCGATGGAAAGGCTGGAATATTACGAGTCCAATTAGCAGAAGAAAAACACCGTGCAAATAATGTAAGCTATGGATCACTTGCTGCTATGGACCTTGTTGCTTCTGGGGTCACTTCTATGGATTCGCCTGATAAGTATTATACACTTACCGTGTCTGGCACATCTGGCACCGCATATACAATAAACGCCGCATCAAAATTCACAGATGACAAATGCGGCAATTTAAGCATTGATCAGGACGGTACAAAAACAGAGAGCGGCACAGATACCGCAGCAAATTGCTGGGGCAAATAATGCCTTGTTTAT
>DUBW01000040.1:0-64349 GCA_012960135.1 Methyloprofundus sp.
AGTAAAACCCTATCTATGAAGCCAATAAGATTAACCCACTAGTCCATTTATAATTAATGTACATTATTCAAATAATGATAGAATTCCCGTAAATACGGAAACTTACGGATTAAATCATGATTGTAGAAGGCAGGAACACCAATGGCCAGTTTTCTAAAGGCAATACAGGCGGCGGGCGTTTAGGGACCGGTGTTGATAAGACAGCATTAAACATCCTTAAAGCAAACAGCGCAGGCATTACTAAGAAAGCGGTTGAAATGGCGTTAGAGGGCGATACTGGAATGATTAAGTTATGCCTTGATAAGTTGTTACCGCAAAGTTCACTTGTCCAGCAACAATTGCAAGAACAGATATTAGCACTTGAAGAGGCTGCACATAATGATTCAAAGTAACCAGGAACTGCAAAAGAGGCTGGATGCTATGAAACCTAATGACTCACATAACGTCGCTATTATATTTCTGAGTGGCGATACTGCAAATGGCTGTATTGAAAAGTCTGGTCACACTATTGAGGAGCTAAGGCGTTGTGAAACTGTGCATGTGGTTGTGGGTTTTGATGGTGATGAAGAGGCTACAATGAAAAGCGATAGGTTAAGTCTTGAGATCAGGGAATTGCTTGCATGTGATTAACTAACTTTAAAGCTCAGCCAGGCTAGGATTTTTTGTGCCTGATGATAAGGTTAAGCAATGTTAGAGACGTATACTGAAACGTGTACCAGGAGCTATTGATATTTATTAGTGATTAATAAACAATTACTTACTGCCAATAATGGCGGAGAGGCAGGGATTCGAACCCTGGGAGGGGATAAACCCTCAACGGTTTTCAAGACCGCCGCTTTCGGCCACTCAGCCACCTCTCCGTAAGACTGGTATAATACGCAATTTTGAGGAAAATGAAAAGTCTTTTATGCAGAAATGATTGATGTAAATTGTTTTAATTAATAATTCAAGGATTTAAAAGACGGTTGCATTATTTTTTCCTGTCATTCTTTGCCAGTCTTTATTGCTCCTTGCTTGAAGCATGCCCCATCTTATGCGTCAGCGTGTTATAAACTTTCATGCATAAAATTGATGATGCAAGAATCAAAGTAATCGCATTTGCATAGATAATGGCGGTATCATCCAAATATATGCCATAAATAAGCCACAGTAATACGCCTGTGGTAAAAATACTGTACATACTTAGTGAGAGTGACTCTGTGTCTCTCGTTTTAAGTGTCATAATAGCTTGCGGCAAAAAAGAAAGAGTGGTGAGTGTCCCCGCCACATAGCCTATTATTTCTGGCGAAATTGTGATCATCTGATTTGTTGTATGGTGTTTATATAACCAGCTCTATAGTTATTGGCTAGCCTAATGGGAATTGCTTTTATTTCGTATCCCCTGCCCTGCGGTGATGATCCTGGTCTTCGACTTTATCTTTAACAAAATCATTTTTTCGTTTTAGCGTAGGAAATAAATGATTTTTTTCCCAATAAAATCCTAACCAGATAAAAGGAATTGTAATAAGCAAGTCGATAGCAAAGTGCGCTTCCATCAAGATGGTTAATCCGGCGGTGCAGAATAATAAGGCACCGATTAAATAAAAGCGGAAGCCCAAGACTATGCCGCTAAGAAACATGGTATGCGCCAGAATAATGTGGATGGAAATTGCAGTTGCCTGAGCTTTCATCATTTCGGCATGCCACAATAAAAATATCAGCAATATTGCAAAAAAAGCACTGCCCCAAAAAAGCATTTGGTACTTTATTAAGTGTTCCGTTTCATAACCTGTTGCCAAAGCTTTGGTTTTTTCACTTAGCATAGAGCAGAAAAAGAAAACAGGTGACATTAATAGCCAGTAGAATACACCTGCTCTACCTGAAATCTCTATTAACACTTCACCAAAAAAGCATAGGGATATCAAGGCAATGAAAATTATTTCATTAATATAAATATGGTGCAAAGCTGCATTCATATTCCACTTTGAATTTAATTGGCTCTGTTCAGTCATAAAAATACCTCACTTATATAACTTTTGAAAATTGCTGTCTGTTCGCATTAAGATAGCGATCGAAGATCATACAAATATTGCGAATAAGTAAGCGTCCTGCTGTTAATACATGAATGCCTCTGTCATCCATCGTTAGTAAAGCATCTTTTTGCATGCGATATAAAACGGTGAGTTCATCAGAAAAATAATCTCTAAACTGAATAGCGTATTGCTGCTCAATTTGTTCAAAGCTTAAGGAGAAATGACATATTAGCTGGGTAATCACCGCACGGCGTAGTTTATCATCGTCATTTAACACAAGTCCCTTAAATACTGGTAACGCACCTAGCTTAATGGCTGCATCATACGCAGCTAAATCTTTTACATTTTGTATATAGCTATCGGCCACACGTCCAATAGATGTTATACCTAATCCAATCAAGTCACAATCTGAATGCGTCGAGTAGCCTTGAAAGTTGCGATATAATTTATTGTCTCTTTGCGCTATTGCCAGTTCATCATCAGGCTTGGCAAAATGATCCATGCCGATATAAATATAGCCGGCTTCTAGTAAACGCTGAATAATCATTTGCAGGATATCCAGCTTAACTTCTGCACTGGGCATGTCTGCTTCATTCATCTGCCGTTGTGTTTTAAACCTTGCAGGAAGATGTGCGTAGTTAAAAATTGAAAAGCGATCAGGATCGACACTGAGAATTTTATCCAGGGTGACAGAAAACGATGCAACCGTTTGCAAAGGTAAACCGTAGATTAGATCGATACTGGTAGAGCGAAAGCCCTCTTTTCGTGCAGCCTCTAATACCGCAAAGGTTTGCGCTTCTGATTGAATACGGTTAACCGCTTTCTGTACTGCAGGATCGAAATCCTGAACGCCTAGACTGATACGATTAAAGCCTAATTCACGCAACTGTTTAATCGTTTGATTATCTGTTGCGCGTGGATCAATTTCTATCGAATACTCGCCGCTATCATCCTCTCTTAGATTAAAATTCTGGCGTGTCTCATTCATCAAACGATCCATCTGCTGATAATCTAAAAAGGTCGGTGTTCCTCCGCCCCAGTGCAACTGATTAACGGTACGTTTATTATCAAAAAGCCGACCTTGCAGCTCGATCTCCTTAAATAAATTAGCTAGATAGGGCTCCGCATGCTCTCTATTTTTGGTGATGATTTTATTACAAGCACAGTAATAGCAAACGGTATCGCAAAAAGGAATGTGAAAATACAGCGATAAAGGGCCACCCCGCTGATTAGATAATTCAATTTGTTGCAGGTAGTCTTGCTCGGTAAAACCGTCATGCAACTCTAAAGCAGTGGGATAAGATGTGTAACGTGGCCCCGATTTATCGTAGCGATTAATCAGATCCAGATCGAATTTTACGGATTGATTCATTATATTTGTCTATGCTCAAATTTAAATCAGCACCAGTTTTCGGGAGTAGCTTTTAGCCTGTATGACTAACGGAGCCTGGTAGGCTAAAGCCTACTTCCCTCATTAACTATAATTCTCGTGTTGCACTGAATTGAATATCGGGCCAGCGCTCTTCTGTCAGCTGCAAGTTAACCCGACTAGATGCCAGATAGACTAGGTAACCGCCACCATCTTCGGCTAAATTATCGAAGGCTTTTTTCTTGAATTCTGCAAATTTTTCTGCGTTATCGGAACTAACCCACCGCGCTGTATTAATTGAAACATTATCATATACACATTCAACATTGTATTCGGCTTTTAAGCGGAATGCAGTGACATCGAACTGCAATACCCCAACTGCACCGAGTATCAGATCATTATTTTTTAAGGGTTTAAATAACTGGGTAGCACCCTCTTCTGTTAATTGCACCAGACCTTTTTTCAATGCCTTTCCGCGCAAGGGGTCTTTCAGAACCACACGACGAAATAACTCAGGTGCAAAATAAGGAATGCCTGAATATTTAAGCACTTCGCCTTCAGAAAAGGTATCACCCACCTGAATGGTGCCGTGATTATGCAAGCCAATTATATCGCCAGAATAGGCTTCTTCAATGTTTGTACGGCTAGCCGCTTTAAAGGTAATGGCATTACCGACCTGTATTTTTTTGCCGATACGCACGTGATTAATTTTCATGCCTTTATCAAACTTCCCGGAACAGACCCGTAAGAATGCAATTCTGTCACGGTGTGATGGGTCCATATTGGCCTGGACTTTAAATACAAAGCCAGAAAATGTCTCTTCCTGGGCACTGACAAAACGCTGATCTGCTTCCCGACCTTTAGGTGCTGGTGCATATTCAGCAAAAGCATTCAGTAACTCTAAGATACCAAAATTATTAATCGCAGAGCCAAAGAAAACAGGCGTTTGGGTTCCGGCTAAATAGGCATCTAAATTAAACTCATGACTTGCGCCCTTAACCAGTTCAATTTCTTCTCGTAGTTCGTCCGCCTGATCACCCACTAAAGCATCTAATTCAGGATTATCCAGACCTTTGATGGTATCACCTTGCATGATTTTCCCACCATGTGTCGCACTGAATATATGTACTGTATCTTCATATAAATGATAGACGCCTTTAAAACGCTTACCCATCCCAATCGGCCAAGTTATTGGCGCACACTCAATATTGAGTACCGATTCAACTTCATCCAGGAGCTCAATCGGCTCTTTACCTTCCCGATCCAGCTTATTAATAAAGGTCAAAATAGGCGTGGTACGCAAGCGACACACTTCCATCAATTTGATGGTGCGGTTCTCTACCCCTTTTGCCACGTCGATCACCATTAACGCTGAATCAACCGCTGTCAGGGTACGATAGGTATCTTCAGAGAAGTCCTCATGCCCGGGGGTGTCCAGTAGATTCATGATGGCAGAATTATGCTCAAACTGCATCACCGAGGTGGTTACCGAAATACCCCGCTGCTTTTCCATTTCCATCCAGTCAGATGTCGCATGACGGTCTGCCTTACGTCCCTTAACCGAACCTGCTTGCTGTATTGCACCACCGAATAATAATAATTTTTCAGTTAATGTCGTCTTACCCGCATCCGGGTGAGAGATAATGGCAAAGGTTCTTCTCCTATTAAGCTCATTGATAAAATCTACATCTGACATTGGGTCTTTTTTCCTGGTGTGTTCAAGTATTTGTACAACAAATAATGTTAATTCAAAGCCCTGAATTCAGAAGTCTATCAGTTGCATATCAACCACACTTCCATCAAAGCATTCTTAATTAAAGAGTGCATTATACCTGCTTAGCTACAAAGATATAAACCATACTCAAGTTTGGCATTACTTGAATGCTGATAAGCGCCCCAAATTAATGAACTACTCTAGGTACTTCTGGGCAACTAATATCTTATATCCATAATCCTGCATAGTAGGCTGCCTGGAATGTGCAGCGATTATCTAGCGGGGATTATAGTGAATCAACGCCCTGATTGGCTAATTGATCTGCTTTTTCATTACCGGGATTACCCGAGTGCCCTTTAATCCAGAGCCAATCTATTTCATGTTTCTGCATAGCTGCATCTAGGCGTCTCCATAAGTCTTCATTCTTAACTGGTTTGTTTGCTGCAGTTTTCCAGCCACGTTTTTTCCAGTTGACAATCCATTCTGTGATGCCCTGTAACACGTACTTGGAATCACTATATAGCGTCACGGAATAGGGTTGATTTAGCGCTTCTAAAGCCTGAATAGCGGCCATCAATTCCATGCGATTATTGGTGGTTTCCAATTCACCGCCATACAACTCTTTTTCAGTATCGCCTCTTTTAAACCAAACTCCCCAACCACCTGGTCCCGGATTTCCACGACAGGCGCCATCCGTATATATTTCAACTCTCTGCATTATATTGTCTTTGTCTTATTGGAATATCAATTATTTTAGCCATTGCATATTTTGATTGATAGTCTCGTATGGGTGTCAAAGGGATAAGATGATAGCACCTTTTAATCGCTTTAATACCATAGGCAGCAACTCTTAGTTCCTGCTTTCTTGACTCTGCATGTTCAGAATTTATTCGTGTTGTATCAAAATTGAACCCAGCAGCCACGTCAACTTCAAAGTTTAGTAAGCGCAACCAGTCTTCAATTCGTGTTCGACTAACCAGATCCGGAAACCAGCGAGTATGCTTTTTTCTGCGCTTTATATATTGCAGGTTAATGTATATATTCCAGGGATTAAAGCTGAGAATAGTTAATTTACCTTCTGGCTTTAAAATACGTTCAACTTCACGTAACACTCGGTGTTTATGTTGAGAAAATTCTAGTACATGCGGCAAAATAACCATATCTACCGACTCCGACTTAAACGGCAAGGCGATAGTCGACCCTCTGACTAGCTTGCTTTCGTAACATGAGTCCTGCTCGTCATCTAGGACATAAAATTGCTCATATAAACTACAATCTATAAAGTCGTTTTCCCACCCTAAAGCACCGATTTGGACAATAATCTGCTTACAACTCACAGTAATTGAGTGCTTCAAAAATGCTGTTTCCTGCTGTTGTAATATCTGTCCTTTCGTGGTGTCAAACCATTCATGTATTACCTTGCGATGCATTTTCTTTACTCATATAAAAACAAGTAAATAACGATACCAGATTACTAAGGAACCCGCACGGAATAAGTTGAGCATCTGGCACAGGGTTTTTATTCGCATTCAAGGCATAGAATCAGGAGCATAGCTCGCTACGTAACAGTTTCCGCACCACAGAAGACGGATAAAAAGACAAGTCAGTTGCTTAAATTATTTCGTGCACGCTCCTAATGCAAATAAAGTAATTTTTATACCTCATGTCTTACCAGATAATTCCGACAGCAACAATTGACACCACAAAACATAGGGTCGCTAAGTCTTCTATGGCATGTAATAGCCAGTGCTGTTGATCCTGCATAATCATATCAATTCGATTGGTAATTTGATCTTGCATATGAATTTTATGTTGCATTTTAGTTCTCCTATTAATTAATATAACTACGCATTTGTCCGACTAAAACACCTTGTATTTCCACTTGTTCAGGTCTGTATTTCATAGCAGACATATTTGAATTCGCTGGAATGAGTAATGTTTCATGCGGGTATTGCTCAATAAACTTTAAAGTCGCCTCTGATTTCTCTATTAAAGCGACGACAATTTCACCGTTACGTGCACAACTTCTTTGCTCAATAATGACCCAGTCACCGTCAAAAATCCCCTCCTCTATCATTGAGTCCCCTTTTACTTGCAGGATATAACAAGTCTTATCAGTTTTAATCTGCTCGGGAATATTAATATAACTAATTTGTTCAATTGCTTCTATCGGCCTACCTGCAGCTATAAAACCCACAAAAGGAGTTCCTGCCGACTCATCACTAGCTTGTAAATATTGCTTCGCCTGTTCCGTTAGCCTGATACCTTTTTGCTTGCGATCAGATGATTCAACCAGGCCTGCTTCAATCAGCGCTTTAATATGTTTATGTAACGACCCCCGTGAATTTAAACCCAGTGCACTACAGACCTCATCTAAGGTGGGTGGATAGGGAAAATCCTTGTGGTTATTGAGCAGAAATTCAAAAATATCCTGCTGTTTTCGCGTTAAACCATTCATTTCTGTTCTCCTTTTGTTTTGTTGCAAGTATAGTAGGAGAACAAATAAAGAACAAGGTTATTTTGCAATTTATTTATATTTTCCCTCAAACTATCCGTTATTGGCTTTATGAGTTAGCAACCCACTAATAATATAGCCATGGTAAAATTATTTTATCTAGGCCCATTCACCTAATAATGCCTCATTACACGGATTTTTGACTTGATACAGATTGATCTTTTAGCCGTCGCTTTAATACTTCCGTGTTCTTTATTTCTGCTCGCCAGCAATCGTTTTCCTGCCGACAGTATCTTATTGGGTGTGTTGAGTTTGTTACTTATTGGTGGCATATTAACCCCCTCAGAAGCTCTCTCTGGATTTTCCAGCCCAGGCGTGGCAACCATCGCGGTACTCTATGTCACCGTGGCAGGATTGCGCGAAACAGGTGCTATTGCATGGTTAGGTCGCCTGCTCCTGGGACGGCCTGCGAATATGTCTCTAGCATTGATACGTTTGCTGTTACCTGCCGCAACTATTAGTATGCTTATAAACAACAGTCCTGTGGTTGCGATGTTTACCAGTGCAGTGCAAGACTGGAGTAAACGTAGTGGATATAGTGCTTCACATTTTCTATTACCGCTTAGTTATGCATCCATCATGGGTGGAACCTGCACTCTGATCGGTACGAGTACCAACCTTGTTGTCGATAGTTTAATGCGCCAATCTGGTTATCCCGGCTTTGACTTATTTGCAATTGCTGCAGTTGGATTACCCATAACCATCGCTGGCTGCCTATATCTTATTGTTTTAGGACCCTATTTAATTTCGGAGCGTAAGGGAGCCATTGAGCAATTCAGTGATGTTCGCGAATACCTGGTAGAAATGTTAGTGAAACCGAATTGTGAACTATCAGGGCAAACCATACAGGATGCTGGCCTGCGTCATTTACCCGGACTGTTTTTAATAGAAATCGTGCGCGATGGCGAAATTATTCCAGTTGTATCACCACAAACGGTTATTCATACTAATGACCGGTTGGTATTTGCGGGTGCAGTCGATTCAGTAGTTGAACTACGTCGTATCCGCGGTCTGGTGATTGCGACAGATCAGGTATTTAAACTGCAAGGACGTGATCATGAGCGGCGTATGTTTGAAGCTGTTATCTCTGCAGAAAGTCCGGTTGCCGGGCGTAATATACGCGAGGCTCGCTTTAGACATCGGTATAATGCCGTTATTTTGTCTATTGCCCGCAATGGTTACCGCTTAAAAGGAAAAATTGGTGATATCGTGCTACAAGCCGGTGATACATTATTGCTCGAAGCACAAAAAGGATTTCTATTTAAATTTCGTAATAGCCGGGATTTTTTGCTGGTTAGCCGATTAGAAAACTCCCAAAATCTACGTCATAATCGTGCCTCCTGGGCGATTGGCATCATGGTCTTAATGGTCATACTTATCATTAGCGGCACTATGAATATACTATCCGCTGCTGTGTTAGCTGCCGGTACTATGTTGATTAGTGGCTGTTTAAATATGGAAATTGCGCGTACTAGTATCGACTATAAAGTGTTACTTGTGATTGCCTGTGCCTATGGACTGGGAACGGCAGTACAAAAAGTGGGGCTTGCCGATTTGCTTGCTGCCCAGGGCCTGTTAATTGCTAATGGTAATCCTCTAATACTGCTGGCAATAGTCTATATTGCCACTGCATTATTAACCGAAACGATTACCAATAACGCAGCCGCTATTGTCATGTTCCCTATCGCCATGAGTGGTGCGCAAAGCCTGGATGTCAACACAGCACCCTTTGCTGTTGCCGTCATGATTGCCGCTTCTGCCAGTTTCGTGACCCCCACGGGCTATCAAACCAACCTAATGGTCTTTGGCCCTGGAGGATATCGCTTTAGCGACTATGTAAAACTAGGCCTGCCACTCAGTCTATTAGTTGCCTGTATAGCGCTGTGGATTATTCCTCAGGTATGGTCATTTTAAAAACAGAATTACGAGTTATTATCTGAAATAGACTGCTCTTAGATCAGACTCTGACAAATAAAAATACTAACAGAAAGAGTCAGCCGCCTAGGTTTTTATTCAAAGAAGAATAGTGCGCTTCCACTTTTTGTTCTAATGTCGAACTAAACAATCTAATAAAACTATCCAGACTATAGCCAACAAGAAAAGAACTGATCCTCGTTACGCTAGCAACATCAGATAAAAAGATAAAACCAAACAAACCCAATAGCGCCATCACTTTATATGCGCACTAAAATAGATCAACCAATCACTCGCGGCATAAATCTGCGGCAGCCCTGTTGCTTTACTACGCTTAATTTTTCTATGTGATATGAATATATCACCTCTGTCAGTACAGCAGCCAAGACAATCAATAAAGTTTTTGCATCCATATTCATATTGTCTATATCAATATAAGCTTTTTCACCAATAAACCAGCCGCCTATCGTAGCCGTATAAACTGCTAACAGAATGACCAAGAAGCTTCGCCACTGTCCTGCCCTTTCTGGGTCATAGCGGTAAATCAGTCCTGCTTCTACTGTATTTGATGCCTAGGCAATGGAATTAATTACTTTCTTGCAATCTCCTGCAGATGGCGCCTCATCAACAAATAACAAACAACAAATGAAATGGCAGGTAATACCCCGGCCTGGGCTTCCAGAGAACTTAGCTGATGTATCTGTTCCTGTGCGGGCATAACCTTGCAGGGTCTAGCAGGACCGAGGTAAACTGCATTTGCTCCCAATGATTATTGATATACCTAATCTTGTCACTATGCAAATCCTTATTCAATTCGTTGATCTTGGTAAATAATGCTTCTATATCATTATTCGTTTTAGAGAGATATTTCGCCAATGTTTCAATGCTATTCCTGCCCTGTTTTATGTCCTCAATGGCATAAATAAAATCGTTTATTTCCACGTGTATTTCACTTAAAACACAGTTAAACTTGACTCGCTGTTCAGGCGTAATTCGTAGTTCGCTATTACCCACCGGTTGTGTATCATATCCCTGATTGCGCCATAAATTTTTAATATATGGCAATTTAAGCATGCCTATTATAAGCAGGATAAATACGGTGGGAAGTAAGCCCCAATAGGCACAAATTAAATCTTTAATGCTAAGCACTTCGCTCATAGCCTTACTCCATTTTATTTAATACTGGTACTATTTATATTAGCATATCTCACCGAAACAAAATCGCACCATAGGAGCAAACTTTTAGACAGAAATTGTAGATACTTCACCAGGTTAAATGTTAGATAATCATTGATGATTCTCAGTAAGTATTTCGGTTTATTTATGGCTCAACAGATTAGATAAAGTAAAAAAATGCTAAGTATAGATACGAGAGCCTTAGCATCAAAATTGGTAAAGAAAATGATGGGAAGTATTAAAACAGGGGATCAGATTTCGTGAAACTTGAATCCTGCGATGCTTTATACTGATATAGCCGCTATTTTGATGCCGGGCTAAGAGAAGGTTTAGATATTTAAAACCCGTGATACAAAAATTAGCACACCCTCACAATGAATTGAGGGTGTGCCCAATACTAATTATTTCTTTGTGTTTTAGCGTTTTCCGGTGCCTTCATCATGTGTATCCATAATACGGTTTATAAAGCTGGTTTGTTGAGCTGTTCTATCTGCTTGAGACAATTCTAGCATGCCCTGAAGGCCCGAATAACGTTTCTTTGCTTCTACCAAATGTTCTTTTGCCGAAACATAATCATCAACTTTTACAGCTTTGCGAGCTTTTTTCATCGATTTATTAGCACGCATACGATTACGGTCTACTTTATCATTTGCATTAATTTCTTTGGTTGCCTTTAATGTACTCCTAATTCCCTTTAAAATCAGTTCTTTATCTGCATTTTCATCGACTAGGTTCATGACTTCATCAACAGACAGTTCAGTGGCCATAATAGCCTGAAGTGGCGTCATTGAATTATACATACATGCCATACCCATGCAGATAGCATTAGCAGGTGTGGAAATGAGCCCTAAAGAGAATGCCAATGTAGCAGCTAGGGCAGCGCTTTTTAATAATTTCATATAATATTAACCTTTTTATAATTATAGTTATTTAATCTGCAACTTATTAAATATTAAGCAAATTCACGAAATCGAACTTTATCATAAATTTACCCTATTAATAATAAAATTTTAATAATTTAAACGCTAGATACATTTTTACGCAAGAATAGGTCATTTAATAAACCCTGAATTCGTATAATAAGTGCATAGCCTCTACATGTAACATGCTAGCAATACAATGATAGTTTGAAACAAGACTTAAGTGTAATGTAAGCATTTGTCACTCCCTTTACGGAAGCTAAACATGAGCTATAAACACTTAAGTCTTAAAGAGAGACATCATATAGAACTTGGATGTAGAAAGAGTACTTCTCAAAATGAGATTTCCAAAACATTAGGGTGAAACCAAAGTAATATCTCACGTGAAGTAAATAGAAATAAACGATTAAGAGGATATCGTCATAACCAAGAGAATGGATATGCTCAAGAACAACATAAACACAAGCCTAAAAAGATCAGGTTGACGGTTAACCTGAGTCATGGAGCGAGGCGCACAATACCCATCCTGCTAGTGATGCAGTACCATCACCCAGTAAGTGTGAATCAAATCCAAAAGGTACAGAGGGTTCAAAGCTTACACCATAGGAATCATAAAAATTCGTGCCCTCAAGCTTTGTTCCTGAAGCAGATGGTCCTTCGTTAAATGTTATTGTCGCAGCACTAACCACTCCAACAAATAAGTTAATATTTTTTTCATTATTATCTCCTTGTTAAAATTTGGAACCGCCAGATAAGGCTTGTTTTTTTATAACTCAAGAATAATTATACGTTAAAAAAATTTTACTCAATCTCCATCGCCGCTCTAACGCATCGAAGAATTCCATAATTATAGGCTTCATCTAAAGCCTCAAACACAGGTTTTAAGGTTGTGTTTTTCTCTGCTGGCAGACTGAGCATTTCATCTTGTATTGTATTTATTTCCTTTTCGCTTAGCTCTACCACATCAACTAATTCTATAGCACCTGAAGCAATGCCCTCGGCAAGATGCCCATAGATAGTCGTGTCTTTTAGGTTACGCTGCGCAGCTATTTTGTCGACAGAAAAACCTACTTTAAATAAAGCAACTGTCTCATCAACAGTTTCAGATAGTTCTGAGTTTTGTTCTTGTATTTCATGAATCCCACGGATAACAGCTAAAAACTTATCAGCATATAAATCAAGTTTCTTCTCTCCTACACCTGAAATCAGAGCAAACTGTTGATGGTTTTCTGGCACTGCTTGTACCATTTCTGTCAGGCTGACATCGCTAAAAATAACATACGGCGGAACATTCTGTTCCTTTGCTAATTCACGGCGCTTGGCACGTAACGCATCCCAAAGGACATTATCTCGGTGCCGGGCAAAATCTCCTCGGGTTACTTTTGCTTTCTTAGTCTTCGCTTTAGCTAGATCTTTACGTAGCCTGATTTGTGTTTCACCGCGCAATAAGGGCCGGCAACAACTATTGAGTTTTAATGCACCGTATCCTTCATAATCGACATCCACTAGCCCTTTTACGATTAATTGCCTGAATACTGATCGCCACTGGCCCTCATCCAGCTCTTTGCCGATACCAAAGGTGCTTTGTTTATCATGAGCAAAACTCTTAATACGTTCGGTATCCTTACCCAATAAGACATCCAGTAGATAATTCACCCCGAAACGCTGATCGGTACGGTATATACAGGATAAGGCCTGCTGTGCTGCAACGGTTCCATCCCAAGTTTCAACAGGCTCCAGACAGGTATCGCAATTACCACAAGGCTGGGTTTCTGATTCACCGAAGTAGTTTAAAAGTACCTCACGCCGACAAGATACCTGTTCGCATAAACCCAGCATCGCATCCAGCTTGTGTAGTTCGACACGCTTATGTATTTCATCCGCATCCGATCCTTGTAGCATCTGTCGTAGGGTAATAACATCCTGCAGACCGTAGGTCATCCAGGCGTTAGCGGGGTCGCCATCACGCCCAGCACGGCCGGTTTCCTGATAATAACCTTCAATACTTTTAGGCAGATCAAGGTGTGCCACAAAGCGTACATTAGGCTTGTCTATCCCCATGCCAAAGGCAACAGTCGCTACGATAACCACACCTTCTGACATTAAAAAATCATGTTGATGCTTATTGCGTAGCTCATGCGATAAGCCTGCATGATAAGGGTACGCATCAATGCCTTTTTTCTGTAACCACTCGGCTGTCGCTTCCACTTTCTTGCGCGACAAACAATAGACAATACCGGCATCACCACTATGCTCGGTTCTAATAAAGTTTAATAATTGATCTCGCGCTTTGTCTTTTTGCACGATATGGTAACGAATATTCGGTCGATCAAAGCCGCTAATAAACAATTCAGCATGACTTAGTGACAATCGGCTAATAATCTCTTCACGGGTACGCTGATCTGCCGTAGCTGTCAGCGCGATGCGGGGAATATTAGGGAAGCGCTCTGCCAATAAGGATAATTGTAGATAGTCACTACGAAAATCATGCCCCCATTGAGAGACGCAATGCGCTTCATCGATGGCAAACAGGGAAATATTTAAACGGCTAAATAATTGTAGAGTGCGCTCGGACGTTAGACGCTCCGGTGCAACATAAAGTAAATCAAGTTCACCACGTAATAGCTGTTGTTCTATGCTTTGAACCTGCTCATAACCCAGAGTGGAATTTAAAAAAGCGGCTTTAACACCTAACAGATGCAGAGCATTCACCTGATCAGCCATCAAAGCTATCAGCGGAGAAATCACAATACCGACGCCTGGACGAACAATCGCAGGAATTTGATAACACAGAGATTTGCCACCCCCTGTAGGCATTAAGACCACTGCACTGTGCCCGGTAATAAGTTGCTCAACGATGGCAGCCTGATTACCTCGAAAACTCTGATAACCAAATACAGCCTGTAAAACCTCTCGTGCCTGGCTAACATTCTCAGATTGCGTCACACTTTTTATCCTTTGCCTTGAACCTAGAAAAATCAGTTGCTCACGGCTTCTAGTACAAACTCTTGATTCCACAGCACTTCAAAAAAACTCTCGCTTAACCTAAGGGTGAAGCTAAGAATTTTCTAAAACACAGTGAAACCAATATCTTGCACTATAAATTCGCGTTCAACTGATTTTTCTAGGTTGAAACGTTATATAATAGCTACATTATAAATTAAGTGTTCACACCTATATCAGGATTTTTTATATTTAAAGCATGAGTCTTACAAACCGTTTACAGCTATTAATACAACATAACCAGCAGTCGCTGTTAAAAAATGGACTGAAAGGTATAGAAAAAGAAAGCCTGCGTCTATCAGATCAAGGCTATATTGCTCAGTCAGAACACCCCAAACAGCTTGGCGCAGCCCTCACCCACCCGCATATTACTACCGATTACTCGGAAGCTTTATTAGAGTTTATTACCCCACCCTTTGCAGATATAAACCAGACTCTGGACTTTATGCATACGATTCATCAGTATGTGCATGACAATCTGGAGAATGAGCGTTTATTAGCAACCAGTATGCCCTGTGGCATTAACGGCGATGAGAGTATTCCCATTGCCAGATACGGTGATTCCAATATCGGCAAAATGAAACATGTCTACCGTAAGGGCTTATCGCATCGCTATGGGCGCACCATGCAGGCAATTGCCGGTATTCATTTTAATTATTCCGTACCTGAGGAGCTCTGGCCAATCTTGCACCGACTAGAAGGCTCAGAGAGTTCTCTAGAAGATTTTAAGTCTTCCGCTTATTTTGATTTAATTCGTAATTTTCAGCGTCAGGGCTGGTTAATTCTATACTTGTTTGGCGCTTCACCAGCGATCTGTAAAAACTTCTTCAAAAGCCGTCCCGAACTGATGGCGCAATTTGATGAGTTTGACTCGGGTACTCTTTACTGTCCTTATGCGACTTCACTACGCATGAGCGATATAGGTTATAAAAGTAATAATCAGGCCGACTTGAATATAGACTACAACTCACTGAATGGCTATGTAGGCAGCCTATCCCATGCGATTAATACGCCCTACCCGGACTATGAATCTATCGGCGTAAAAGTGAATGGCGAGTACCAGCAGCTCAATAGCAATATTCTACAGATTGAGAATGAATTCTACAGTACCGTTCGTCCTAAACAGATCATTCAGCCTTGTGAAAAACCTACGCTGGCCCTTAAGCGCCGTGGCGTACGCTACGTAGAAATTCGCTCGCTAGATCTAGATTTATTTAATCCCATAGGCATAGACGCTGACCGTGCACGGTTTATCGAAGCACTATTACTGAGCTGTTTAGTACAGAAAAGCCCAGAAATTCATGCAGAAGATTCGGCTACTCACAACGCCAACCAGCTAAAAGTTGCACATGCAGGACGACAACCCGATGTAACACTGATCAAAGACCAGCAATCAGTCTGCTTAAAAGACTGGGCCCATGAGATACTTGATAAGGTACAACCCATTTGTGATATTTTGGACGCAGATGAATCAGACAACTATTATAATCAAGCACTACAAGCACAGCGTAAACTCGTAGACAACCCAGACCTGACCCCTTCAGCAAGAATTCTGAGCGGAATGCGCACCGCAAAACAGTCGTTCTCCCCCTTTGCTGATACACTCTCACAACAGCATACTGCAAACTTTACCCAGCACAAGCTGAATGCAGCAGATACTTTTAAATTTAAGCAGATGGCGAGCGATTCGCACACAAATCAACAAGATATTGAAGACAATGATACGTTGGAATTTGATGCATTCTTGAGTAAATATTTCAGCCAGCAATAAAATATTCGGGCACATGTCTGTAAGCTTAAGACCCGCAAAACAGTGATGCTTACAATTCACACAGTAAACAGCAAACATAGCAATATATGAGCAATATCGAATCCCTACAAACCGAATTAGCAGGTAAAAACCCGCGTAAAGTTCTCCGCCATGTACTAGATAATTACGCTAACGTCGCCATTTCCTTTAGTGGCGCTGAAGATGTTGTCCTCATTGATATGGCTTTAAAAATTCGCCAAGATATTCAAATATTTTCCCTCGATACCGGACGTTTACACCCAGAGACTTATCAATTTATCGAGCAAGTTAGAAAGCATTACAATATTGAAATAGAGCTGCTAAGTCCTGACTATCAGCAACTAGAAGCCTTTGTTAAACAAAAAGGCCTGTTTAGTTTTTATGAAGATGGGCATAAACAATGCTGTGCTATCCGTAAAGTAGCACCGTTAAAACGCAAGCTGGCGACTGTTGATGCCTGGATTACCGGACAACGCAAAGACCAGAGTGTGGATACCCGGCAAAATATCCCTGAAATACAAGTTGATCCAGCATTTGCAACGGACAGCCATCAACTGATTAAATTTAACCCCTTAGCTAACCAGAGTTCGGCTCAGATCTGGGACTATATAGAAGCCTATCAGGTGCCCTATAACAAATTACATCAGCAAGGTTATATTAGCATCGGTTGTGAACCCTGCACTCAACCAGTCTTACCTAACCAACACGAACGCGCGGGGCGCTGGTGGTGGGAAGAAACTACAAAGAAAGAATGCGGCCTGCATATTGCCAAATAATAGAAATCCAATAGCTGTATTACCCTGTAGAATTTGAAGATACTAAAGGAAAATCCTATCATTTCCTTCACGCCCTTCATGTTAAAAAAACAAAATTACCTAGCGACCTTCGACCCTCTCTCACGCACTTCACTATTTAAGAATTCGACACATGAAAATCCAATGGTTCCCGGGACATATGTACAAAGCGGGCAAGGAAATAAAAGAAACCTTGCCCGATATAGATTTACTGATTGAAATACTCGATGCACGTTTACCCTTTAGCAGTGCCAATCCATTATTATCAGAATTACGCGGCGATAAACCCTGTATAAAAATTCTCAATAAATCAGACCTGGCCGACCCAGTACGAACTCAACAATGGCAGGAGTTTCTAGAACAGGAAGACGGTGTGAAAACTCTTGCTCTAACAGCTGTGCATACTGATAAAGTTGATACAGTAATTGATTTATGTCGTAAATTAATCCCGCATAAAGCGACAGCTAGCAAAGTCATCCATGTGCTGATTATGGGTATTCCCAATGTTGGTAAGTCCACCCTAATTAATGCCCTGGCAGGACGCACAATTGCTAAGACAGGTAACGAACCTGCTGTGACCAAACACCAACAGCGTATCGATTTGCGCAATGGCATTATTCTTTGCGACACCCCAGGTATGTTATGGCCAAATCTGGAAAACCATAATACCGGTTACCGTCTCGCAACGACTGGAGCAATCAAAGATACCGCTTTAAAACACGACGATGTCGCTTCGTTTGCCGGAGAGTTCTTTTTGCAGCATTACCCCGATGCCATAAAACAACGCTACCAACTGGAAACACTGCCAGCTACTGACTATGAACTACTACAACTCATCGGTAAAAAACGTGGTTGCTTACGTTCCGGTGGGCACATTGATATGGATAAAGTTGCCAAAATTCTACTCTCTGAAATTCGGGATGGCACCTTAGGAAGAATCACCTTGGAAACACCAGATATGATGCAAACAGAACTAGCTGAATTGGCTATTATCCGTGCACAGAAAGCAGAAAAAAAAGGAAAACGCAAAAAGAACTGGAAAAGTGAACGATAGAAATTACTTTTCCCTTATTAGGTCACAGCATAAGAAAGGCCCAACATCTTTAAAAGGCGTAAGTTTGTTTATCCAAGAAAAAACAAAGCTCTTTGTAAGTGTTGGTTTTTGGAACTTGAGAGTTATTCTAAAATATTGAGTATAGTTGTATTCATAGCGATTCTACGTGCGGGGCGAGCCATCATCATAATCAAGCCATGCGAGGGGCCCCTCCTTTTTCGAAAGTTCATTTTGGGCACCCTAGCCCACAACGCGGCAAAAGCTGAACGGGACTGATTAAAATCTATGATGCCCTGATTCGCCCTGCGGCCACTAAATAAAAATCCTAGAGGGGTTTTTATTTAGTGGCCGCAAATGGCTTGACGTGATGTCGGAATGCCTTGTATTTTCTCTACGCAAAAAGACGCTTCGAGAAAACACCCGGCCCTATCGCTATCAGGGACTAAAAATCTTCACTTCGCTTAAGCTCCGTTTCCAGGATTTTCAGCGGTAGAATTATTCTTGGGAAATGCGAGGAAATTTTGTATTGGACACTATATATTCCAAGACAATTTTTTGTAATATATGAGGAGTTTTTAGTTATCAAAGTAACGTACTAAGGTAACGTACCTTTTAACTTAAAATAAAAAAGGTTTTTTAACCTGCTAATTTGCAAGATAAAAAACCCATAATCTGGTGCCGATGGCCGGAGTTGAACCGGCACGACTTGCGTCACCACCCCCTCAAGGTGGCGTGTCTACCAATTTCACCACATCGGCTTTATTTCGGGAGAACTTTACGGTGTAACAACACCTTCTTCTACTTCAATCGTTGGTACGCCTTCTTCAACACCCGACGCTTCTCCTACAATTTCAGGTACGTCTACTTCGGTTAGCGGCTCATCAACAATAACTTGCTCGCCATCAACCATTGGCAGTTCAGTTTCAAGCACCTCTACAACAGCTACATCCATAATATCTACATCATTCCCACTTTTGCCACTAAGAACTGCCAGCGATAAACTAGTGGTAAAAAAAACAGCCGCAAGTACTGCAGTTGTTCTGGATAAAAATGAGGCTGAACCTTGAGCACCGAAGACTGTACCAGATGATCCACTACCAAAAGCAGCACCTGCATCAGCACCTTTTCCGTGCTGCATTAATACTAAGCCTATGACGGCTAACCCAACTAAAACATGACCTATGATAATAACTTGATACATTTTATTTTTGAAATGAAGAGTAAATCTTTAAAAAAGAGTCCGCACTTAACGAATCTCCGCCAACTAGCGCACCATCAATATCTGGCATTGCAAATAAAGCAACTGCATTTTGTGGTTTAACACTACCACCATATAAAATCTGAATATTTTCGGCAATTTGCTGATTTTTTTCTGCTAATAATTGACGAATAAATAGATGTACTTCTTGTGCCTGTTCAGCTGATGCTGTCAAGCCTGTGCCTATGGCCCATACGGGTTCATATGCAATAACGGCTTTTTTAAAATTTTCGATTCCAGAAAAATCAATCACCGCATTAAGTTGTTTTTCAACGACGTCAAATGTTGTACCGTCTTCTCTTTCTTCGAGTAACTCACCGATAGCAAGAACAGGAATGATATCTGCATCAATAGCTTGCTGAAATCGCTGTGCAACAGTTTGACTAGTATCGGCATAGTTTGCTCTACGCTCTGAATGCCCAACGATTGCATATTTACAGTTAAAATCTTTCAGCATGACTGCCGCAATTTCACCTGTATATGCACCTTCTACATGGGTGGCAACATTCTGCGCACCCAGACCAATGGTAGTATTAGCCAGACGCTGACTGACTTCAGGAATATACAAATACGGAGGACATACTGCAATATCGGCATCTTCAGAAGGCAAGCCATCAATAAGACCATCAACAAGCTTTTGCGCGCTTTGCTGATTAATTTTCATCTTCCAGTTGCCAACAACAAGATTTCTTCGCATCTCAAACTCCAGAATTAAATAAACCGCTTATCATAGCTATTATCAGCATGTATTTCAAGCAGTGATTGCATTCTTAACATCATCAGCTAAAGATTGTGCATATTTGTTTACTTTTACTTCATCAGCACCCTCAACCATAACCCTGATTAATGGTTCCGTACCTGATGCACGTAATAATACACGCCCATTATCACCTAAAGCTTTTTCTACCAACTTGACAGATTTCTGTATCGCCTCATTGCTGGCAAGATCCACTTTTTTACTGACTCTTACATTGAGTAATACCTGTGGATATTTACTCATTTCAGACTTAAGCTCATATAGCGACTTTCCGGTTTTATGTACTTCAGCCAATACCTGTAGCGCGGCGACTATTCCATCTCCTGTGGTCGTTCTATCCAGGCAGATAATATGTCCTGAACCTTCTCCGCCTAAAATACTATGATGCTTTTGCATTAACCCCAATACATATCGATCGCCCACATTGGCACGAAGCAGATCTATGTTAAGTTTTTTAAGCGCATGCTCCATGCCTAAATTACTCATTAAAGTACCCACCACAGGACCTGTTAATGTCTTGGCTGATTGCCTGGCTTTAGCAATGATAAAAACTAACTCATCGCCATCTACAATTTCGCCTTTATGATCAACCATAATCAGGCGATCTCCATCGCCGTCTAAGGCAATTCCTAGATCCGCATGAAATTCTATAACTGCTTCCTGCAGACGTTCAGGCATAGTTGCGCCACATTTTTCATTTATATTCAAGCCATTGGGGTCAGTTGCAATTTTGATGACTTCCGCCCCCACTTCACTGAACACATGAGGCGCGATATGGTAAGTCGAGCCATTAGCACAGTCGACAACGATTCTAAGCCCATTAAAATCGATACTGGCTGGAATACTCGCTTTACAAAATTCTATATATCGGCCTGGCGCATCAGGCAGTCGCCGTGCTTTACCCAGTTTATCTGAAGCCACTGTATTCATAGGCTGGTCAAGATAATACTCAATTTTATATTCTAGTTCATCGGCTAACTTGACACCTTCGTTAGAAAAGAATTTGATGCCGTTATCATAATAAGGATTATGAGAGGCACTGATCACTATACCCGCCTTCGCGCGCAGTGTTCGTGTCAGGTAGGCTATTCCCGGTGTTGGCATAGGGCCTAATAAACGCGTATTGACACCTGCCGCCGAGAGTCCCGCCTCTAAAGCCGACTCGAACATATATCCGGAAATTCGCGTATCTTTACCGACTAAAACAAAGCCTTGCCCTTCCTCGGCAAATACTCTACCGGTTGCCCAGCCTAATCTTAGAAAAAAATCAGGTGTGATGGGCTCTTCTCCGACCGTACCTCGAATACCATCAGTTCCAAAATATTTCTTGCTCATATCTCTGCTCCCTGTTCATCCTTAACAAAAAAAAGGAGAGGTTTTAAACCTCTCCTTTTAGTTTAGTTTTGCTCAGCAGTATTAATGTTGGGGGCTTCTGGTTCTTTCGTGCCTATAGCACTTGCTGCTTTAATCCCATGATTAGGTGGCTCAATATCATCCCAGCCTTGCGGATCTCTTACTCGCCGACGCGCCATCAGATCTTCAATCTGATCCTTATCAATAGTTTCATATTTCATTAAAGCATCAGACATGGAATGTAATATATCTTCATTATCTTTTAAGATTTTCTCGGCACGCTCATAGTTTTTATCAATAATAGAACGTATCTCTTCGTCTATAGTATGCGAAGTCTCATCGGCAACACTTTTATGTTGCGTCACTGAACGCCCTAAAAAGACCTCACCTTCTTCTTCACTATAAGCCAAAGGTCCTAAGCGCTGCGAAAAACCCCATTTAGTAACCATATTTCTTGCTAGTTCAGTAGCGCGCTCGATATCGTTTGAAGCGCCTGTGGAAACTTGCTCCCAGCCAAAAATCTGTGCCTCAGCAATACGTCCACCATATAAACTGGAAATCATGCTATCTAGTTTACGCTTGCTAGCACTGTACTGATCCTTCTCAGGCAAAAACATGGTAACACCCAGAGCACGTCCACGCGGCATAATACTCACTTTATAAACCGGGTCATGCTCAGGAACTATATTACCAACGATAGCATGGCCGGCTTCATGATAAGCCGTCATCTTCTTCTCTTTTTCATCCATTACCATAGAGCGCTTTTCTGCGCCCATAATAAGCTTATCCTTTGCTTTCTCGAGGTCAAACATACTGACCAAGCGCTTGTTCATTCTAGCCGCATATAAGGCAGCTTCATTTACCAGGTTTGCCAAATCAGCACCAGAAAAACCTGGCGTGCCTTGTGCAATATATTTAATCTGCACATCATCGGCAGCAGGTACTTTACCCATATGCACAGCCAGAATTTTTTCCCGACCTTTTACATCTGGGAGACTGACTGTTACCTGACGATCAAATCGCCCAGGACGCAATAACGCAGCATCCAGCACATCAGCCCGGTTAGTTGCCGCGATAACAATAACCCCTTCATTGCCTTCAAAGCCATCCATTTCAACTAATAACTGGTTTAAGGTTTGTTCGCGCTCATCATTGCCTCCACCCAGGCCGGCACCACGCTGACGACCCACAGCATCAATTTCATCTATAAAGATAATACACGGAGAGTGTTTTTTTGCCTGCTCAAACATATCCCTGACACGTGATGCACCGACACCAACGAACATTTCCACAAAATCAGAACCAGAAATAGTGAAAAATGGCACCTTGGCTTCACCCGCAATAGCTCTCGCTAATAAGGTTTTACCTGTTCCTGGAGGGCCTATCATCAACGCACCACGCGGTATTTTTCCACCTAGCTTTTGATATTTTGCTGGGTCTTTAAGAAAATCCACCATTTCTTCGACTTCTTCTTTGGCTTCATCACAACCTGCAACGTCGGCAAATGTCACTTTTATCTGGTCTTCTTCAAGCATCCGGGCCTTGCTCTTACCAAAGCTCATCGGCCCGCCTTTACCACCGGCACCGCCTTGCATCTGACGCATAAAAAATACCCAGACGCCAATCAATAATAGCATTGGGAACCATGAGATAAAAATCTGCATTAACATGGATTCCTGATCAGCCGCCTGGGCCTTGATTTCCACACCATTTGCTAATAGATCATCAACCAGGTGAGGATCATTCGGCGCATAGGAAGTAAATTTTTCGCCTCCTTGCAGTTCTCCTTTTATGCCGTTTTCATCGTCTAAAATAACATTTTGTACTTGCCCTGATTTTACCGCGTCAATAAATTGCGAGTAGGAAAGTGCTTCATTTTTTTGTGTTCCCCGGGAACCAAAATTATTAAATACGGACATCAAAACAACGGCTATGACTACCCATAAAAGTACATTTTTAAACAAATCGTTCAATTTTTTTCGCCCCTGACTACCAGTCCTTATCAAAAAATCATTAGATAGTAATTATATCAGGCTTATGTTCCCTGACTTATCACTATTCATTCCAGCTTGCCAAAAACAAACCAGTAACCATATATAATAAGGGCTGTTATTGCTTTTTAAAGCCCTTAGCTAAAATATAAACTTCATTACTCCGCGCTCTAGAAGACTTCGGTTTTCTAATCAGTACCTTTGTAAATGAGCTTGCTACCTGCTTTTTATATTCCTCAAAACCCGCACCTTGAAATACCTTAACCAGAAAGGAGCCACCCTCGACTAAAACTGTCTCTGCCGTTTCGAGCGCTAATTCACATAAATACATCGCACAAGGCTGATCTATCGCCTTATTACCACTTAAATTAGGCGCCATATCAGATAAAACCAAATCGACCGGTGCACCATCCAGAATTTCACTCAACTGCTCATAAACTGCATTTTCCCTAAAATCCCCCTGAATAAAGTCTACGCCCTCAATGGGAGCTATATCCAGAATATCCAGAGCAACAACTTTTTGTTTCTTACCAACGATGCCTCGCACGTACTCAGACCAGCCGCCGGGAGCCGCACCTAAATCCACGATATTCATGCCGGTGTGCACGAGTTTATCTTTTTCAATGATTTCAATAAGCTTAAACGTAGCCCGGGATCGATACCCTAACGCTTTCGCTTTTTTAACATATTCATCATTAAGATGCTCTTGCATCCATTCATTACTACTTTTACTACGCGCCATAAATTGTGTTATTAGTGTAGAATTGCATTACATTTTTTATTGAAGGACATACAGAGTGAATTCTGACCAACTGAAACAAATGAAAACCAAGGCTCATGAGCTAAAGCCTGTAATTATGATAGGCCAGGCCGGCTTAACCGACGCGGTACTTAAAGAAATTGAACTAGCGCTTGATATTCATGAACTGATTAAAATAAAAATTCGCGCCGAAAGAGAGGAGCGAAAATTAATTCAGCAACACATCTGCACAAAAACTTCTGCTGAACTAATCCAGAGTATCGGTCAGGTTGTTGTTATTTACCGCAAAAAGCCCGAGCAAGCAAAGAAAAAACCTGCGCCACATACCAGAAGAAGAGACGGCACTCGCTAGGAAATTTAACAAACCATAGAGCGTGGCTTTAGCCAGTCAATATCTGAAATTCCAGATAAAAGTGAGCTAAAGACACGTCCACCATTCAATAATACTTAAATATATTGAATAGATAAAATTTCGTAATCTACTTCACCGCCAGGCGCCTTAACCGTAATAACATCTTCCTCTTCTTTACCAATCATTGCTCTGGCAATAGGGGAGCCTACAGAAATACGTCCTGCTTTAATATCTGCTTCATCTTGACCAACAATCTGATAGATTACTTTTTTCTCAGTCCCTAAATCTTCTATTTCTACCGTTGCACCAAAAATAACCTTGCCTTTAGCATCAATCGTTGTAACGTCGATTACCTGTGCATTAGCTAATTTTGCTTCAATCTCATTAATGCGCCCTTCCGAAAAACTCTGTTGCTCACGAGCAGCATGATATTCTGCATTTTCTTTTAAATCACCATGCGCTCTTGCTGTTGCAATCGCTTCAACTATACGAGGTCTAGTTACTGTTTTTAATTCTTCTAACTCAGCATGTAACTTATCTGCCCCTGCAACGGTAAGAGGTACTTTATCCATCTAAAACTCCAAACTTTCTAGTTTATATTCAATTAATTAAAAACCAGCCTTCAACTTAGGGCTGGGTATTGTCAACCGGGTAGAGCGGGCTTTAGCCTGTCTATACCCACAATTAAAGCGGGCGAAAGCCACACCCTACAAACCTAAAATAATAAATACTGGTACAAAAAATACTAATGAAATTCTTTATGCAAATCCTGCAAACAATTGACATCCCCAGCATCCAGCTCACCCAACGCATAGCAAGCAGCTTTTGCACCCGCCATAGTGGTGTAATAGGTCACATGATGCTGTAGTGCTTCTCTACGCATGGTAAACGAGTCTGCTACCGCTTTAACTCCTTCAGTGGTATTAAAGATTAATTGAATCTGATCATTTTTAATCATATCAACCGTATTAGGGCGACCTTCATTCACTTTATAAACCACTTCACAGGCTATTCCTGCACTCTCAAGTACTTTTGCAGTTCCACGCGTTGCGACGATAGCATAGTTTTTTGCAATCAGCATTTGAGCTATTTCAACTATTTTGGGTTTATCCGCTTCACGTATGCTAATCAGTACTTTACCACTACGGCTTAAATCCACACCCGAAGCACGCTGAGATTTGGCAAAAGCCTCACCGAAGGTCTTGCCCACACCCATGACTTCACCGGTTGATTTCATTTCCGGCCCTAATAATGGATCTACACCTGGAAATTTAACAAAAGGAAAAACTGCCTCTTTAACTGAAAAATACCCTGGAATGCGCTCTTCGGTAATGCCCTGCTCTATCAGTGACTTTCCTGCCATACACAGCGCAGCAATTTTTGCCAAAGGATAGCCGGTTGCCTTAGAAACAAAAGGCGCCGTACGCGAAGCTCGGGGATTGACTTCTAAAACATAAATGGTTTCACCCTGAATCGCAAACTGAGTATTCATCAAACCTCTTACGCCCAGTGCTTCCGCCATTTGAGCCACTTGAACCCGTAATTCATCTTGCAAATGCGGCGCTAAATCATAAGGTGGAATTGAACATGCGGAATCGCCAGAATGCACCCCGGCTTGCTCAACATGCTGCATTAAGCCACCAATTAATAAGGTTTCGCCATCATAAATCGCATCTACATCCATTTCAATCGCATCATCAAGAAAGCGATCCAGTAGTACCGGTGAATCATTGGAGACACTGATCGCTTCCTTCATATAACGTTGCAATGCCTCTTCGTTATAAACAATTTCCATACCCCTCCCACCCAATACATAAGAAGGACGTACGACCAGAGGAAAACCTAATTCTTTAGCAACATTCAGTGCCTGCTCTATTGATGAAGCCGTGCCATTAGGCGGTTGCTTCAAGTCTAATTTAACCAGTAATTTCTGAAAGCGCTCTCGGTCTTCTGCCAAATCGATAGCATCAGGCGACGTACCGATAATCGGCGCTCCTGAGGCTTCTAATTCACGCGCTAATTTCAGTGGTGTTTGCCCCCCATATTGCACGATGACACCGACAGGATTCTCCAGATGAATGATTTCCAGCACATCTTCTAGTGTTAGTGACTCAAAATACAAGCGGTCCGAGGTATCAAAATCGGTGGAAACTGTTTCCGGATTACAATTCACCATAATGGTTTCATAACCCTCTTCACGCAATGCTAAAGCAGCATGCACACAACAATAATCAAACTCGATTCCTTGTCCAATACGGTTAGGGCCACCGCCTAAGATAATAATCTTTTCTTTATCTGTTACACGCGCCTCACATTGCTGCTCATAAGTAGAATACAGGTATGCCGTATCAGAAGAAAATTCAGCCGCGCAGGAGTCTATACGCTTATAAACCGGGCGTATATTCTGTTTGTGCCGCGCTTTGCGAACATCTGACTCTTTGCTATCCAGTAATTTTGCCAGACGCGCATCAGAAAACCCCTTTTGCTTTAAACGGAATAACTCTGCAGCCTTGATAGTCGCCAGAGTCTTTGTGGCTAAAGATTTTTCAGTTAAAACCAGATCTTCCACTTGCGCTAAAAACCATGGATCAATTTTGCTCGCTTCATGCACATCATCAAAAGACATGCCACTACGAAAAGCATCAGCAACATACCATAGACGCTCTGGCCCTGGGTGGCGCATTTCTCGTTGCATTCTATCGCTGGCATCAGATTCATTGAAATCCACAATTTCATCCAGTCCATCGACGCCTATTTCCAAACCGCGCAGGGCTTTTTGTAACGACTCCTGAAAAGTCCGCCCGATAGCCATTACTTCACCGACTGATTTCATCTGCGTGGTTAATCGATCATCCGCCTGGGGAAACTTTTCAAAGGTAAATCGAGGAACCTTGGTTACCACGTAATCAATCGTAGGCTCAAAGGAAGCAGGAGTTGCGCCACCTGTTATCTCATTTTTCAATTCATCCAGCGTATAACCGACAGCCAGCTTAGCTGCCACTTTTGCAATCGGGAAGCCTGTTGCTTTTGACGCCAAGGCAGATGAGCGCGACACCCGCGGATTCATTTCAATAACCACCATACGCCCATCAACCGGATTGATAGCTACCTGCACATTCGATCCGCCAGTATCAACGCCGATTTCACGTAACACAGCCACCGAAACATTACGTAGAATCTGGTATTCTTTATCGGTAAGTGTCTGCGCAGGTGCTACGGTAATCGAATCCCCGGTATGCACCCCCATAGGGTCAAAATTCTCAATAGAACAGATGATGATGCAATTATCATTGCTATCACGCACAACTTCCATTTCGTATTCTTTCCAGCCGAGTACTGACTCTTCAACCAATAATTCCTTGGTAGGTGATAAATACAGACCACGCTCGCAAATCTCAACAAATTCTTCTTTGTTGTACGCAATTCCACCACCACTGCCGCCCATGGTAAATGACGGACGAATCACGGTTGGATAACCCACCTCTGCTTGCACCGCAAAAGCTTCTTCCATGCTATGCGCCGTTTTAGATTTAGCCACTTCAAAGCCGAGCCTACCCATCGCCTGATTAAACAACTCTCTATCTTCCGCCATATTAATGGCTTCTTTGCTTGCCCCAATCATTTCCACGCCATATTTTTCTAATACGCCATGCTTATCAAGATCTAAGGCACAATTCAAAGCGGTTTGCCCTCCCATCGTCGGTAAAACCGCATCAGGACGTTCTTTTTCGATGATTTTCTCAACTGTCTGCCAATCGATTGGCTCGATATAAATCGCATCAGCCATATCCGGGTCGGTCATAATCGTTGCCGGATTTGAGTTGACCAGAATAATACGATAACCTTCTTCACGCAAAGCTTTACAAGCCTGCGTCCCTGAATAGTCAAACTCACAGGCTTGACCAATTACAATGGGACCTGCGCCTAATAATAAAATGGATTGTATATCGGTTCTTTTTGGCATATTCGTTTATAACTCTATTATTAGTTAGCTAGCTTCATCATTTCCATAAAGTCATCAAATAATGACTCAACATCATGCGGTCCTGGGCTCGCTTCAGGATGCCCCTGAAAGCTCATTGCCGGAATATCGGTACGCGCAATACCCTGTAAGCTACCATCAAATAGGGAGTAATAAGTCGCTGTTACATTATTTGGCAATGTTTTTTCATCCACTGCAAATCCATGATTCTGGCTACTAATCATTACTCGTCCAGTTGCTTTTTCCTGTACCGGATGATTGGCGCCATGATGGCCAAACTTCATTTTCTCAGTCTTGGCACCACAGGCCAAAGCTAATAACTGATGCCCTAAGCAAATACCAAATACCGGAATTTTGTGCTCTAAAATCGTCTGAATTGCAGATATGGCATAAGTACAGGGTTCTGGATCGCCGGGGCCATTGGACAGGAAAACACCATCCGGATTCATTGCCAGAACATCCGCAGCAGGGGTTGTCGCAGGTACGACAGTAACCTCGCAACCACGATTGACGAGCAAACGTAAGATATTACGCTTAACACCAAAATCATAAGCGACCACATGTTTGGTAAAATTGTCAGCTTGAGTATAGCCTTGCACAAGATCCCAGGTATTTTCTGTCCACTTGTAAGGCTGTGAGGTAGTTACCTCTTTTGCAAGATCCATCCCTTTTAAACCTGGAAATGCATCCAGGATAAATTTTGCAGTAGCTTCGTCGATCGTTTCACCTGCCATGATGCAGCCACGCTGTGCCCCTTTATCGCGTAATAATCGCGTTAATTGACGGGTATCAATTTCTGCAATAGCAACAACATTATTAGCCTGTAAATATTCAGACAAGCCTTGTTGTGAACGAAAGTTACTGGCAAGCACCGGTAAATCACGAATAACCAGACCACTGGCAAACACATCCGCTGATTCATTATCTTCATCGTTGGTACCAACATTGCCGATATGAGGATAAGTTAAGGTGATAATTTGTTTTGCATAGGAAGGATCACTGAGGATTTCCTGATACCCGGATAACGATGTATTAAACACCACCTCCCCAGCAGAACAGCCATCTGCGCCTATCGACAGACCATTAAATACTGTTCCGTCCTCTAATAATAATAAAGCAGGTTTGTTCAATGTAAGCACCTTAAATGTACAAAAAACGGGAAGCACCTCGCGGCCCTTCCCGTTATAGAATAAATATAGCGTTATTCGGATAGCCGAATTATTAGTGTAATTTTACTGAATTATCGGGGTGCGGTCATTAAGATTTTGTAAATTATCATTATTCAGGAAATATATAAAACCTGGATAGTGATTTTAACCCCCTGTAGAATTAAAGCTAGGCATAAAAAAACGCACAACGTTGTCTCAATATAAGTCCGAGCTTTTGTCCATATTCCCTGTATCGCTATAGCACATGGCGACACCCACATTAAGCTGCCTTGCTTCCTGTACTTCACAGACAACAATCTGGTGGTCACCTGCAGATATTTCATGGCTTACTTTACAATCAAAATACGCCAGACTCTCTTGTAATACAGGCGCTCCGGTTAATGCTGCCGCCCAGGTTCCTAGCGACATTTTATCGCTCATTCCGGACTTGCCAAAATGCTCGGCCAGATGCATTTGCTCCCGACTTAAAACATTCACACTGCAAACACCGCCTTTTTGTAATAATTGATAAGAGTAATGCTCAGGATTAATGCTAATCGCCAGCAACAACGGTGAAAAAGACACCTGCATCACCCATGCGGCAGTAAAGGCATTGGTTTTATCACCATCTGCGACAGCAACGACATAAACACCCTGAGTAATATGCTGTAATATATTTTCTATTTCTTGCATGGCTCTTTCTCCAAAACGATACGCATAGATAAATCTATCGCCTGTACATTTTTAGTTAAAGCGCCGATAGAAATATAATTCACCCCTGTCTCCGCTATCTCACGAATGTTACTCAGCAAAATATTACCTGAGGCTTCCAGCTCGCACCGCCCTGCTACTTTATTAACGGCTAACTGTAAATGCGCAATAGAAAAATTATCCAGCATAACTCTATCTGGCCCCGCTGCCAGTGCCTGATCTAGTTCAGCCATGGACTCAACCTCAACCTCTAGCAACTTATCACTTATTTTCCTTGCCTGGGCAACAGCCTGGGCAATAGAGCCTGCAGCCATAATATGGTTTTCTTTGATCAGAATCCCGTCATACAAGCCAATCCGATGATTATGGCAGCCACCACAGGTCACCGCATATTTTTGTGCATCACGTAAACCCGGGATGGTTTTCCGGGTATCCAGGACCTGACAACCTGTTCCTGCAACCTCATTCGCATATAGACGGGCTAGTGTGGCAATTGCAGAAAGAGTCTGTAATAAATTCAGTGCCGTCCTTTCCCCGGTTAATAAAGCGCGCGCGTTCCCCTTCAGCGTACATAGCAAAGTGCCGGCTGCTAACCATTGTCCTTCCTGAACATGCCATTGCACTTTTAAATCAGTAGATAAAGCGTTAAAAACGGCATTAAACCATTCCTGCCCACAACAGACCATAGCATCACGGGTGATTACATTTGCTTCTGCCTCACAAGCCGCTGGAATAATTAACGCAGTAATATCACCACTGCCTATATCTTCATCCAGAAAAGCTTGTACATTGATAGACATAGAATAGGACATCTGTTAGAAAAGACACAATGAGAGGTAGTGATAATGCGTGATTAAACTATAAAATCACCAAGAGAATGGAGCAAGGATTAAATAATACCCAGATCTTGACTTGTCCTTTTGCCCGTTTTCTGTATTGTAACAATAGTTGCGTAGCTTGCTATGCGCCTATTGCTAGGCATTGAAAACGAACAAAAGTCTGCATATCATTAAATCCTCACTCCTAAAAGTACGCAGCGCATCACTCACACAACGTACCCCAAAACAATAGACCGCCTAATTTGATGCTTGCAATTTACTCAGTACCACACTCATCAATTGCGTATCATAATGGCGTTTTAAAGTTGAATCGGTAGGTCGTGGAGGCATTGTTGCTTCAGTTTCAGCGACTAATTGTTGAATCACATCTCGCTTTAATTCTTTTTCTACAGGAATATCAGTTTTTGTGCTTGCTGGTATGGATATCTCTTCAACAACAGGCTCTTTACTTTTACTCGCACTGGATCTATCAGCGCTCTGTTCAGCTTCCTGGTTCTGTAGATAGTGCCGTCTTAATGCAGAATCTTCCGGGAGATTGCTAACTGCTTTAGTGGCTGCTGCAGGCTTGGTTTTAACCGGATCGGGTGCTTGTATCGCTTCTGGTCTCTCGCTATTCGCCTGGGTTGTTGCTAGTGTATTAGCATCCCCAGATGCAGAACCTTCTGTATCATTCTTGTTCATGCGCAGATAAAACCACCCTGCAGCTACAACGACTAAAACCACGATAAATTCAAACACAGATTTCTCCTTTTAATTATTTATTTTTATATGAGAACCAAGAACGCACAGTTTGAGCGCCTTTAACAAATACCCATTACTCAGGTCGCATTATTCCATATAATAATGCGGATAGTAATAAGATTTTTTATATACTTATCTTTTTTCTTTTAAACCACCCTTAACAATGAAAATTAACAATCACTGGCTGATATCGGCAGATAAAATAAACTCGCCTAACTTCGATACACGTGATGATGAAAAGGATATATCATTAATCGTCATTCACTGCATTAGCTTACCTGAGGGGCAATTCAACACCCCCTATATTGAACAATTATTTACTAATCAGCTTAGCGATCAGTCTCACCCGGATTTTGCTGAAATTTGTCACCTTCAGGTTTCCAGTCATATCGTTATTAACCGTGCGGGTGTGATTGCCCAATATGTCCCTTTCAATAAACGCGCATGGCATGCGGGGGTTTCAGAATACAACCACCGTAAAAAATGTAATGATTTTTCGATAGGCATAGAATTAGAAGGAACGGAATATAGTCCCTATACAGAGATACAATATACTCAACTTGCTTTACTAATCGATTGTTTACTCCAATCCTACCCCAGACTTAGCCGGAAAAACATTACTGGACATAGTGACATCGCACCACTGCGTAAAACAGATCCTGGCAAGTCTTTTGACTGGGAAAAACTCTATTCATATCTAAACAAAATGGTCAGGAATACCGGTAATTAATAAAGTACCCTAACCTACTTTAAATTGCTCGCCACTGCATTCCGTCGTATTTATTGATAGAAAAAACGTAACTACTCAGCGTATTTTTATATAAAAAACACATGACTGAAAGAGAGTAGGATGGGCACGCCAACTTTTACCTATCCTAATTAAATATCAATGCATTACGATATTAAAACATGCGGAGTAGTTACCAAAAAACAAATGAAACGAATGAAACGAATGAAAATAATAGCTGCAAATTATTCACGGCATTCAAGTCTATAAAAGTTGTGAGAACAAGCGGTAATCTTATTAGATATAAGTCATTTTCGTTAGAGCTGCTTCGTGCAATTCACTTAGGAAAATATGACCCGTTCAATCACTGCTAATGCCCGCCTAATATGTTCAAAGCTATGTGAACCACCGGCATAAGTCACCACATTTGCTTTATCTTTATATTTCAACAGGGTATTTTCAGAGTCTATCAATTCATCAGCCATATCCAGCAAAATTGTTCTGTCTATGCATTGCTTGCTATTGATCAATTCTTGTTCATATTTCCCATATTGATTGCAATGCTCCTGGTTCCAACTGTATGGCTGAGCCGTTTCATAATTTTCAGTCACTCCGATAAATTGCGGCAGTAATTCACTCGGTGTTATAGCGGGATTAATCATAATAGCCTTACACCCCGTTTTCATTGCCAGATATTCACTGGCAAAACCGCCCATTGATGAACCCATAAAAACAACATCAAAAGATTTATCCAAGCACTGATTCCACTGAAGAAGCATATCTTCTATAATATTTTCAAAATCCCTATAATCTATATTTGGCGTATAAAACTGAATATCTTTTTGTAAACAAAATTCTTGCATCACCAGAAGTTTGTCTTTGCTGGTTAGCAAGTTGTCGTCTAAATCTAATGACGCAGAATTGAATCCATGTAAGTAAATAATTGCTTTATTCATAATCACGATTGTATTTTTGCCTGGCTAAAGGCTAACCTAGTGAATTTTCCAGAACTCTAATTTCTTAAATGCCCATTGCCATAGGCCGCCTATATTTCAGGTTTAAGCGTAAACTAATCGTCCCAAATAGAGCACCTAAAACAATAATGCGGTTTTTCTGAAAAAATATCATTAAAAGCAAGACACATTGATGCAAATCCTTTATTAAATTTGGCTGATAAGAGAGCCGCCTAGTGCTGCACTAGCCATCAGTACCAACATATTTTTTACTCAAGACCAATCCACTGATACTGCCCCAAATAATCAAGTATGAATTAAAAAATATCGTTAGCAATGTTGTATCTTTCACTCCCCTTAACAGATCATAGATTTCATCCCAAAGCAGAATACTTATAAAAAGTGCAACAAACCATCGGAATTTTTGATCTATTTTTAAATAATACAGTGCCATCGGAGTGATAAACCCCGCAAAAAAATGATAAAAATTGTTCATGATTGCTTCTACGGTAAAAGAATCCAACTTAACCGCCCTATCGGCGAAATAGTAAATAAATAACCCGGTACACAAGACAAACCAGAATAAACGCATAATTGTATTATTAATTAGAATAAAATATATTGAGTAGAGCTAAAAGGAGCTCTATAACACTCTGTTTTTATATTTGAGAATAGCATAAAGTATATTTTTTGGTGTCTCCTTAATTCTGGCTTCACCGTTTCATGCTAATAACGAATGAACAAACTACCAGAAATTAAGTGATCCATTTGATTATTCTGGCTTTCGAGATTGACGAACTGATTAATATAACCCAACTCAAACCGGTAGTGCTGTTTAGAGTCAACGAAGAAACCTAAGCCTGTAAACAGTCGATTTTGTCCGAAGCCACTTTTTGCTCCCCAGTCAGTACTATTCATATTAACAAAGACCTCGTCCCATAAGGACAGGTAGATGCGTTCAGAAAATATCGGGTAGGTATATTTTAAAAATTGCCTAAACCGCCAGCCTGCATCATTGCCGGTATTTAGGAAGCGCTGTTCCAAACGAGTACGTGTCGCAAGCCCCCCCCAGGAGTATGGCTTATTCCAACTTAGCTGCTGCCAAATCCGATGTTCATCTGTGTGATCTTGCCCTTCTGGATAAGTTCTTACCCAGGCATACCCCAGCCATACGCTGACCTGGTCAGATAACTGGTACCCAATGCCAGGTCGAACTATACTCTGCCCCTGCTGACTTGCATTGTTAAACCAGCGCCCCTGCCCCTCCATCCACCATTGCCATTTTCTCAACTCTGAATCAGCGTGAGTAAAACTTCCTTGACCCTGAATAGCCCCCCATATACCAAATTTATCGACAGTCTCGGCAGTGGCATTTGACCAGGGGAGTATCGCTAATACGCATATTAATGGGAAAATCATTTTCATTTCAAGCTTCTTCCAAAAAGAAGACGTTAAAGAACTGTCTATGTTAAGGTGTAAAATCATTAATAACAGCAGCTCCTACAGTTTCATTGCTGGCCTCGTCTATGAGTACTAAGCTCCCAGTCAAACGGTTTTTAGAGTAGGCATCAATAAACAAAGGCGCAGTTGCCCTAATAGTGATCAGCGCAATATCATTCATATCTATATTGGTATCTCCATTAACTTTTTCCAGTGTGTTGATGGTCGAGTCTATAATGAATCTCACCATGACCACGCAACGTGTATCACGAATCGTGTGCTTGATCGCCTATTTACCGTTTAGCTGGAGTGGATTAGCACTTAACCAACTTAGTTGGGGAGTAATATCCTGAGTTGTGTGTGGCGGTTTTTCTAGCCCTACTATCATATCGCCTCGACCGATGTCGATATCATCCTTCAGCCTCAGGGTGGCTGACATAGAGGCAAAGACCTCATTGTCCTGAGTATCCATATCATCCACCAGGATGATGTAATGGTCAACAAAAACCGAACACTTTTAACTCATGCCCTGTGCCATTTACATAATACCGCTGCTGACGATGCTGATGGCCTGCATATTGGCTACCTCACTCCGAGTGATGCAGTATAGACCTGGTGCTGATTTTCTTCTCCAACAAGCCACTGGTAGTGCTCTGACACATCATGATGTTCGCATATGATCATCAACTGCCCAGCCCACAACTTGCCGAGAAAATAAATCAATGACAACGGCCACACTTAAAGCCAACCTTCAAGTGTCCACGCATAAAAAGCACGGGTACTGGCTCTCATAACGCGACATAATGCCGTAATAGGGTAGGTTTTCTATTGCTCTCGAATAAAAATATACTTTACTCGACTTCTTTCGCAAAGAAGACTGCTACCTTTTTTAATATTTCGCACTCCATACGTAATTTCACAACTTACTTACGTAGCCTGACTCATTCGGCCTGACCAGATAAACTAGGCGTTAATTTTGTTTCGACTGTTGATCCTCGTTCTGCTCTAACCCAACGCCCAATCGCACTTAAGGATACACCTAAGCTGTCTACGGCTTGTTAATAGGTATATCCTTTCTCAATCACTAATTTGGCTGCATCTTGTTTGAATTCAATATTATAGCCAGGTCTTTTTGGTTTTGTTTGCTTACGCATATTCACCTTTAATGGACATGATAAATCTGTCTTTTGAAGTGTCCTGTTTTATTAAACCATTTCACTAATACAGGGACAGTTTCTTTGGGAAATAGATCTAACAATACTTGAGGTTTATCTTGGAGCTAGACTGTTGCGTGTGTGGAGTCGGAGCTATTTGATGAGCTATTTTAACAATGATGAAGCGCTGCACCAAAACCACTATTTTATTGCACCACCCTAGTGCGCCCCAGCATTAATTATTATTCAGTAACGCTGTAATTAATAACAATATCAATGATGTATATTCTTGGCATGATATGTGTATTGCACTACTAATAAATATTAATCCTTCTATTGAGGCTCGGATGAGTAATAAACAAACATTGGTTGTAATTGGTAACGGTATGGTTGGCCAAAACTTCCTAGTCAGCTTAATGGCAAGTGATATAAAGGACAACTATGAGGTTGTTACCTTCTGTGAAGAGACACTTCCAGCTTATGACCGCGTTCACTTAAGTGAATATTTTGCTGGTAAATCGGCAGATGATTTATCACTAATGGAAGCAGGTTTCTTCGAAGATAACAATATCACTATTCATATAGGTGATAAAGCTTCTATCATTGATCGTAGCAATAAAACGGTTACCTCTGAAAAGGGTGTTGAAATTGCTTACGATAAGCTTGTTTTAGCTACAGGCTCAAGGGCGTTTGTTCCACCTATTCCAGGTCATGACCGTAAAGGCTGCATTGCTTATCGTACGATTGATGATCTTGATGAAATGATGTCTGCAGCCAAAACATCTAAAGTGGGTGCGGTAGTAGGTGGTGGTTTATTGGGACTTGAAGCGGCAAAAGCTCTACAAGATTTAAATTTGAAAACACATGTTGTTCAGTTTTCTCCTCGATTAATGGCAGCTCAATTAGATGCTGGCGGCGCTGGCTTACTAGCAAGTAAAATTGAAGATCTGGGTATTTCAGTATTGACCGGTAAAAATACGATTCAAATCGTGGATGGTGATACATGCAAACATAAGATGATTTTTGCTGATGGCGGTGAGCTGGAAGCAGATATGATTTTGTATTCAGCAGGTATTCGCCCACGTGATGAACTCGCTAATGCCTCAGGTTTAAAAATTGCTGACCGTAGCGGGGTAGTCATTAATGATAATTGCTTAACATCTGATGAAGATATCTATGCCATTGGTGAATGTGCATCATGGAATGATCAAACCTTTGGTTTAGTGGCTCCTGGTTACGCTATGGCTCGTACCGTGGTTGACCACCTTACTGGCGGCAACGAGACATTTAAAGGTGCTAATATGAGCACCAAATTAAAACTAAATGGCGTCGATGTGGCAAGCATCGGTGATGCACATGCTTCGACACCTGGCTCTTTAGTTTATACCTACCAAAATGGTGTGGATGGTATTTATAAACGCCTTGTTGTGAGCCAAGATAATAAATTATTACTTGGTGCCGTATTGGTTGGTGATGCATCAGGTTATCCGACCTTATCTCAATACTATTTAAACCGCATTGAACTGCCAACTAACCCTGATTCATTAATTTTGCCATCTCGCAGTGATGAGTCTGTTGGATTAGGTCCTGATGCTTTACCTGCATCTGCACAAATTTGTTCATGTTTTGATGTGACTAAAGGTGACATTTGTACGTCGATTGAAGGTGGCTGTACGACATTAGGTGCATTAAAAGATGAGACTAAGGCCTCGACAGGTTGTGGTGGCTGTGCTGCATTACTAAAATCAGTTCTCAATTGTGAATTAGAAAAAGCAGGATTCGACGTTAACACTGATATTTGTGAGCATTTCGCATATACACGTCAAGATTTATACAACTTGGTTAAGGTTGAAGAAATCAAAACGTTTGCTGAATTAATTGCAAAGCATGGTTCTGGTAAAGGCTGTGAAATTTGTAAACAAGCTGTCGGTTCAATTTTAGCATCGTACTGGAATGAATATATATTAAAAGATGCACACGTTGGCGTTCAAGATACCAATGATACCTTCTTAGCGAATATGCAAAAAGATGGTACCTATTCTGTTGTGCCAAGAATGACGGGGGGCGAAGTCACACCTGAAGGTCTTATTGCCATTGGTCAGATTGCTAAGAAATACGGTCTATATACCAAAGTAACCGGTGGGCAACGTGTTGATTTATTCGGTGCTCGAGTAGACCAGTTACCTCCAATTTGGCAAGAATTAATCGATGCTGGATTTGAAAGTGGTCACGCTTACGGTAAATCATTACGTACCGTTAAATCATGTGTAGGTAGTACATGGTGTCGTTTTGGTGTTGATGACAGTGTTGGTTTAGCGGTTAAACTTGAAAATCGTTATAAAGGTCTTCGTGCACCACATAAAATCAAGTTTGCTGTTTCTGGTTGTACACGTGAATGTGCCGAAGCACAAAGTAAAGATATTGGTATTATCGCTGTTGAAGGTGGTTGGAACTTATATGTCTGTGGTAACGGTGGAATGAAACCACGCCACGGAGATTTATTTGCAACTAATCTTGATAAAGAAACCTTAATTAAATATATCGATCGTGTCCTAACATTCTATGTTCAAACAGCTGACAGAATGCAACGGACTTCGGTATGGATGGAAAATATGGAAGGTGGCTTAGATTATCTGAAATCAGTGGTGATTGATGACAAATTAGAAATCTGTAACCAATTAGAAACTCAAATGCAGCGTGTTGTTGATACGTATCAATGTGAGTGGAAAACAACGATTGCAGATGAAAGTAAACTGAAACGTTTCCGTACTTTCGTGAATAGCGATAAACATGACGAGAATATTATATTTATTGAAGAGCGAGGTCAAATTCGTCCTGCCAATATCGAAGAGCGTGAGCTTGCACTAGCGGAGGAAGCATAATGGGCTCTAATAACAAGTGGGTGGACGTTTGTAGTCGAGACGATTTGCAGCCAAACTCTGGGGTGTGTGCGTTAGTAGAAGATCAGCAAGTGGCTATTTTTTACATGCTTGAAGATGAAACCGTATTTGCCATTAATAATTATGATCCTTTTGGTAAAGTTAATGTGCTATCTCGTGGACTAATCGGTGATATACAGGGCGAACCCATGGTATCCTCACCATTATATAAACAACATTTTAGTCTTAGAACTGGACTTTGTGTTGAAGATAAAATGGTTAAAGTTAATACGTATGGGGTTCGCATTACTGGCAACCGTGTTGAAGTCAACCTCTATAACAATACCCCATGGGGAGAAGCAACATGACGCTTAGCTATTACATAGCAGATGTATTTACAAATCAGATATTTGCAGGTGCTCAAATTGCTGTTTTTCCAAACTCAGGTTCATTGAGTGATGATCAGATGGCTGCTATTGCCAGAGAAATTAACTTATCTGAAACTGTCTTTGTTTCAAACCCGAGTGGAGAAGCTTTATCTCGAACCATGCGTATCTTTTCACCATTAGAGGAAATTGATTTTGCAGGCCACCCCATTATTGCGACCGCCTTTGTTTTAGGTGAAAGTGATGATATTGCCTTAACAGATGGTGTGACGGCATTAACCTTCACCCAAAATATTGGTGAGATAGACGTGAATGTTTCCGCTTCTGCCGGAAAAGTTAATTTTGTACAATTTTCACGCAAAGTGTCATCAATTATTGATAGGTTTACCCCCACTATTGCTGAAATTGCAGAGCAATTATCAATTAGTCCTGATGAGATTGATCACAAAAAATATTCAACACGTCTTGTGTCATGTGGCCTCCCTTATTTAATCGTTCCAGTGTGGAATTATGAAACGGTTAGAAATGCTAAATTTAATTTCGCTTCATGGAGTATGTCTGCTGCACCGCAAACAGCAGCCCAAGAAATATTGTTATTTTCACCTAAAACACCCTTTAAAGATGCTAACTTCAATGCACGTTTGTTAGGTCCGAATATTAGTGTTAATGACGACCCTCCTGTTGGTAGTGCGATGCCTGCTTTTGCATCTTATTTATGTTCCTTCGATTTTACCCAACAAGGCACACATACCTTTGCTGTAGATCGAGGTGATGATAAAAATCGTCGTAGTGTATTGAATATTGAAATGGATCATAAAGCTCAGTCTGAACTTGCTTTAAGAATTGGTGGTGAAGCTGTGATGGTTGCTGAAGGTAAAATGCATATTCCAGCATAAATATTTGAAGAAAGCATAGGCTTTAGCGTGGATGTTTTTCGACATTAATCAGCAATACTGGCCCGTTGTTTGATAAGTCTAGAAATTATTATCCTATTGTCTTGTTTAATGGGGAATAGCTCTACTGAAAATGAGTAGTAGGGCTTTTTTTATAATATGTTTTAACGTGGTGTAAATCTTTGTAATGAAAGAGCAGTTAGTCCTAATTGGTAATGGTATGGCAGGTATGAGAACAGTCGACGAACTGTTAAAGCTTGCACCTGAAAAGTACGATATAACAGTATTTGGTGCCGAACCTCACGGTAACTACAATCGTATTATGCTGTCGCCAGTACTCGCAGGTGATAAAACCATTGGTGAGATTGTTATTCATGATTTTCAGTGGTATCAAGATCACAACATCACCTTACATACGGGTACAACAGTCACAGCAATAGATAAAGGTAATCAAAGTGTTATTACCGCTGGCGGCACACAGATATATTATGACCGTTTAATTCTCGCAACAGGATCCAACCCAGTGATCTTGCCAATTGATGGTAAGGAGCTCGAAGGAGTGATTAGTTTCCGTGATATCAATGATGTCAACATCATGATTGAAACAGCTAAAACACATAAAAAAGCCATCGTTATTGGTGGAGGGCTACTGGGTTTAGAAGCTGCTAATGGTTTAATGATTCAAGGGATGGATGTATCTGTAGTGCACCGGAGTAATACCTTAATGAGCCAGCAATTAGATCAAGCTGCATCAGATTTAATGCTTGCTGAGCTACAAGTAAAAGGCATGCATTTTTTAATGAATCACGATACGGCAGAACTTGTGGGTAATGAGCGTGTTGAAAAAATACGTTTTAAAGATGGCTCTGAACTCGATGCTGATTTGGTTGTTATGGCGGTAGGTGTTCGTCCTAATATTAAATTGGCACAGGATTCTGGTATTGCTTGTGAACGCGGTGTATTAGTTGACGATACACTAAAAACGTTCTCAGACAATATTTATGCGGTGGGTGAATGTGTGCAATATCGAAATGAAACATTCGGACTTGTAGCACCACTTTATGAACAGGCAAAAGTCTGTGCCAAACAACTAGCTCATGTAGGTGGTTCTAAATACCTCAGTTCCGTGACGGCAACTAAACTTAAAGTAACGGGTATTAACTTGTTCTCTGCAGGTGATTTTATTGGTGATAACGAATCAGAGGTGTTGATCTATCAAGATACATCTCGCCACATTTATAAAAAAATCGTATTAAAAGAGAATAAAATTATTGGCACGGTACTTTATGGAGATACAACGGATGGGAATTGGTATTTTTCATTATTGAGTGATGAGAAGGACATTTCCGGGATCCGTGAAGATATTTTATTTGGTCAACATCAAGTTGATGAGGATTTATGCTAATGATGTTTCAAAGTGTCGAAATATATCGAGACTTTAATTTAGCCCGTCACTCCCTCGAAAGTAGGAATCTAACGATAGTTAATACTTCCACAGCCCATGGTTCCCGGCATATACGAGGATGACGGACAAGAATATAAATATGAATGAAAATGTAACAATATCAACAACCTGCCCATACTGTGGTGTGGGCTGTGGTGTTTTAGCGACTAACAAACCAGATGGCACCATTAGTGTGGAAGGTGATCAATCTCATCCTGCCAACTTGGGTAGATTATGTTCAAAAGGCTCAGCATTAGCTGATACTATTGGTCTAGATGGTCGATTACTTCATCCTCAAATAAATGGTCAACAAACTTCGTGGGATGAAGCATTAGATGCCGTTGCGACTGGTTTTCAAAAGGTGATTGATGAACATGGTCCAGATGCGGTGGCATTTTATGTCTCAGGTCAGCTATTAACTGAAGATTATTATGTGGCTAATAAGCTAATGAAAGGCTTTATTGGTAGTGCCAATATCGATACTAACTCTCGTTTATGTATGTCCTCTGCTGCGGCGGGTTATAAACGTGCTTTCGGTAGTGATTCCGTACCTTGTAGTTATGAAGACTTAGAAAAAGCAGATCTCATTGTTATCGAAGGTTCTAATACAGCGTGGTGTCACCCCGTTGTTTATCAACGTATTAGTAAAGCAAAGCAAGATAATCCTAATTTAAAGATTATCGTTATTGACCCTCGCAAAACGGCTACTTGCGATATCGCCGATTTACATTTATCTCTTAAACCGGGAACTGACGCTACATTATTCAATGGTTTATTACGTTATTTAAACCATAGTGATGTGATTGACTGGGATTTTGTTAATCATCATACAGAAGGTTTTTCTGATGCTTTATTATCAGCACAAGACTCAGATCTTAATGTGGTTCATGTTGCACAGACGTGTGAACTAGGCAGCCATGATGTTGAGCTGTTTTTTCAACTATTTGCGGACACTGAAAAAGTGGTCACGCTATACTCTCAAGGCGTGAATCAATCTTCTTCAGGTACGGATAACTCAAATAGTATTATCAATTGTCACCTTGCAACAGGTCGTATTGGTAAACTAGGGATGGGACCATTCTCAATTACGGGTCAACCTAATGCCATGGGTGGGCGTGAAGTAGGGGGCTTATCAAACCAACTTGCTGCTCATATGGAGTTGGAAAATCTAAAACACCACGATTTAGTTTCTCGTTTTTGGAATACAGATAATCTAGCATCAACGGCTGGCGCTAAAGCTGTCGACATATTTAATGATGTTGCTAGCGGCAAGATAAAAGCGATTTGGATCATGGCAACAAACCCAGTGGTGACCTTACCTGATGCAGATAAAGTACGTGCTGCATTACAGGCGTGTGAGCTGGTTGCTGTGTCAGATTGTGAACAAAACACCGATACCACGGCTTGTGCCGACATCTTATTGCCAGCATTAGCTTGGGGCGAAAAGTGCGGAACAGTGACTAACTCCGAACGTCGTATTTCACGTCAACGTAACATCTTAGCTCACCCTGGTGAAGCAGAAGAAGATTGGTGGATAATCAGTCAAGTAGCTGAGAAACTAGGTTTTAAAGAACAGTTTAATTACGCATCAAGTGCTGATATTTTCCGTGAGCACGCTGCTTTATCAGGTTTCGAAAATGATGGGAAACGTGATTTTGATATTAGTGGTTTAGCCACATTAAGTGATGAACAATACCATCAACTTCAACCGATACAGTGGCCAGTAACAACTGCAAATCCACAAGGTACGGAGCGCTTATTTACTGACAAACAATTCTTTACACCAACGGGAAAAGCACAGTTTATTGCCATCACACCTCGACCACCGGTTAATGCAACAAACGAAGACTATCCTTTAGTATTAAATACAGGTCGAGTTAGAGATCAATGGCATACCATGACGCGTACTGCTCGCAGTGCGAAACTGAATGGCCATATCCCCGAGCCCTTTGTTGAAATTCACCCCCTTGATGCTGAAAAATGGTCAGTAGAACAAGGTGCCTTGGCTCAAGTTGATAGTCTATGGGGAACCCTGTTAGCACGTGTGCAGATTACTGATACTCAAAGAGTGGGTAGTATTTTTGTGCCTATGCATTGGAATAAGCAGACAGCTTCATTGTCTAGGGTTGATGCCGTAGTCAATCCCGTGGTTGATCCCATATCGGGTCAACCAGAATTTAAACATACACCGGTTAAGATTAAAACTTATCAGGCAGTGTGGCATGGCTTTATTTTATCTAGAACACGATTAACCCTACCTGATACACACTACTGTGTATCTATTAAAGGAGAACAATTCTGGCGTTATGAGCTCGCGGGGGATGCAACGATTGATAATTATTCTGCGTGGGCAAAACAGCAAATAGGTCAAGAGGGAGAATGGTTAGAGTTTGCTGACCAAACAGCACAGCGTTTTCGTGCTGGCATGATTAAACATGATCTGCTTGATGCAGTAGTATTTGTTGCTCCTAATCATGAATTACCTACACGAACATGGTTAAGTCAATTATTCACAGAGTCACCTTTAAGTGATGAAAGCCGGTCAAATTTACTTGCCGGTAAGCCAGGGGCAAATCAACCCGATGTCGGTGCTTTAGTCTGTGCTTGTTTTGGTGTGGGTGAAAATACAATTAAAGATGCCATTTCCTGTGGTGCAGCTAAATCTATTGAAGATATTGGCAAGCAACTTAAAGCAGGGACAAACTGTGGCTCATGTATCCCAGAGATCAAAAAATTATTTAGTTAACCTTAGCTTGAAGCAGGAGGTGAATATTAGAATTAGTCACTGAAGGTGAATTTATTATTGTTTCTAGCGTATAAATATTTCAAACTGAATAGACAAAAACGGGGAGTCGCTATTTTTGCGAAAGCTTGTTTTGGGCATCCCAGCCCAAGCAAGCGGCAAAAACTTAACGCGACCACTAATGCCTCCGGCGCCCCAGATGTCCTGCGTACGTGCCACTTCGCCACTACCATCGTAAACTCGGCGCTGGCTTCGTAACACTCCCTCAAATGACTGGACGGCGTTTCGGAATGCCTTTTTTTTTGTCTCCACCTACGCTAGCGCTACGATTCCGACAAAACAACGGCCCTACGCCTTCTGGGGACTACCAGCCCTCGCGTTCGCTCTCCATAGCTGGCAGCGGTAGATTATTAGACATGCCAATAAGTTTCCAGAGAGTAAAAATAGTTACAGAGTGACTATTTATTTATCTTGAGCAGGGGATGGAATCTATACGTGCTCTTTAATCGGCGAACTTAAGCGCACTGAGACAGTGCGGAGCAGCTTTGTTTTGCGATATTGTGGTGCTCTCAACCGTTAGTAGGAAATTAAAAAACAATTACAAAACATAAAGTTATGACTTGGCATGATTCCCGCTATATCTCTTTTGATACCAACGTTGGTACAGCTCTAGAAGAGATTCTCCTATGTCTGCACAAAAGTTAAAACTATTATCATTTAGTGGTAATACCAAAATCCTTCATCTAAGTTGGATGGCTTTTTTCATTAGTTTTGTTGTTTGGTTTAATCATGCGCCATTACTAATTGCAATACAGCAGACACTTGGTCTTACTGATCAACAAATAAAAACAATCTTAATTCTTAATGTTGCATTGACTATTCCTGCCCGAATTGTTGTCGGGATGTTAGTTGATAAATTTGGCCCAAGAATTACTTTTCCCTTACTACTTGGTGTTTCAAGTATTATCTGTTTCTTCTTTGCTTTAGCCCAAAATTTTGAACAATTAGCTGTTGCTCGTTTTATGCTTGGTTTTGTAGGTGCTGGTTTTGTTATCGGAATTAGAATGATTTCAGAATGGTATCCAGCTAAACAAGTTGGTCTAGCAAGTGGTATTTATGGTGGTTTGGGTAACTTTGGTGCAGCTGGTGCAGCTGTCTCTTTACCTACGATTGCACTGATGTTTGGTGGTGACGATGGCTGGCGTTATGCGGTTGCGTTAACAGGTGTTATTGCACTTATCTATGCCTTCATTTACTACAATGCAGTATCAGATACTCCAAAAGGGTCAACATACTTTAAACCTAAAAAATCAGGTGGCTTAGAAGTAACCAGTAAAGGTGACCTTTATTTTTACTTATTCATGAACATTCCAATGTATGCAGCCTTAGCTGTACTTGCATGGAAACTATCGCCAAGTGGTGTTAGCTTATTAACGGCTGAAGTGGTACAAGCTATTTATATCGGTTTGTTTGCCCTGTATTTTTATCAGGCTTACCACATCTACCAAGTAAACAAAGAAATCTTTGTTAAAGCGGTGCCAACCATTCATCGTTACAAATTTAAACAAATTGCTGTGTTAGATTTAACCTATATGGTTGCATTTGGTTCAGAGCTAGCTGTTGTATCAATGTTGCCTTTATTCTTCTTTGAGACCTTTCAGATCAGTGCAGTTCAAGCGGGTATCTTGGCATCAAGTTTTGCCTTTATGAACCTAGTGTCACGTCCAACAGGTGGCTGGTTGAGTGACCGTTTTGGTCGTAAAAATGCACTTAGCATTTGTATAGCCGGCTTGTCTATTGGGTATTATGTGATGAGCCAAATTACCTCTGAATGGTCCATTGCTCTTGCGGTGTTAGCATCAATGGCATGTGCTTTCTTTGTTAATGCTGGCTGTGGAGCTGTGTTTGCCGTTGTTCCATTAGTACAACGTCGTTTAACTGGGCAAATTGCAGGTATGGCAGGTGCTTACGGTAATATTGGCGCCTTGGTTTTCTTAACTATTTTGTCTTTAGTTACAACTGAAACATTCTTTTTAGTGATTGCGGCAACAGCAATTGTGACATTATTAGCAGTTCAATTTATGGATGAACCAAAAGGCCAAATGGCTGAAATTCTACCTGATGGCACAGTTCAAATGATTGACGTAAACTAGACGTCAGTAGATATAAAATAAACGTAACAGTCCACTTTCAAAGATTGAAGGTGGACTGTTACGTTTCTCTGAGGATGAAAAATGACAGCCAAATTAAAAGTCAGTGTTGGTTCTTATTCTGATAAGGGTATAAAAGAAGAAAACCAAGACTCGATAGGTCATATGATTCCAACTAATTTAAACTTATTATCGGCAAAAGGTGCTGCCTTCACTTTAGCTGATGGTGTCAGTAGTAGTTCTGAAGCAAAACAAGCAAGCCAAACTTGTGTGACAGGATTTTTAAATGATTACTTCAGTACTCCTGATTCCTGGTCTGTTAAAAAATCAGGTGGCAAAGTACTTACATCAATTAATACATGGTTATACAGTCAAAGCAATCAATTTCAAGATATTTCTCGTGGTTTAGCAAGTACATTTTGTGGCTTAATTTTGAAGTCCACAACAGCTCATCTTTTTCACGTTGGTGATTCACGTATATATCAACTGAGAGCGAATAGTTTAGAGCAATTAACAACTGATCATCGAATCCATATGCCTGGTGAGAAAGAGTATCTTGGTCGGGCAATGGGGGTTGATTATCGTTTAGATATTGATTATAGAAAAGTACCAACAGAAGTTGGTGATCTATTCTTTATTTCTACAGATGGCGTACATGATTACCTATCTGATAAAGAGATTAAGAAAATACTGACATCAGATGAAACAAATTTAACACTTATATGTGAACAAATAGTTGTTCACTCATTAAAACAGGGTAGCCTTGATAATGTAAGTTGCCAGTTATTACGAATTGATCAACTTCCATCACAAGATGCAGATGAGATTTTTTCTAAATTAACAGCGCTACCATTTCCACCAGAATTATATGAAGGTGTTGTTTTAGATGGCTATCGCATTACAAGGGAGTTACACGCAAGTTCAACAAGTCAGCTATATCTCGCTATTGACACAGATACTGATGAAAAAGTCGTCATTAAAACACCTTCAGTCAATTTTGAAGATGATCCTGCCTATCTAGAACGATTTCAACTTGAAGAGTGGGCTGGCCGACGACTTGACTGCCCGCATGTTATTAGGACTATTGAGCAACACCGACCTCGTCGTTTTCTTTACTATGTGATGGAATATATTGAGGGAAAAACCTTAGAACAATGGATTGAAGACCAGACAGAAGTTGATTTAACCATGATTAGAAACATTGTTTCTCAAGCTATTTCAGGCCTGAGAGCATTTCATCGGCTTGATATGCTTCATCAAGATATCAAGCCTGGCAACATCATGATAACCGCAGAAGGTTTGGTTAAAATTATCGACTTTGGTTCAACCAAAATTGCTGGCATTGCTGATATTTCTACACCGATTGAACGTAAAGAGTTACTGGGTACAAAACACTATACTGCACCTGAATACCTTATTGAACAATCAGGCACAACACAATCTGACCTATTTTCTCTTGGCTGTATTATTTATGAAATGATTACCGCTAAGCTTCCCTATGGTGATGGACTTGCCAAAGCAGCAGATCAGCGATCACTGAATCGTTTAAAGTACATACCGATTAGTAACCATATAGCAAATATTCCCCATTGGGTGGATAAGGCAATCAGAACAGCTGTTCAAATTGACCCAGATAATCGTTATGAAAAATTATCAGAACTTGAATCAGATTTGAGAAAACCAAACCCTAATTATTTGAGAGAAGATCAACTTCCATTGCTAGAACGTAATCCACTTGGTTTTTGGAAGGCTTTTGCAGGGATATTATTTGTATTGAATTTGATATTAGCTTATTTATTGCTTAGATAGGGGTGACTTTATCTAACTGGTTTGTAACTACTCAGCGAAGCTGAGTAGTTCAATGAAATTATAAAGAAAATCCAGGTAACTTCCTCTCAAAGACCAGCGTCATTGCCTCAGTTGCACTGCCGCCCTGTTGTCGGCAAGTTGATAAATAACCTCTGACACGACAAAACATCTCGGCGCCCTGGGTACTGCGAAAACAGCCCCATATTTTCTGTTGAACTTTGGTCATACGAATCGAATTTCCAGCGGCATTATTGGTAAAGGATACGTAGCCATTTGTCATAAAGCGCAGCCCCCCCCTGTGTCAGGATAGTTATCACCATAAACAAATGCTGAGATTCTTCCACCGTTACAATATCAGGAATACGCACGGTTTTAGGAGGCCTGATTAATTGGAGATCTGTCCAGGTTTTTTTGTAATACCTGTGTATAAAAAAACTTCAGTCCATAAAGACCCAGTTTAACCGCACTCCAGGACAAACGATCAAGTAAATCATGAAAATAATCCAGTAATTGAACCTGGGTTAAATGCTCTAACTGATAGTTGAAATACTCACCAACACGCCACATTGCGCAGGAGTATGCATCAATCGTCCTGGGTTGCAGACCCTTCAACATAAGATGTTTGCAGTGTAACTCATACTGACGATTGAAATGTGCTGAAACGGGGGAGTCGCTATTTTTGCGAAAGCTTGTTTTGGGCATCCCAGCCCAAGCAAGCGGCAAAAAATTAACGCGACCACTAATGCCTTCGGCGCCCCAGACGTCCTGCATACGTGCCACTTCACCACTACCATCGTAAACTCGGCGCTGGCTTCGTAACACTCCCTCAAATGACTGGACGACGTTTCGGAATGCCTTTTATTTTGTCTCCACCTACGCTCGCGCTCCGATTCCGACAAAACAACGGCCCTACCCCTTCTGGGGACTACCAGCCCTCGCGTTCGCTCTCCATGGCTGGCAGCGAATGAAGTTTTCATTGCCTTGTAAGCTCATGCGTTTTTGTAGAGATTACACATTCCCTTTGATGAGCAATAATAGGTAATGAGGTGACAAATTACTGGATGGAGCTGTTTTTCTCCGCGATAGCGGCTTCGTCCAACAACAAATATTACGCTTAACGATATTTTATTCTTGCCGCGTTATCTTGTTTAAGAATTCGCTGTAACCGTGTGATCAATTCATCGGTGGGATGAACCCGCCACTCGTCGCCTAATTGCACACTTGTTTTCGCCGTATCAGAAAGGTAATTGATAACCAACATACATTGCCCACCGGAAAAAGGCTGTAGAGTGTGCTGTAAGCTATGCACAAAATCAAGTGTTTTTTCAGCCGTTTTGTCACACGTCCAATCGAGCATTAAGCAGCGCGCAAAGTTTTCCCTTGCTTGCTCCATGCTATATAACTTTTCGGCGGTAACGCTTAACATCCCTGAATAACCATCGATACGCGCCGAACCCTCAACCACTAACACTTCATCTGTCGTTAATAAATCTTTATACAGCTCAAAGGTTTCACTATAGATAGCCACATCGACACGCGCACTTTTGTCATCCAGAGTCGCAAAGCCCATATTTCGCCCTTTTCGATCTAGACGGGTTCGAATGCCAACCAGTAGACCTGCCAGGCGCACATCTATTTTGCCTCTGCTATTTTCTACATTAGCCATAGTTTTGGCAATGCTACCATGTACGATATTTTGTAGCTCGGGCCAATACTGGTCTATCGGGTGGCCTGTTAAAAACAAACCTAGCGCCAGTTTTTCAAAAGCCAGGCGTTCTTTTTCTGGCCAGATTGCAACATTGTTTGCGTAATCCTTTATTTCATCATCCTGGCTTTCTGCATTAACAGCCAGACCGAATAAATCATTTTGTCCTACTTCTGCCATTTTGACATGCCGCTCGGCAACTTTGATAGCTCTGGGTAATTCTGCCATATGACTGGCACGGTTATCATTAAAGGTATCGAAGGCTCCGCCACGTATCAAGGCCTCAAAAACACGCCGATTGACTTTGCGTAAATCGACGCGTTTACACAAGTCATACAAGCCGGTAAAAGGACCGTTGGCTTTTCTTTCACGAAGTAAATCTTCAATCGCCGCTTCACCTACGCCTTTTATTGCGCCGATACCATAGAGGATTTCTTCCGCTTCATTTACAGTAAACTGAAAATTAGAAACATTGATATTTGGTGGGCATACTGCCAGTTTCATATCCTGGCACTCGGCAATCAAGATAACAATCTTATCGGTATTATCCATATCCGAAGACAGGACTGCAGCCATAAATGCAGCTGGGTAGTGGGCTTTTAACCAGGCAGTTTGATAAGCGACCAACGCATAAGCAGCAGAGTGTGATTTATTAAAACCATAGCCGGCAAATTTCTCCATTAAGTCGAAGACATAGGTCGCTATTTTTTCATCTATACCATTTTCTATAGCGCCTTTAGTGAAAATCGCCCGCTGTTGCGCCATTTCCTCTACTTTTTTCTTACCCATCGCACGGCGCAATAAATCCGCCCCGCCTAAGGTATAGCCCCCCATTTCACGAGCGATCTGCATCACCTGCTCTTGATACAAGATGACCCCGTTGGTCGGCTCTAATACAGGTATCAGGATAGGATGTGCATATTCCGCTTTGGCACCATGCTTGACATTAATATAATCATCAACCATGCCTGATTCTAATGGACCAGGGCGGAACAAAGCCACCAGTGCAATAATATCGTCAAAGCAATCGGGTTTCAGCTTTTTAATCAGTTCTTTCATGCCGCGAGATTCAAGCTGAAATACGGCTGTAGTTTCCGCGTTTTTTAACAGCTCATAAGAGGCAGCATCATCGCGGGGAATCTGTGTGATATCTACCGGTGGCTGATTAGTATCCGCCCGCTTCTTATTGATGGTCTGTAATGCCCAATCGATAATGGTTAAAGTTCTTAATCCTAAAAAATCGAACTTGACCAAGCCAACCGCTTCCACATCGTCTTTATCAAACTGGGTCACCAGATTGCCGCCACCCTGTTCACAATAGAGTGGTGAGAAATCAGTTAACTTAGTCGGTGCGATAACCACACCACCCGCATGTTTACCAGCATTTCTAGCTGTCCCTTCTAATGAAAGCGCCATGTCCATCAGGCTTTTTACATCAGCATCGGTATCATAAAGCATCTGAAATTCGGCGACATCTTTCAGGGCTTTAGTGAGTGTCATTCCGATTTCAAAAGGCACCAGTTTTGACAATCTATCGACAAAGCCATAAGGGTGGCCTAGTACCCGCCCCACATCGCGAATAACCGCTTTTGCGGCCATCGAACCATAAGTGATAATTTGTGAAACTTTATCCCGTCCGTAATTGCGAGCAACATAATCGATCACTTCGTCACGTCTATCCATGCAGAAATCAACATCGAAATCTGGCATGGAGACCCGCTCGGGATTTAAGAAGCGCTCGAATAGCAAATCAAATTCAATCGGGTCTAGATCGGTGATATTCAGCACATAGGCAACCAGCGACCCGGCTCCCGATCCACGACCTGGACCAACGGGAATGGCATTGTCTTTTGCCCACTGGATAAAATCAGCAACAATCATAAAATAACCTGGAAAACCCATCTGAACAATAATGTCCAGTTCCATTTTTAAGCGCTCGTCATAGGCTATGCGATTTTCTGCAGGAGTTCCTTGCCCTATCGCCGGATATTTTTCTAATCGGGCATCTAGACCTTTCTTCGATTCGGCAATAAAAAACTCATCCAGTGACATCCCTTCGGGTACCGGGAAATCAGGTAAAAAGTTCTTGCCTAAGGTTAATTGAATATTACAGCGCCTGGCGATTTCAACCGTATTAGCTAAGGCCTCTGGTATATCCGCGAATAATGCCTGCATCTCTGCAGTACTGCGTAAATATTGCTGATCGGTATAATCTTTAGGGCGACGGTTATCATCTATCACCCGCCCCTGATTAATACAGACTCGCACTTCATGGGCGCCAAAACTTTCAGATTTTAAAAACCGCACATCATTGGTTGCAACAACGGGTAAGTCTAAATCAGTAGCTAGGGCCACTGCTCCGGCAAGGTAGCTTTCTTCGTGTTTCTTGCCAACACGCTGTATTTCCAAATAAAAGCTTTGTGGAAATAGCTGCTGCCAGTATTGTGCGTTATTTTTTGCCTGTTGTTTATCGTCGGCTAATAAAGCCTGACCAATATCCCCTTCCATAGCGCCTGATAAAGCAATCAGGCCACCATGATTTTGCTCCAGCCATTCACGTCGTATCATCGGGATGCCTAAGTGCTGTCCTTCCTGATATGCACGGGATATGAGCTCAGTTAAAGTCACATAGCCGAGCTGGTTCTTTGCTAGTAGCGTCAAGCGGAAAGGCTGTGCCGCAGCACCTGGGTTAAAAATATTTACATCTGCACCAGCGATAGGTTTAATCCCTTTAGCAAGTGCTGCACGATAGAATTTAACCAGGGCAAACAGGTTGGATTGATCAGTGATCGCTACCGCAGGCATATTAAGCTCTGCGAGATCATTGATAAGCGGCTTGATTTTGACTACGCCATCGACTAAAGAGTATTCAGAATGTAAGCGTAAATGGATAAATTCAGGCTGCATAACTAGCGAGTCAGGTGTTAAGGGAGTAGGCGAGATTAACGTGGTTTTCCAGGGACAAACTGCTTTACAGGCGCAAAGGAACGCCGGTGCTGCTCGGTAATACCCAGCTGTGTTATTTTTTCTTTATGCAATTTTGTGGGGTAGCCTTTATGCCTGGCAAATTCATACCCCGGGTAAAGTGCATCTAACACTAACATTTCCTTGTCTCGATATACTTTAGCAATAATCGATGCCGCCGAAATTTCAGCCACTAATAAATCACCCTGAATAATCGTTTCTCCGGGGCATGAAACATCAGGATACTGATTACCATCGACTTTTAGCCATTCAGCCTCTACAGGTAAAGAACTAACAGCACGTTGCATCGCTAATAATGAAGCTTGCAGGATATTAATTTGATCTATTTCACTGGCTTCAGCTCTGCCTATAGACCAGGCGATCGACTGTTGTTTTATCAGCTCAGCTAAAGAGTCTCGCTTTGTTGCCGATAATTTCTTTGAATCGGTCAGACCAATAATAGGTTGTTGTGGATCTAAAATAACGGCAGCAGCGATCACCGGGCCAACGATACAACCACGGCCTACTTCGTCAACACCCGCTATGATTTGCTGTGGACAGCACAAGCTGGTCATTGCTGTGGAAAGCACATGAAATAATTTATTACTTCATGCAGCCACGACTGCGTATTTCTAACAGCTAGACAACCGTACCCGTGGACGCGCGAAGTATAGCAAAGTCTGGAAACGAGTTCTTCAGCCTCGTCTGCCACTTGCGGGGCTAAAGACCCCACTTCCAAAATAATGGTTGTTTGTTTATTTCGCGCATGATCCTTAACGTAGAATACCGCGAGTAACATTGCGCAAAAAACTGACCATATTGGAAATTTCATCACAGTCCCCCGCCAGGTCTTCCATTTCTTCAATGGCATCTTCTAGGCGCAGGTTATTTTTATACAGGATTTTATAGGCTTTGCGAATTAAACGAGCGGCTTCAGGACTGCTACCTGAACGTTCCATACCCACTGAGTTAATTCCGTGTGGACGCGTAGGGCGACCGCCAACCATCACATACGGTGGCACATCCTGGGTAATGGTACTACCCATCGCTGAAAAGCTAAAGGTACCAATCTGGGTGAACTGATGGACCAGAGTGAAGCCACCTAATATGGCATTATCACAAAGGTGTACATGCCCAGCTAATGAAGCACCATTAGCCATAATGACATTATCTCCAACCACGCAATCGTGAGCAACGTGGGTATAAGCCATAAATAGATTATCATTGCCGATTCGCGTCTCCGCATGGTCTTGCAAAGTACCTCTATGCAAAGTGGTAAACTCACGTATTACATTTCTATCGCCAATCGTTAAACTGGTTTTTTCATCCGCATATTTTTTATCCTGCGGATCTTCTGCTATCGATGTAAATTGATAGATATGGTTGTCCTTACCTATCTTTACCGGCCCTTTTATGACTACATGAGGACCGATGACAGTCCCCGAATCAATAGTGACATCAGCACCGATAACAGAAAAAGGTCCTATCTGGACATCATCTGCTATCTCTGCCTTGATATCAACTACTGCTTGTGCGTCAATCAATCTTATCACCGACAGCGGCACACCGAATCACTGCACTGGCAACAAACTCACCATCAACAGTGGCAGTACAATGAAATGACCAGATATTGAGCCTGCTTTTTTCAAACACGGCTTCCAGCATCATCTGATCTCCAGGGACTACGGGGCGCTTGAATCTTGCTTTATCAATACTAGTCAGGAAATAAGTCATACCATGCCCTAGTTCATCAGGGGATGTTTCTGAGGCGAGTAGTCCAGTTGCCTGGGCTAAAGCTTCAAGAATCAATACACCAGGGAAAATCGCCATATGTGGAAAATGCCCTTGAAAAAAAGGCTCATTAAAGGTGACATTCTTAACCCCTAGTAACCTGACCCCAGGCTCACATTCTACGACTTTATCTATCAACAGGAATGGGTACCGGTGAGGTAGAAATTCCTGAATCTGTTTAATATCAAGTACTGTTTCCAATTTTACAACCTTTTCAACTTAACGAATTAACACTTTAAACATATCTTTTTTCGCCTAGCTTAACTAGCAAATCCAGCATTGCTTTATCACTACATTGCAAAACATGACAAAAACTATGTCTGATACACGATATTAAAGCTATGTTCTCTATTTTCTCTTGTTGACAAAGAATACATGCTTTCTAACAACAATGCTGCATTCTATTCTAAAGACTTTTAAAGCCGGTTAAGGCATTTTAGAAAGCTTCTCTTGTACTTTCTCGGTGACATCTACTTTGTCACTGGCATGAATAACGCCTTCGGTTAATAGCAAATCATAGTCGCCTTCTTCAGCAAGTGCTTTAACGGCTTCAATGATTCTATTTTGCATTTTACCTAATTCTTCGTTACGGCGTATGCTGAAATCTTCTTTAAATTCTTGTTGCGCGCGTTGAGCATCTCTACGAATAGCAATGATTTGACGTTCTAAATCTCGTTTTTTTGTATCCGCCATAGTCATCCCATCTCTGGCCAGTTTTTCTTCCAGACTCTTGATCTTTTTTTGCTGTGCTACCAACTGCTTGTCTTTAGGAGAAAACTCTTTTTCCAGACGCTTCTTAGCATCAGCAGCCTGAGGAGCATTGGCCATTAACAATGGTATATTCACAACTCCTATTCTAATTTCTGCCTGGGTCGTCTGGCTTAATATAAGCAATCCCAATAAAACAGCTAATTTTTTTAACATTAACATTCTCCATACCACTATTTAAAAAAGCAAGATCCAATGAGGCATTATACTGTATCTATAAAAAAATGAGAGCCTTTAGCGACTAATATAATAAATTTATAGCCATTAAATGAAATCACTACTTTTGATGCACCTGGAGATAAATAACAGTCAAATATTTGGGCCGAATTTTTACTTGTCATAAGTACTATAACAAGAGGTTCATAGCATGCTACGCGTTAAAAACGAACAAGAGTTCTGCGTCAAACTACCGTATATTATTAAATCCTCACCCCTTATTATGTACAAGCAAGACCATATCTATGGTGAGTCTAACTAAAAAGTAGAGTCATATGAAATTATTAGCATCAGTTTACCTGGGTTGATACTCAGAGTGTCAAGTATTCTGCCTCGTAACCTGTAATGAACATGTAATATAGAATCAATATTTCATTCTTTATTAATGCTGATGATCGTTGTCTGGGGCGTCTCTGTCGTTATGCGAAAAATAGGTTTGCCAACCATTATGGGCGAACAGGTGAGGGGCGTGGCAATCGACCCTGCGGCACTTGACTGGTTTACGCCTAATGAAGTGATCACAAACATCGGCACTTTCTTTTTGATGCTGCATACCGAGATTGAGACAGAACCACGAGAGTTCTATGCGGCGGTCATGGATTCATTTGCGCTAAATGTCAACCAACCTGTCGCATATTCATCATATCAAACTTGCTCTGCAAGCATGGGGCTTTTTCCTCAAACTCCCAAGGTATGTTTACAACGGTAATGGGTGATTCATGTCGCCTGCTGTTTGACTACGGTATCACTGCCACCATTTGATCTACTAAACTATGCGTGCAGTTGCTGCTGTGGTCACGCTTACGAAATTACGCGACCTAGGGTTCCAGAATTCACGTATGCCCAGAATCATCGCCGCGATCAGTGTTGTCGATGACATATTATTCATGATCTTCTTTAGTTTTGTGCTCGGTTTTATCAAAGGCGAAGCATTTGATTTAATGCAAATGGCAATTATCTCTGGCAAAGTTATTTTATTTTTTTACGGTCACATTATCAATCGGCATATTTCTCTACCCTCGATTAACATTTCCGTTTAGAAGCAAGAAAGGCAAAGGCTTTACCTTTATTTTAGTGTTAGGTTTTGCAGCAGGGGAATTTGCCGAACATATGGGACTACATTTTATAATCGGAGCCTATTTTACAGGTTTATTTTTTGAAGAGAAAATCATCAACAAAAGACTTTTTGAAATTTCCAACGATAGACTTTATACACTTTCCTATTCATTTCTAGGGCTTATTTTCTTAATTCGCTGGGTTTTAATATTATCTTTGACCTACCCGGACATTTAATCTGGTTTTTAGTAGTATTGACGTTGTCGGTATTGATAGGTCATATTTTAAGCGCCGGAGCCATGACTAAACTTAAAAACCTCACCTGGCCGGAAGCATTAACTATAGGTGTAAGTCACTGCGCCCGTGCCGAAATGGCTTTTAGCATTGCTTCTCTCAGCATAGAAATGGGAGCTGGATAAAAACCTTTTTTCTGTGATCATCTTTACCGCATTTATCCTCAACCTATTAACACCTATACTATTAAAAGGCTGTTCAGTGCTGATCAACAAACAAATTCATAGCATCAATTATTCATCTCGCAAGTAATGCCGGGGCATTCTAAAGATAACCGGGCTGAGTAAACCTAGGGCAATCAGGTTTGGAATTGCCATCAATCCATTTAAAATATCCGCAACCAGCCAGACTAAAGTGAGCTTGCTCATTGCACCAATGGGAATGGCAATTAACCATAACAGCCGGTATGGCCAGATCACTCTAGTACCAAATAAATATTCAGCACAGCGCTCACCATAATAGCTCCAGCCTAGAATAGTAGTAAATGCAAACACCACCAGCCCCAGAACGACTACATAGCTGCCTACCCCCGGCAACCCAACTTCAAATGCCAATGTTGACAAGGCTGCACCATTTTCACCACTAGACCAGACACCACTCAATATAATTACCAGCGCAGTCATCGTACAAACCAGAATGGTATCTATAAAAGTGCCTAACATAGCTATCATACCCTGACGTATGGGATCATTTGTCTTTGCTGCTGCGTGTGCGATGGGGGCACTTCCAAGCCCAGCTTCATTAGAAAAAACACCTCGTGCGACACCAAAGCGAATAGCCGCCCAGACAGCTGCACCGGTAAAGCCGCCCACTGCGGCAGTTTCAGTAAAAGCACTTTGCACAATTAAACCCAGAGCCTGTGGAATCTCCTGGTAATGACTAATAATTACCCAAAGCGCACAAATTATATAGCTAATTGCCATAACAGGAACAAGGCTCGCGGCAACCTCTCCAATACGCCGAATACCTCCAAAAATCACAACCGCACTAAACAGGGTTAAGACTATTGCTGTATAACTTGTAGGAATTTGAAACTGGGCATGAATTGCATCAGCTACGGAATTGGCCTGTACCATATTACCAATGCCAAACGCGGCAAAAGCGCCAAAAAAGGCAAAAGCATAAGCCAGCCAACGCCACTTTTTTGACAGACCATTTTGAATATAATACATCGGCCCACCAACATGCTGACCTTGATCATCAATCTCCCGATATTTAACTGCGAGTACAGCTTCGGCATATTTAGTCGCCATTCCAAATAATGCAGTGAGCCACATCCAAAATATAGCCCCGGGCCCGCCCAAAGCAATCGCTGTTGCAACCCCTGCAATATTACCCGTGCCAATCGTAGCTGATAACGCAGTCATTAAAGCCTGAAATGGGGTAATATCTCCCGCATTATCTGATCGCCTCCCCTGCCAGAGTATACACATCGCAGAGAACACTTTGCGAAAGGTAAAAAAGCGTAAGCCTATCGTTAAATAAACACCAATACCCAGCAGTAAGGCCAAGGTCACTGGCCCCCAAATATGGGAACTGATTTCAGTTAAGATATGTTCTAGCTGTTTCATATTATCCAATATTTTTACAGGTTCACTTCTTCACAACAGGCGGCATCTCTTCATAGACTGAAATACCTGGGTCCATAAAATCCCAGTGTGGTTTATGTTTATTATAAACGACAGCACTCGGCTTAAACCATGAACTATCATCTAATGAGCCTACTGCCACGGCTAGTGAATTTTTTAAACTGCCGAGCTTGCCAAAAAGCGGACTACCGCAAACTGGGCAAAAATACCGGGTGACTGAAAAGCCATTGTCAGCAACTGATCCATAGCTGCTCGGTTCACCACTGATATGCACATCTTTTTGTTTAAAAAAGGCATTCGATGCATGCCCTGTTCCTGTCGCTTTTCGACAATCATCACAATGGCACTGACTCATGACTCGCGGAGGAGCAAAAATAGTATAGCTAATTTTGCCACACAAACACCGCCCCGCTGCGAAATATTCTTCTGTCATGAATAGACCCTCCTGATTTGTAGTCGCTTGTTATGCTGATATTAGCATTTCAACATAGGAAAAGGGTTTATATAGGTATTTAAGCAGCCATTCCCCTTGTTCTTTTAGCCATATTTTATGAAATCCTGCATTAGAAAATGCAGCGATAACTGTCAACGCAATCGCACAGGCACTGAACAGCTCTTTAACCATGCTAACAAACTAAACCTTTTGAATTGTAATGTGTTCTAGTTATTCCAGTACCTTAATTGCACCAGGATGTTTCACTAACATAGAAAAGCCATTTTTATATTTATTAACCCAGCCTCTGGCTTCAATTTTTTTGCCTTTTAATGCTTGCAGTTGATCAAAATACTGCAAATGTTCATTTTTAATACGCACATCAAAATGATCGCTTAATTTTAAATAACGACTTTTCGCGGTACTTTTAATCCCAGTAACACGCCCGACTATTCGCTGCCAGCCTTGCTTATTGGCACTGCTTAATTCACTGGTCAATTTCGGCGTATACTCAGCGTACTGCCAAATACCAAGATGACTTGCTTCAGCTGCTTGCTCTGCAGCAAGTAATGCGGTCACATATTTTAAATTCGGCGGGTAGATACTGGTGCTGGCATAACCTAAGCGAACTAATTCAAGGTTTAAATGTAGCCCTTGCTCTGTAAACAGGTGTGCTAAATGGCGCTTATATTTATCCTTTTTTTGCTGGTCAAATTCTAATCGAACTCGGGTGTTTACTAATTGCTGCGTCAACCATTGCAGAGCTGCGCCGCCTCCTGCCTGTGCTGCTTGCCTGGGGTGTTCAATTTCAGGTGTATTGATACCGACCAGGCGAATTTTACGCCCATCAGTCAGTAACACGGTATCACCATCATAGACTTTTTGAACTGGATAATAACTATAATCCTGAGTCAGTTTGAGTTCAGTTGCAGCAGGATGTTTTATATCGGAATAATGCTGACGACCCTGTGCGCCTGTCCATTTAAAGATATCCGTTGCATGACTCAACTGGCTTAATAACATTAAAACAAGATAGCTAAGCCTATGGGTGCTTTTATATTTCATTTGCGGGTATTTTGCACAATAAGTAACTGCCCTGCTGTACTCATGTTAAATAGATTTGAAAATTATTGTAGATGATATACTCTGTGGCAAGACATGCAATCCATCCTGAGCCCCAGAAGAACTAATGAGCGACTTAAATTTTACTAATATTTTTGCCAATTGTCAGTCACAACTGAACTCTTACTCGTATTATCAAAGATTACAAGCACTCCCTCGAAATCAGCGCTGGCTGACTTTAGCTGCGCTCTTCTTAGCCACGCAGGTTATTATATTTGGTAGTCTACACCTGCTCTTTGGTAAAGTCGCCATGATTGGCTTTTTAGCCAGTATTTTAGCTGGCCTGGCAACCGGTGTCGGCGCCTTACCTGCCGTTCTGTTTAAACAAGTTTCTAATAGCCTCTATACCGGCTTACTCGGCTTTGCTGCGGGGGTCATGCTTGCAGCAGCAGCCTTCTCCTTATTGATTCCGGGCATAGAATATGGCAATGAATTATGGCCAGACAAAGGCCTTTGGGTTGTTGCAGCCGGCATGTTATTCGGCGCACTATTTCTGCATTTAGCCGATAATAAATTACCGCATATTCATTTTAAAAATGACCTGAATGTGCATACTGATTCTTTACAAAAAATATGGCTATTTATCTTCGCCATTACCATTCATAACTTTCCCGAAGGCATGTCTGTGGGCGTTAGCTTCGGCAGCGGCGACATGCATAATGGTATTGTTTTGGCCATCGCTATCGCCTTGCAAAACATCCCCGAAGGGCTGGCAGTTGCCCTGCCCCTAGTTGCGTTAGGCTATAACAAATGGACTGCCGTAGGCATTGCAACACTCACTGGTTTAGTCGAACCTGTGGGCGGCCTATTAGGCATTACCATGGTGTCAATTTTTTCTCCGCTACTCCCTTTTGCCATGGGCTTTGCCGCTGGCGCCATGATTTTTGTCATCTCCGAAGAAATTATTCCAGAAACTCATTCTCAAGGACGTTCCCGTTCTGCAACCTTTGCCTTGATGATAGGCTTTATCATTATGATGGCATTAGAAAGCTTATTAGGTTAAAGCCGCGTCCATAACACTATAAAATGATTACTATTATTCAGCGCGTTACCCAGGCACAGGTTAGTATTGCAGATAAGCAGGTCGGTAGTATAGAGCGCGGCATTTTGGCGCTGGTGGCGATAGAAAAGCTGGACAGCGAAAAGTCTGCACAGCGTTTATTTGAGCGCATCGTAAACTACCGTATTTTTCCTGATGTAGAAAATCGCATGAATTTGAGTTTAAATAATATCCAGGGCGGATTATTACTGATCCCTCAGTTTACCCTCGCTGCCGATACGAATTCAGGCAACCGACCCAGTTTTACCCCAGCAGCAACGCCGGAAAAAAGTGCTGAATTATTTAATTACTTTGTCAGTCATGCAAAATGCAGTTACCCTTACATACAAACCGGTGAATTTGGTGCTGATATGCAAGTATCACTGATCAATGATGGACCTGTGACCTTTACGTTAAAAGTGTGAATATTAGCCCTAGGGCGTGGCTTTAGCCAGCCAACATTAAAGGAGGGCTAAAGCCACGCCCTACCAGAAATGAATAAATCATTACTCAAACAATCGCGACCATTTAAAGATATCTCCCTATGAATCCATTCTTGCTTGAAGGCTTTGCAAGCTTTTTTTATATTGCCAGTAGCATCACTTTAATTGCCGATATAAAAGAGAACCGCCTAAAAAAACAGGCCTTAATACTTGCCTGGGTAGCTGTACTAGGTCATTTTGTAACACTTTCACTAAGCGCCTGGGAAAAACGAGGAATAGATTTTAGCTTTTTTCATACCGCCTCGATTATTTCCTTAATCATCGTTTTTATGCTGTTGATTACATCCTTTTCCAGACCGGTGGAAAAGCTAGGCATCGCACTTTTCCCTATTGCAGCTCTGATGCTGACATTAGATGTAGCTTACCCGAGCACGGTAAAAACGACACAAGAGTACTCATTCGCAATGAATACGCATATCCTCAGCTCAATTATTGCCTTTAGCCTGCTGACCATTGCCGCTTTTCAGTCCTTATTACTCGCCCTACAAAACCGCCAGCTAAAGAGCCGTAATCCTGGTCGCTTAATGCTTGCCTTCCCCCCCTTACAGGCAATGGAATCCTTACTATTTCAGATGATCAGTGCCGGTGTATTCTTCTTAAGCATCTCCTTGCTCAGTGGTTTTATCTTTATTGAAGACCTGTTTGCCCAGCATCTGGTACACAAAACCATCCTGTCTATAATTGCCTGGGTTATCTTTAGTAGTCTATTAATTGGCCGGAAATGCTATGGATGGCGAGGCAAAAAAGCAATCCGCCTGACGCTATACGGATTCGTCTCGTTATTACTCGCCTACTTTGGCAGCAAGCTGATGTTAGAACTGATCTTACAAAGAGTTTGAATTGCAGGAAATTAAGCCACCCGAGCAGCCTGATTACCCATTACCCTAAAAACATCAGTTGAGCATGAATTTTGTGTGAAATCTGGGTGTGAAGGACAAAAAATAGCTCGAAGAGAATGGCCGTAGCCCTCGTCGATAGATATTCTGCAGGATTTCGCGTTCAAACTTATGGCTCTACAACATTCAATCTAGCAACTTGATGAAAAAGACAGATTATTTCTCGATCGATACTTTTTTAGAAACTGAGGCAGATCTCATTCTGCCAATAGAATTAAACTATTTCAGTTTGGGGTGGGCGCTTGTTTTTAGCTTAATCCTACCAGCAATTGCTGTCTAATTTTATTGTTCATTGAGCAGTAATAAGGTTGATAAACTTTATCAACCTCTAACGAAGTTTTATTGACGCCCTAGAAGGTGATAAATAATTTTTACATAGTCTGCTAGATTAGCGACTTTATTACGTCATCAATAGTGCTGTCACTCCTAGTAAGACTTAGCATCATTTAAAAATAAAAATTTTATAGTTGAAAGTCGCACTGACCCTAGTTATTTTCCCGATCAGACCGGAGCCTTCTAAATGTGTTCCTGAATTTCTCAGGAGAGGGTTCTAGATGTGTTCGCACAGACGAGTTTTTAAGCGAGCTGCATCGGTTAAAGGCCACCTAAAAACGTCATATCCCCGCCGCCTTTCTTACTTACAAAATAAGACACATCAACCAACTTGCCCTTATAAGCTCCAACAATAAGTGAACGAATTCGGTAGGGCGTACCAGTCGCACCACCTTGCGCACTCACAGTCCACGAGGTCGATCGATTAGCATGGTAGTGATACCCAAGCAAATTGTGCTTGTGGCCGCCCCAAGCGTCTAGTGCAGCGCTATAGCCTTCGAATGCGGAGTCTACGCTGCGATATACCCCAAACAATGCAATGCCATCGTAGCCGTCAGCGTGACAGTGGGGTCCGCCGCCTTGACCTACGTGGCAGCCGTTGGCCGAGAGATCTGCGGCCTCTTGCGAGGGAATCAACACGTTGTTGTATACGGGGAACATCACCGCGCCGTTAATCATGATGCCGTTGTCGTTGGTACTCGCGTAGTTGTAGATGTCTCGCGGACCTTTGTTGCTTGCCACGTCGTCCCATAGTTGATTCGAAAGCACGCTCATATTGTCAGCTACCGAGGTGACCTCGCCGTAGTCTTTCATCGGAATGCCGATGGAGTAGTGACGGGGAGTCGCTATTTTTGCGAAAGCTTGTTTTGGGCATCCCAGCCCAAGCAAGCGGCAAAAACTTAACGCGACC
>DUBW01000040.1:64490-100886 GCA_012960135.1 Methyloprofundus sp.
CCTTTTATTTTGTCTCCACCTACGCTAACGCTCCGATTCCGACAAAACAACGGCCCTACGCCTTCTGGGGACTACCAGCCCACGCGTTCGCTCTCCATAGCTGGCAGCGGTCGAGGTTGGTGTAGCGCGTGACATTTGCATGCTCATGCGAAACACCGCCTTCGCCCGGTGGACGGGGAATATCCATGAGTCCGTGTGGTGAACCTGGGTTACCGTAGCTCATGATCACCATAAAAGGATGATACACTCCGTCGCTGTCCTTTTCGTTGGTAAACACAACATACGGCACGAGGTTTTGCCCGAGCACGCCGTTAGATATGCCGTCGATCTGTAAGGTAGATGCCAATAGACCATCGCGAAATGCGGAGTAAACCGCGATGTCATAGCGCAGCGACTCGCCTGTGCTTAGCGAGTTCTCGATAGTAAGCAGCATGGCGTTGGCGGCTATTCTAGTCCTCGCGTTTGTGCCAGGTGCATTAACGCCGTTGACCTTCACCTGCGAGATGCACTTGCTGTCTACGCGGTCGACATTAAAATTCACGTCCTTGCTGATAAACGGCGCTGCCGAATTGCTTACGAACGAAGTTTTTGATGGGTTGAAGTCGAACGGTACTGAGTAGTTTAATGGCGAATCGTAGAAAAACAGCTGCGTGGCATCGCGCGAACTGCTCACCAAACTAAAGCTACCGTTACTTAAATTTACGTAGCTATTAGCGCCACTAAAACTATTGTTGCTAATTTATCTACCATTACCAGGGAAATTACCCATCGTCATCGTGGCTGTAGAGTTTACATAAATAATCCCGACAATGACTATTACTAAAGCGATCACCTGGACTATTCTCTTTGTTTCATTTGATATTTTCATTATTTTAAACCTCGTAAGTTGCGTCAATAAACACTTGATTTGAATAGAAGACAAAATCCGATCCTACTGCCAAATTGCGTAAATTACAGTACTAGTATATGTCTAAGTGCTGTTAATGTAGACTCGTGATTTATTATCTTGAGTACACCCATACCGATAACTTTCTACCTGGTGCTATAAGCTGAACCATACTTAATCATTTTTCTAACTCACAAAAGAAATAACAAAAAAACTGGGCATTAGAAAAAAAACCTTTTGTAATATTAGCATTTTATTATATTATAGGCGGATAGTATTTTTGTGACGCCCTTCACACTTTTTATAAATCAGGAGCCAGTCCCATGTTATTTAAACAACTATTTGATAAAGAAAGCTATACTTATACTTATTTAATTGCCGACCCAGCGACTAAAGAAGCTGTTTTAATTGACCCAGTGAATACGCAACTGGCCGTGTACCTCACCTTACTACAAGAAAATGACTTTACTTTAAAGTACTCACTTGAAACTCATGTTCATGCTGATCATGTCACTGCAAGTGGGCAATTAAGACAAAAAGTTGGCGCTAAAACTGCCGTTAGTTCGCTTTGTGGCGCAGACAGTGCTGATATTCAAATCCAGGATGGTGATGTATTTGAATTCGGTGCTGATGAAAGTATCAAAGTCATCGCCACGCCAGGCCATACACCAGGCAGCACCTCTTTCTTATGGCGTGATAGAGTTTTTACCGGCGATACTTTATTAATCAATGGCTGTGGACGTACGGACTTTCAAGGCGGCAGTGCCGAGGCACAATATGACAGCATTACTCAACGTTTATTCACGCTGTCTGATGATACTATCGTTTACCCTGGCCATGATTATAAAGGTCGCTGGATTAGCAATATTGCCCAGGAACGCACTTCCAATACCAGAATAGCGGGGAAAACAAAAAAAGAATTCCTGGATATTATGGCCGACCTCAATTTACCTAAGCCTAAGCTACTTGATATGGCTGTTCCTGCGAACCTCTATTGCGGCATAGATGAAGAACTTGCCAATCAGGATGCCGAACAACGCCTCGAGGGCTCTGATCCTAAACGTCAAACATCGACTATGGAAGATCTGGTCAACCAGGTCAAACAGAATATCACTGAAATTGATCTACAAAAAGCCAAAGATATTATGACCAATAGCTCGGTCACTATTATTGATGTAAGAGAAGAGAGCGAATTTAATGCCGGGCATATAGACCAGGCAGTCTTGTTACCTCGTGGGGTACTAGAATTTAAGATCAACTCAATAGCAGAACTTGCTGATAAATCGGCTGCCATTATCGTCTATTGTGCAACGGGGAAACGCTCCGCCCTTTCTGCCAACACCTTGCAGAATATGGGTTACACCAATGTATTATCTATTGCCGGTGGATATGAGGCTTGGAAACAACAAGTTTAGAGAGTATTATTGACTTAGCAAAACCCAGGAATGTTTTGTAAATCATTACCCTACAAATAATAATAATTAACATCATATAAAGCGAGGATTTATGTCTGAACAACACCATTCTATTCTTATTGTGGGCGGAGGGGCTGCAGGGGTCTCTACTGCAAATAATATGCGTCGTAAAAACCCGACGATTAGTATTGCCCTGATCGAGCCTTCTGAAAAACATTATTATCAACCCGGCTTTACCATTATTGGCGGCGGTGCATATACGCTGGAAAGAGCTACCAAAAATGAAAAAGATCTCATCCATTCAAGTGTCGTCTGGATTAAGGATTTTGCTGAGAGCTTTCAGCCCGATGAAAATACCGTTACTTTAAAATCTGGGGATGTTATCAGCTATGACTTTTTAGTCGTTTGCCCTGGGCTACAATTGGATTTTAATAAAATTGATGGTTTGGTTGAAACATTAGGTAAAAATGGTGTTTGCAGCAATTACTCTCCAGATACCGTTGAATATACCTGGGAAGTCCTGCAAAAAATCGAGTCGGGAAATTGCTTGTTTACCCAGCCTCCCATGCCTATAAAATGTGCTGGCGCGCCACAAAAAATCATGTATCTAGCAGCCGACCGTTTCCGTAAAAAGGGCATCGCAGATAAAGTGAATGTAGAATTTCTAAACGCCGGCCCGGGTATGTTCGGCGTGCCTTTCTTTGCTAAGGCACTGAGCAAAGTTATCGCAGATTATGGAATTAACACACACTTTAATCATAATTTAGTGGCGATTGATGGTGCGGCTAAAACTGCAACCTTTGAAGCGACTGATGCCGACGGTAACAAGTCTACAGTGACTAAAGAATTTGACATGATTCATGTTACCCCGCCGCAAAGTGCGCCTGACTTTATCAAAACCAGTCCACTGGCAAATGATGGTGGCTGGGTAGATGTTAATCAGGCGACTTTACAGCATAATAAATACCCCAATATTTTTGGCTTAGGTGATGCGGGCTCAACACCAAATGCCAAAACTGCTGCCGCTGTTAGAAAACAAGTACCTGTTGTGGTCGATAATATCCTCAAGTTACTAGAAAGCAATGAAAATAACCTGGTTGAAGGCTATGATGGGTATGGTTCATGTCCGTTAACTACCTCATTAAATACGGTGATGTTAGCTGAATTTGCTTATGCCGGAAAAGTAACGCCATCATTCCCATTTCTGGATCCTAGAACCAATAGCCGCCTGTGGTGGTTTGGAAAAATATTCGGTTTTCCATGGTTATATTGGCATATTATGATTAAAGGAATTCGCTTTGATATTCCTCATAAAGCATCTTATGTGGAAAAATTAACTAAAGAAGATTCTTAATCCCAATAAGCTGCCAAACTGGTTTGATAAATAGGTTGTAGAGCGGACTTCAGTCCGCTATGCAAGACACAAGGATCGAGCCCCAGAACCGCGAACTGAAGTTCACTCTACTTATTCATCAATCTCTAAATTCCGTCCACGCATAAAACCTTCATGGCTTCACCACAAACCAGTCACTGGATTAATTCCTATTTCCCTATCTCAAGCTGGTTAAAAAATTACACTAGAAAAGACCTGAACGGTGATATTTTTGCTGGCATTATTACAGCTATTTTACTGGTTCCTCAAGGGATTGCCTATGCAATGCTGGCAGGACTCCCCCCACAAATGGGCTTGTATGCCAGTATTTTACCTCCGCTTATTTATACGCTTTTAGGCACCAGCAGAACTTTATCTGTTGGCCCGGTTTCTATTGCCGCAATTATGATTGCCAGCGTCTTGACTGCGCCCGAAATCACCCCGTTAGGTAGCACGGTTGAAAATGCCATTATTCTGGCAGCGGAAGGTGGTTTCATTTTATTATTTATGGCTATGCTACGTATGGGCGGATTAGTCAATTTCATCAGCCACCCGGTGTTAACCGGATTTACCAGCGGCGCAGCAATACTGATCGTATTAAGCCAGATTCCACATCTACTGGGTTTATCCAAAAATCAGTGTGGTTTTGACCTGCCCTGCTATAACGCTTACTTGCAACAATTCAACCACTATACAGTGGGACTTAGCCTGTTTAGCATTGCATTGCTACTCTCATTCGGCGCTCCTTTGGCAACACTACTAAAGCGCTTTAATGTTAAAACCAACGTCATTGTTGGCCTGAGTAAATCAGCCCCTTTATTAGCCGTTATCATTACCACTTTACTTGTGACTGTCTATCAATTATCTGGCTTGCAAAATGTGGCTATCGTTGGAGAAATCCAGCCTGGCTTACCCGACATCAGCTTTACATTTTTCACCAATATGCCTCGGTGGCAAGCACTCCTACCCGGCGCGACTTTTATCGCCATTATTGCCTATGTTGAAAGCGTCGCAATTGCCAAAGTCACCGCAACTTTAAGAAACCAAAAAATCAATCCCAATCAGGAATTGATTGCCTTAGGCACTGCCAACCTGGTAACGGCATTTTCCGGCGGCATGTCAGTAGCGGGTGGATTTAGTCGTACCATGGTTAATTTCTCAGCAGGCGCGCGTACGCAAATGGCTATGCTGATAGCCGTCTTGATACTCAGCATCGCGGTTATCTTTTTTACCGAGCAATTCACCTATCTGCCCAAAGCCGCGCTAGCCGCAGTCATCCTGATTGCTATTTTTCCATTAATAAAATTACGGGAAATCATAACTACGTGGAAATATGACCAAGGCGACGGCATTGCAGAATTAATCACCTTACTTGGTGTACTTGCCTTAGGCATAGAAGAAGGTATCGCTCTGGGCGTAATTATCACCATCATCAGTTATTTACGCAGAACCAGTCGACCACATATTGCAGTGGTAGGTCGTATCAAGGAGACAGAACATTTTAGAAATATAAACCGCCACGAGGTCGAAACCTGGGAAAATCTATTATTAATCAGAATTGATGAAAATATCAGTTTCGCCAATGTCAGTTATATTATCGACTTTATAGAAGTCGAAACCCTTAATAGTGCAGGACTAAAACATATTGTGCTGATTTTCTCATCGGTCAGTTATATCGATAGTACAGCTTTTGAAGCGCTCGAAAACCTTATCCAGGCTTTACATAACAAACATATTTTGTTGCATTTAGCAGAAGTTAAAGGCCCGGTTTTAGATAAACTGCAGCAAACAAACTTTCTGGATCAGTTAAATCCAGGAGAAGTATTTTTTCAAACTGTTGATGCGGTAGACTCACTGAGCAACAAATAATTCCACTGCTAAGGCACCTAGAAATAAACGGGGAGTCGCTATTTTTGCGAAAGCTTGTTTTGGGCAGCCCAAACAAGCGGCAAAAACTTCACGCGACCACTAATGCCTTCAGCGCCCTAGACGTCCTGCGTACGTGCCACTACCATCGTAAACTCGGTTCTGGCTTCGTAACACTCTCTCAAATGACTGGACGGCGTTTCAGAATGCCTTTTATTTTGTCTCCACCTACGCTAGCGCTACGATTCCGACAAAACAACGGCCCTACGCCTTCTGGAGACTACCAGCCCTCGCGTTCGCTTTCCATGGCTGGCAGTGTATGTTATTTAACCCTGCAAAGGGTTTTTTATTTACTACCGCTCTGTTAATCATTACATCCTGCATTCCTTAATATTACTCAGGTACATACAAAGGCCGAACAAGGCAATTTTCCCGGTGATAATGACATGGGTAGCTGGCTATTCGATTATGGCATAGCAATTTGATCCCGCTGGCCTGTTGCTGAAACGCTGGCATACAACTTTAAGCCCTCCCCTCCAATCGTCAATAAAGGCTTCTTACTCACACGAGTATAGTGGCAGCTCGATCCAGAATTAGGCCAGAAAATTAATATTGATATTATTTCTGTACACCTTGATTTTTCCAGGCAGGCGGTTCGAGAAAAGCAGATAGCCGAGATACAGTAACTATTATCCACCAGAAATACCCCCTTAATCATATTAGGTGATTTTAACAGTGGTTGGTTTACTGAGAAGTCGGCTATTAAAAAACTTGCTGAAAAGGGAGAATTACAAGTATATAAACCCCTGACAGATAATTTATCTACTTATGGCGATAACCATCGACTAGACTGGATATTAATTTCCCACGAGCTAGAACTTATAAACTACATAGTCGTGCCAGGCAATCTTTCTGATCATCTTATTGTAGTCGCAGATATACAATTAAAGAACGCGCAGGCTATTGATAAATAGGAAGCGCGGGCTTCAGCCTCGCATAGTACCATTCAGGGCTGAAGACCCCGCTTCCTAAATCGCTATTTATTGCGTAAGCTATGTAACTTTCATGTTATGTTTATTCACTCACTCTTTATTTTTATAATCCCTGAGGAAACAAAATGCAATTTTCAACCACACCTGAAATCCCATGTAAAACTATCCAGGAAAACCTGGGAGTTGTCACAGGTAATGTCGTGCAATCCAAGCATGTGGGACGTGATCTTATGGCGGGATTAAAAGGGATTATTGGCGGGGAAATTGTCGGCTATACCGAAATGTTAGCCGATGCCAGAGACATTGCCATCGAGAGAATGGTCGATGAAGCAAACAAGCGCGGAGCCGATGCAATTATTAATATACGCTTTACGACCAGTGCCATTATGGCTAATGCCTCTGAAATTCTTGCCTATGGCACAGCTGTAAAATTAACAGACCCGTCATAATTATCCTGCTCTCTTATGCATAATACTAAACAGACCCTGGGGTTTATCGGTATCGGGCTAATGGGGCAGCCCATGACACTGAGATTATTAGCTGCAGGTTATCGCGTTAATGTCTGGAACCGTACCGCAGAAAAACTCAGCACAGTAACGAAAGCCGGTGCAGTACCTTGTGCGAGTGTCGCTGAACTAGTCGAGCAATCCGGTATTATCCTACTGTGCCTTGCGGATAGTCCAATCGTCGAGGATATCGTTAAACAACATATTCTTATCCAAGGTAACAAACATAAATTGCTGATTGATTTATCCAGCACTCACCCTGAAGTAACCCGTCAATTAGCTCAGTTATTACACCATAATTGCGCCATGGATTGGGTTGATGCTCCCGTTTCTGGTGGTGTGGCCGGAGCGACTAACGGCAGTCTTGCCATTATGGCTGGCGGCAATAAAAAGTCCGTTCAGATTGCCCGTGAGGTTTTAGCTCCCTTATACAGCCAACTGACGCATATGGGCGATGTGGGTAGCGGTCAGGTGACCAAGGTTTGCAACCAAATGATCGTGAGTTGCAATATTCTGGTTATTGCAGAAATGCTTGCATTGGCAGAAAAATCTGGCGTTGATAGCAGTAAAATTGCCACGGCTCTGGCGGGTGGCTTTGCCGATTCCAAACCCTTGCAAATTGTCGCTCCTGAAATGGCGAATAGCAACTTCACACCGGTAAAATGGCGCGTAAAAACATTATTAAAAGACCTTAATATGGCGACTGATTTAGCCAGCACCCAATCAACCGCTACGCCTATGTCAGCTCTAGCTGCACAACTTATGCAGCTACATGGTAGCCGAGGTTTTTTAGAACAAGACCCTGCTACTTTAATCAAACTCTATAACGATAAAAAATAATCTCCATAAACTATATCGCAGGCAAAGAATGCCAAATCACACAGATAAAATTCACCCAGCAGAAAATTCAAACCCTTGTTTTTAAATTATGTTTTCGACTCGAAACATTTTTCACTTAAAATATCATTTTTTTTGATGGACACTCACTAAATTATTGATATATACTTCGTCCCACTTGAGGGAATTAAGTAAATAATAATAGGGACAGCGAGGTAAGATTGCTTAACAAATAAAAATAATAAATAAGTTTAAAAAGGAATAGTTTTCCATTTAAAAATAAAAATAATAAAGTTTAAATACTCTAAAAACCTGCTTAACGCGGGTTTTTTTATACCTTTTTTTCATGTAGAGCGGACTTCAGTCCACTCTACATCCGTCTATAAAGTTAACTTAATACCAACCCACCCCGCCCGTGGCGAACTAACTCCAACAAATCGCGTATCTTGATCGGGGATCCCGATGCCTTCCAGCACATCACCGGTTTCACCGTAAGTACCGAAGTTATTATATTTTTCATTAAACAGATTATCCAGGCGACCAAAAATCGTAAAGTGCTCATTAAAGCGATATTCAGTCTGTAAATTAACCACCGCAAAGGAACCCAGCGGTGTATCCAGATTAGCCTCATCACCACGCAAGAACTGCTCGGCATTAAATAAGACATTAAAGCCAAAGGTCCAGCTTTCGATAATATCAACATCAGAAGAAAACTTGACTATATGCGCAGGAATTCCCGGGATATGACTACCATTTTGCACCTGAATCTCTCCATTTTGGTCCGCATATGGGTTACTGGGGCTATGTGATGTATAGGGAGTTAAGAAAACAGCATCGATATAAGAATAGTTCAGCGCCATACGCCAGCGATCAAAAAATGCGCTACTCAGACCTAACTCGACACCCTGTCTTTGCGTCTTGCCAACATTATCAAAAAAGCCAGCGCTATTCGCTGTACCTGCGCTTTGGAAAATAATGTCATTATGATTTACAGTATTAAAATAACCTAGATTCCACTGAATCACACCATCCAGCACATTAGAAAAATGCCCTCTAAAACCAACTTCCCAGGATTTAGCTACAACCTGTTCCAATGGTGGATCGGCAATAAATGCATTGGGCAATTTACAGGGGTCATCAGGATCTGCACAACTTAATTCCATCGGCGTCGGCACTCGTGATGATTCACTATAGCCTCCATAAAAGTTAATTTCTGGCATAAAGGCATAGGTTAAACCGGCTGCAGGATTAAAGCGGTCAAATTTATGCTTACCAGTCAGCTCAGCTCCATAGCGATCCTGCATATCGATTTCTACGTGGTTATAACGCCCCGCCAAATTAACTGCCAGTTGCTCAGTGACATTAAAAACTTCAGTAAAGAAAATACCGAATGAATTGGTAGTGGTATCTAAACGCACCCGCGACTCATTAACCAGGATGCCAGAACCATTGACCCCTCGTTCATCTGTGAGCGAACCTAACTCGGTATCTGCACTATAGGCAACTCTGCCTAAATCATAACTACTACCAATCACAAACTGATTCTCATACCCCCATAGGCTCTGATTAAAAGCCGATTGTAAAGCCAAGCCAAACGACCATTGATCAGTTTCCGAGGTGTTCAGCGTACCCCCTTCCACCGCATCAGTTGCCGCCACTAGATTGCCATTGACATCTTCAACGATCTCATCACTTCCCTCTTCGCATAAAAAGGCAGGGGCATCATCACATTCTTCAAATTCACTGCCATCGCCATTCAGCGAATCGATACGATTACTACGATAATAAATATTACCGGCGAGTTCAGTCTCTTCATTAACCCATAGATTCCCATCCAATGCAGATAAGAAAAAATGATTACTGGTCTTATCAGGATGGGTAAAAACTGCGGCTCTGTTTACCGCTTCGAGTTCAACCGGAATAGCGCCATTACCAATTAAACTGCTGTTGGCTCCTGCCAATGTCAAATTTAACTGTCCGTCATCTCCTTTCCAGCTTAAAGTGCCTAGCCCGTTAAATACGCCGCTTTCAGAAAAATCTCGCCAGCCATCTTCATGAAAGTACTGTAGGTCAAGAAAATATGCAAACTCACCATTATTCCAGCCACTGGTCAGCTCTTCATTATGTCTCGACCAGGAACCGCCACTCAGAGTCAAACTGTGTTCGGGGGCAGTAAAACCAGTTTTTGTCTGCATTGAAATCGCACCACCTAGACTATTCAAACCATAAGCCGGATTGTTTCCGCCTTGTAAAGTCATGCTGTCAATTGCCCCTTTAGGAATCAGGTCCCAATGTACCGAATCTCCGAAGGGCTCATTAAAACGTATGCCATTGGTATAGACAGAAAGGCCTTGCGGCAAGCCCATTAAAGGCGAGACCGTAAAGCCACGATATTGGATATCGGGCTGTAAGGGATTATTCTGTGCATCATTTACCGAAACACTGCCCATATATTGATTCATATAATCAGCAATGGAAATACTTTGTGCTCTTGCCATATCCTCAGCAGTCATCACCTGTACATTGGTAGTGACTTTGTCTATTGCAATACCGGCTCCTAAGGGCGTAGTATTAACAACATTGATTGTTTCCAGCTCAATCATTTGTCCATCAACAGACACCTGTTCATTAGACCGTCCTTCAATAGGTTTTTTTTCTGCCCCGAATGTCGCAGTGTTCACACATAGCAATATAAAGGTACACGGCAAGGTTTTGTTAATCATTATCTTATTATCGAGTTTTTCACTTAGCAGAATTGTATTAGTTAAGCAGGAACAAATATATAGGAATTTTTCCTGTTTCTTTACCTTGCGTTTGTACAAGTTACCAAGCCCACTTAATCGTAAATAATAGCAAAGCCAGAGATTTTAAGTGTCTAGTACTGGAATCAAGTCAGGAGCGCACTCTTTAATTTCAGTGTCGTGTATACCCAGGAATAAGCGGGGGGTACGGCGTTTAATAAACCTTAAGTAATAACACAAATAGACCTATATTTTTCCATGTCAGCGAAAATGACAAAATAGATTTTCCATGTTATTATTGAACAGTTTCACTACAGAAAAATTTTATTAACTAAATGGTTTTAATGGGTCACTTTGAACAACAATGCAGTAGCGGCTAGAGCGTTCAGACAAGCGCAACATTTACTGTATTAGCAAATACCTATCATTAATTAAATGCAGAGTTAAAACCATAAACTGCTAAGCGGGTTGGATCAATGAACAAATATTCCCCATTAGATAAAAAAGATCAATTGTTATATAACGCTGAAACTTCACAAGATAGCTGTGGCGTGGGCTTTATTACTCATAAACAAAGCAAACAGACGCATGATTTGCTGAATAAATCACATGAAGCCTTATGCACCATTCCGCATCGAGGAGGCATGAGCGCGGAAGGCATTGGCGATGGTGCTGGTGTCAATATTGATTTATCACTGAAGTTTTTCCGCAAAGTTACTGCAAAACAAGACTTGCAGCTAGGTCAGTTCGGCGTTGCCAACTTTTTCTTCCCCGAAGATCACAGCCATTTTGACTCTGCAGCGCATGACTTAGTGGTTAGTCATCTAAAGAAGCATGGTTTACCCATTATCAAATGGCGTGATATCCCAGTCGATAATAGTGTGCTCAATCAAGCCTCAATTAATGCTCAACTGCCTATTAAGCAAGTGATCTTTGGTCGCCCAGATGCATTAGCAAAAAGCGCTAGCCATGATGAGTTTGAATATTATATTCAGGACGTTCTATTAAGTATTGAAGAAGAAGGTTATACCCGTCATGAACTAGTTGGATTTTATCCGCTATCGATGAGTTCTCGCACCCAGGTTTATAAAGGCCGTCTGAACTCAGGCGAAGTGATTCCTTACTTCACTGACTTATACGATAAAGACCACGAAATTAATACCCTATTTTTCCATACCCGGTTTTCTACCAATACCGCGCCAGCAACGATGATGGCTCAGCCATTCCGCTATATGGCGCATAATGGCGAATTAAACACAGATAAGAAAAACCGCCTCAGCGAGCAGGCAATTGCCAGACAACATGGTAAAAACCTGGTCTTTCCTATTGGCCAATCAGATTCCAGTCGCCTGGATCAAACTTTATCACGCCGCATTCATGAAGATAAGCTGGATATTGTCACTGCTATTCTAGCGATGATGCCACCTGCCTGGGAAAACGACACCACTTTATCGGCTGACGTAAAAGCTATGCTGGAGTATTTCAGCTTGTATGAAGAGAAAAATGATGGCCCAGCGGCACTGATTTTTAATGATGGCATACGCGTTGGCGCACGTCTTGACCGCCTTGGCTTACGGCCTCTGCGCTCTGTTGAAACAATAGACTATTTAGCGGTTATGTCAGAAGCGGGGCAAATCGACTTTCCTTCTGCAGATATCTTAAAGCGTGGGCGTATCGAAGCGGGCGGCATGATTTATTTTGATCATAGCACCGGCGAAGCCTACAACAGCTATCAAGTGATGGAACGCCTGGCAAAAGAAACAGATTATCATGCGCTATTAAAAGCACGCGCGATTCATCTGGATGAACTGGAAACTGTTACATTAGCCGAGATAGATAATCAACATAGCTTTAATATAGATCAGCAGCATACCGCTTATTCGCTTAATCAGGAAAGTTTTAAATTCTTGCTAGACCCTATGTTAAGCACCGGCTTAGAAAAAATTTCTGCGATGGGTTATGGCGTTACGCCTAATTCCCTGTCAAGTGCTGAAGGTGGAATGTCACGTTATTTCAGCCAGCGCTTTGCCCAGGTCACTAACCCGCCACTGGATTCACTGCGTGAAAGTGATGGTATGTCCTTGCGCGTTGCTCTGGGTGCAAAACCCAATTTTTCTGAGCAAAACAGTCAGCAACTAGTGATTAGCTCGCCAATTTTGCAACGCACTCAATTGGAACAAATTCGCCAACAGCCTACTGTTAGCATACAAACCATAGATGCTTTATATACAGTTGATACAGAAGATGCCGAGCAAAATGCTAAAAACCTGCTACAGGCCTTAACAGAAGTTTGTAATACAGTAGGCCGAGCCGCAAGAAACAATACCGGCATCATTATTCTTAGCGATATTAACATCAGCAAAGATCAGGCAGCCCTCCCTGCCCTGTTACTGATTTCAGCCGCTAATCAACATCTGGTAAAAGAAGGCTTACGCTTTAATTCATCACTGATTTCTGAAACGGGGCAGGCAGTTAGCGCACATGATGTTGCGACTATCCTGGGTTTTGGAGCATCTGCTATCTGCCCACTCAGTGTGCATAACCGGGTGATCTCGCAATACAGTATCGATACGCAACAGACTGCACTAGACAGATTTCAAAAAGCGGTAGAAAAATCGCTAATGAAAATCATGGGTAAATTCGGCCTATGTACTGCAGAAAGCTACATCGGTGGTGAGTTCTTTGAGTCTAATTACATCGATACCGATGAGCCGATTCTGGAAATCTACTTCCCCAATATTAATTCTTCTGTAGGTGGTGTTCGTTTTGCGGATATTGCAGCCAGTGCGACAGAATGGCATGCCAAAGCTCTTGAAGTAGATAACGAAAGTGATATACCCTTCCTGGGTCTTTTTAAAGAGCGTAATGAAGGTGCCGGCCATACCTTTGGTAACTCATCGGTACGTGAATATATTAATATGACAGATGAAGATATTCTGTATGTTAATCAGGACAAATCACCCGCTGTTAGCGATACGGCCTATACTGACTTTGGTTATGAGAAACGTACACCAGAGCAAATTGATAACTTTGGCATAACCCCTGCTTACCGTAATTTCAGCAAGATTCTGATGCAGGAACGTGATGGCCGCCCAGCAGCCTTACGTGATGTTATGAGCTATCCAGCTGATATTTCCCGTGCTAAAGAAACGGCCGAATTTGATGCCATTTTAGGTAAACAGAATCTACGCGGGAATATTAATTATAGTATTCGTGGCTTAACCGTTACCCAGCTCCAGCAGGGTAATGGATTTGAGGTCAGCTTAAGTAATGACTCCACTAAGCAGCGTCTGGAAAATCTGGCTGCGCATTTTAGCTCACGTTTTGCCGATCAGGCACTGACTGTTGAAGTAACACAGACAGCTATTCAAATCACAGTCGAAGACGCACACAGCCTTGCTGGACTGTATCTGAGCACGATTATCGGCGCCCGCGCAGCAATTAGCCTAGGCGATGTGCAGCCTGCGCATGAAATCACACCAACCCTGGCAACAGGCGCAATGAGCCATGGAGCCTTATTAGCTGAAGCGCATGAAGCAGTGGCACAAGGTACTAATATCGCCGGAGCCATGAGTAACTCGGGTGAAGGTGGCGAGCATTCGAGTCGCTTTAATACTATTCGTTCCAGCAAAATCAAGCAATTTGCATCAGGCCGTTTCGGTGTCTGGGCTGGCTATCTTGCCGACTTAAATATCGAAGAAATTGAAATTAAAATCGCTCAGGGTGCAAAACCCGGTGAAGGTGGCCAGTTACCTGCGGCTAAAGTCTCGGTAGAAATTGCAGCCGCTAGAGGTGGAACACCTAAAGTTGAATTAATCAGCCCTCCTCCGCACCATGACACCTATTCGATTGAAGATTTAGGCCAACTAATTCACGATGCCAAAGCGGCTCGCGTTAGAGTAGTCGTAAAACTGGTTTCTTCGGAAGGAATTGGTACTATCGCTGTGGGAGTTGCTAAAGCCGGTGCAGACGTGATTAACGTCGCAGGTAATACTGGTGGTACCGGGGCTGCAGCAGTAACCAGCCTAAAAAATACCGGACGCTCACCTGAAATTGGTATTTCCGAAGTGCATCAAGCGCTGTCAGTAAATGGCTTGCGCGATAAAGTCATATTACGCTGTAGTGGCGCACACCAGAATGGTTCCGATGTCGTTAAGTCAGCCATACTAGGTGGTGATTCCTTTGAATTCGGTACCACAGCCCTGATGATGCTGCGCTGTGTGATGGCAAAAAATTGTAATATTCGCTGCCCTGCTGGTTTGACCACCATTCATGAAGAATTTAAAGGTGATCCCCGGGTTTTGGCCCAGTATTTTATGAATCTGGCGCATGAAGTACGTGAAATCCTTGCTGCACTGGGTTACCGTAGTCTCGCGGAAATACGCGGTCAAACTGACTTATTGCATTTGATGGATCATAAAACCATGATTGGTCAAATGAACTTTAGCAAGCTGCTCAATTATGTTGATGTAATACATATTGATAACCCGGTTTACCTGGAAGCTGATTTTTCTATTGATGACAAAATCATGGCGCAATTCAAAGCCAGCTTTATAAAGGCAAAGCAGGAACAGGTCATTATTGAAGGCGCTGAGTTTAAGCTGAATAACCGTCACAAAACAGTGGGTGGCCAGACAGCGATTGATATAGAGCGGCTTTTAGCTTATCAACTAAAAACTGAACATTCTAAAGTTTATACCAACCAGCATCAGCGTCGCTATTTAGCGCCTGATTCACTGATTGTACGCACTCACGGCTCAGCCGGACAAAGTTATGCCGCATTCAATAATGACGGTATGCGCATGGAACATACCGGTACCTGTAATGATGGTGTCGGTAAATCATCCTGCGGCGGAACCATTATTATTAAATCACCTGGCGGCGGACATAAAGTCCCGGGCGAGAATGTCTTAGTCGGCAACTTCTCATTATTCGGTGCCACCGGTGGCAAAACCTTTATTAACGGTGAAGCGGGCGACCGCTTTGCTGTACGTAATTCGGGTGCAATGGCGGTTGTCGAAGGCGTAGGTGATTTCGCTTGTGAGTATATGACTAACGGTGCGGTATTAAATCTCGGCAGTTTTGGTAAAGGTTTCTGTAACGGCATGTCCGGCGGAAATGCGTACCAATATGATCCTAAAGATAAATTACAGCATTTATATGATGCTTCTTCGATTGAAATAAGAAACTTAACAGAAGACTGTGATACCGCACGCGCGCATGAGCAATTTATTTTAGCGATGCTAGAGCAACATGCTGAGTATGCTGAGTCCAGTGTCGCACAAAAAATACTGGATAACTGGGATAAAGAGCGTGAGCATTTTAAGTTTGCCATTCCGCTCTGGTTATACAAAACTCAGACAGCAGAATTTATAGCGACAACAGTGGATCGCAAAACCATTATTGAAGAACTGGCCGTTGATCAGGCACAACAGCAAATCATTCAGGTCCAAGAGGCCTATGCTGGTAGTCATGTTTTATTTGGCGGCCTAACGCCTGATTATGGTGAAACCGATAGCCTGCTTGCCTTTAAAATGATCAATAGCTTTACGGTACTGAATAAAGCAACGCAAATTGCAGCCACTCAAGTACAGAGCCAACAACAAACTGAAGTTGCCGCACAGCGCCTGATTACGACGAGAGCAAGAAAACTGCAGGATGTTTTAGTCAAAGAAACGCGTGAAGCCTACGCAAACTATGATGATATGCAGCTGGCTAACCTGCTAGCCAATAAGCGCTTAAATGACTATAAGCAGGCATTAATGTTGCGCGATGTACAAAGCATCTACTCGATTGGATCGACTAACTGGATTATCGAACAGACAGAGATTAACAACCAGGCACTGCAGGATATACCTAGTGTCGATGAATACCTTGCAGCACTAAACAGCCAGGTAGTTATCCAGGATATGATCAAAATCAAAGAAGCTGCCTAAACTAAAATCCAGGTATTTAATAACGACCCTTACATTAAAAAGTAAACACTTTGCTACCAAACTTACTTTACATAAAGACCTTTTTAAGAATAGCCCATGAAAACAGCGAATAATTCTCAAAACATACCTTTCAATGAGGCACAACAAGCCTGGTTAGGTGGTTTTTTTGCAGGCATGCATTCCCATATATTACAAAGTGCAGGTTCCGGCGATGCTGCTAATGCCCGCACTATTAGCATTTTATACGGTTCGCAAACAGGTAACTCGGAATCGGTTGCCTATGATGCCGCTCAACTTGCTAAAGCGCATGGCTTAAACCCTAATGTGTTGAGTATGGATGAAATTGAGGCTGATAATTTTATCAAGCTTGAATACCTATTAATCATCACCAGTACCTACGGTGAAGGCGAAATGCCGGATAACGCGCAGATGCTATGGGATGCCATTAGTTCAGACGACAGCATCGACCTGGCGCAAATGCACTACTCGGTACTAGCCCTCGGGGATACTAGTTATGACTTATTCTGCCAAGCAGGTATAGACTGGGATCAACGCCTGGAAAAACTCGGAGCCAAACGTCTGTATGAGCGGGTAGATTGTGATGTTGATTTTGACGATGCGGCTGAAGCCTGGATTAGCAACACAATTCCACTGATGGCTGATGGTGCTGCAACAATCACTGTGGACAGTAGCAAGACTTCAAACGCACCAAAATATGGCCGTAAAAACCCATTCCTGGGCAAACTCGTCACTAACCGCTTATTAAGCAGCCCTGATTCTTCAAAAGAAATTCGCCATTATGAAATTTCCATTGTAGGCTCTGGATTAAGCTACGAAGCAGGTGACGCCCTGAATGTTGTCCCAGTTAACTGCCCGGAATTAGTCAGCGATATTATCAGCGCAATTGGTTGCAGCGGCGATGAAGATGAGCCGGTTAGCGGAGAATTAATGCCGTTCACTCAAGCATTAAGCGAACACTTTGAAATCAAACTGCCAAGTAAAGAATTATTAGAAGAAATTGCTAAACGCTCTGGCGATCAGAAGCTAAATAATGCCTTAAGCTCTGGTGATAAAGACAAACTTGCCAGTTATTTATGGGGACGTGACACCCTGGATTTATTACTGCAATCCCCTGAAATGCAATTCTCGGCCGCCGAGTTTCTAGCCTTACTTAAACCACTGCAGCATAGAGCCTACTCTATCTCGTCCAGTGGCAAAGCCCATCCTGACACAGTACATTTAACCATCAGCAGCGTGCGTTATAACAGTCATGATCGCGAACACAAAGGCGTTTGCTCAACTTACCTGTCTGATTTAGCCAATGAAGAGACCGCTGTACGTTGCTTCTTCAGCCCCAATAAAGTCTTCAGAGTACCTGAAGACAATGACCTGCCGATGATTATGGTCGGCCCTGGAACGGGTATCGCACCTTTCCGTGCTTTTTTGCAAGAACGTGAATTCAGAAATGCCAAAGGGGTTAACTGGTTATTTTTTGGTGACCGTAATGCCTCTACAGATTTTATCTACCGCGATGAAATTGAAGCAATGCAAAAGAGTAGCGTATTAGGCAAACTAGACCTTGCCTTCTCCCGTGATCAGGAAGAAAAAATCTACGTTCAAGACCGTATGCGTGAACAAGGCGCAGAATTATTTACTCTGCTAGAACAAGGCGGGTATTTCTTTGTCTGTGGCGATGCCTACCGCATGGCCAAAGATGTCGATAAAGCATTGCATGATGTAATTTCCACTCAAGGCAGCATGTCAGAAGAACAAGCAGCAGAATACGTTAATCAAATGAAAAAAGATAAGCGCTATGTAAGGGATGTTTACTAACACAGCAGTGCCTTATTTTGTTAAGCCTAGCTAACATGTTCGCATCTAAGCCAAAGGTTATTCATCTTTGAGGCGTTTTAATGAACAGGCAACTATTGATTTTACGACATGGTAAATCCGACTGGAGTGTCGGTCATGGTGATATTAAAAGGCCTTTGAAAACACGTGGCAAAAGAGCATCACAACGTATGGGCTTGTGGCTACAGCAACAAGCCCTGATTCCGGACTATATCCTGAGTTCGCCAGCCGCAAGAGCCAAAAATACAGCTAAAATAGTAGCCGAAGCCATGGGCTTAACTGTGCAACAGATTCATTATCGCTCACAACTTTATGCTGCAAATTTAAGGCAGCTGAAAAATGCATTGGCACTATGCCCACATCATAGTAAACGAGTATTGTTAATAGGACATAATCCAGAACTGGAGTCCTTGTTAGTATTTCTAAATAAGGGCAGCCTAGCTATCCCTGATTGCGGGAAATTATTACCCACGGCAACACTTGCAGTCTTTGATATGCCAGATGACTGGAATGTATTAAGTGAGGGCTGTGGCAAATTATTAAGTATTACCCGACCGAAAGATCTTCTTGATAGCGTGGAGTTGTAACTGTCGCAATCGAACTAAGCATACCCGTAGAAAATTTAGCAGATTTAAGTTCGAAACCTCCCTCCGCTTAAACAGGAATGGTTATAATTGTCGACACCGCCCTGTAAATTATAACTGGGATTAGCCACTACTAACTCTGAGGATAAAATAATGAGTGTCGCCAATTTTTCCATTGGGCAAATTGTTCAGCATCGCTTATTCAATTACCGTGGTATCGTTATTGATGTTGATTACAAGTTTCTGGGCACTGACGATTGGTACCAACAGAGTGCTCAAAGCCGGCCTCCAAAAGACCGGCCCTGGTACCACGTGTTGGTCGATAATAGTATTCATCAGACCTATGTAGCCGAACGTAATCTTGAAATAAGTGAAGATATTTCCAGCATTCACCACCCTATGCTAGACCACTATTTTATCGTGATGAAAAATGGTAAATACCAGCTTAGAACACGGAAGAATTGATACCACTATAAACAAGCCCTGTAATATGTCTTGTTGCGGGGCTTGATCAAACCACCATCAATTAGCTACAAATACTCGAAACGGGGTAGCCGGTTAGAGCCACCAATTACTGCATATTGCAATTTATACAGATAAACCGTGATTAAACTTCTATATATAGATTTAAGTGGCGCTAACCGCCTACCCCCGCCTTTACTCGAATATGTAAAGTCGAGAGAGCAATATCTTCGATTCCAAGAAATCATTGCTCTATAGCTCTATAACGACCTATTTTACTTTCTCACATTTTACATAGTCTAACTTCTGTCCCGCTTTGACCATACGATCTTGAGCTTTAGTTTCAGCAATTGGAGTTTTTGAAGCATTAACTTTAATCGCAGGTCCGGCCTGAGCCCCATCCAAATAGGCCGTACACTTATATATTCCCGCATATGAAACAGAAGTTATTAACATCATCATTAAACCAGTGATAATTTTTTTCATTTTTTATATCTCCATGCCCTATTAATCATAGTCTAGCAGACACTGGGCATATCAAATGTCTGCATAAAAGTAACCAAAGAATAAGCTATTATTAATATTATACCTGTATTAATTAAGTTCTACTGCCTTTCCTCAGCTGTTAATTTCACCCACTGAATGCAGAAAATGCCCTCAACGCATGCAGCGAATTGTTTATTATTCAAAATTATAATTAAAATCACAAGCACTAAAACCAATTTTAGTGTGCTATGCGTCCGTTTTATTTGCTGATTCGCACCTATAAACATGCATTATAAAGCGCAAATTAATACATGGCAGTATTTTTCTGGCGACCAATTAATCATGACATTTAAATGGAATTTCCGGGTAATAGTTTTCTAGTGTTACGCCCTCTTAAATTCCAAATAATAATAAAAACAACAAGAATTTTATGCTCCGCCAATTAAAATGTTTATTAAAAAAGGATCAAGCCTGGGCATAAAAATGACGGAACATGACCTTGATTTTTTTCTTAATTTATCTAAGCAGCAATCTCCTAAATATCTCTGAATCGATTGTTTCGATAGCCCGGTATCAGAAATCTGGCGCCCGGAGAAGTCTTTGTTAACCGTAATATTGCCAATGTTATGGTACACACCGACCTGAACTATCTATCTGTTATTTAATTTGCTGCTGAAGCCATAAAAGTTAAACATATCATCGTCTGTGGTCACTATGGCTACGGTGGCATCAAAGCGACTTATGATGTAAAAGAGCTAAGCTTAATTGATAAACTGGCTGGGGGGCATATTAAAGATGTATATCGCTTACACAAGGACGAAATCGATGATGAAGCAACAGAAAAGGAACAACTAGACTTATTGTGCGAGAAGAATGTTATCTTACAGGTTACTAATGTTTGTCATACCAATATCGTACAACGCGCCTGACGAGAACATCAGGATTTAACTGTACACGGCTGAATTTATTCAATCGAAAATGGCTTATTAAAGGCGCTGGATGTCGAAGTCAGTGTTGGCAATAACGTCAGTTCAACGCATACGATCCAGAAAAGGCAACAAGCCGCTTAAAGCCAGATTGTCATTGTCCGTCTTATATCTAGCACGTAGAACAAGCGACTTACACACCTCTTTCCGGCTCGACACGCATAAAAAAAGCCACCAGCTAAACGCGGGTGGCTTTTTTGTAAGCTAAAAACTGGGTTAACAAAACCCTTATAAATTATTTTTTCGCTTTCTCACGCTCTTGAACTTCTTTAATCACATCTTCAGATATGTTTTTAGGGCATGGCAAGTAATGCGAGAATTCCATAGAGAATTGTCCACGACCTGAAGTCATCGTACGTAAGTCACCGATATACCCAAACATTTCGCTTAGCGGTACTTCTGCTTTAATCCGAACACCAGCAACACCTGCGTCTTGTCCCTGAATCATGCCTCGACGACGGTTTAAATCTCCAATAACATCACCTACGTGATCTTCAGGAGTAAAGACATCAACCTTCATAATAGGCTCAATTAATTGAGGGCCCGCTTTAGGGATTGATTGACGATAGGCTGATTTCGCTGCAATTTCAAATGCAACGGCTGATGAATCCACTGCGTGGAAACCACCATCCAATAAAGTAACTTTAAAATCTAAACAAGGGAAACCTGCTAATACCCCTGTACCAATCATACCTTTAAAACCTTTTTCTACCGCTGGCCAGAATTCTCTAGGAACGTTACCACCGGTTACTTTTGATTCAAAAATAAAACCTGTTCCTGGCTCACCTGGCTCAATTTTATAATCAATTTTACCAAACTGACCCGAACCACCTGATTGCTTTTTATGTGTGTAACTATCTTCAATCGACTTAGTGATTGTTTCACGGTAAGCCACTTGAGGTTTACCTACTTCTACATTAATACCATGTGTACGCTTTAGAATATCAACTTTAATATCTAAATGTAACTCACCCATTCCACGTAAAATAGTTTCACCTGAATCTTCATCTGTTTCAACACGGAACGAAGGATCTTCTGCAACCATTTTACCAATCGCAATACCCATTTTCTCTGAGCCAGCCTTATCTGTTGGCGATACTGCAATTGAGATAACTGGATCTGGAAAAACCATCGGTTCTAATGTAGCAGGATTTTTAGGATCACATAGCGTATGACCCGTCTTTACGTTTTTCATACCCACAATGGCGATAATATCACCCGCCTGTGCGTGATCTAATTCAATACGTTCATCTGCGTGCATCTCTACCATACGACCGACACGTTCTGTTTTACCGGTAAAGCTATTCATAATCGTGTCGCCTTTATTCAGTTTACCTGAGTAAATACGTACGAAAGTTAGTGCACCATAACGGTCATCCATGATTTTGAACGCTAAAGCACGGAATGGACGATCTATATCAACAACTGCAAATTCACCTGTTTCTTCACCCTCTTCATCCACTTCTGGCTGTGGCTTAACTTCAGTCGGTGATGGTAGGTAATCAACTACTGCATCCAGTACCAATTGGATACCTTTGTTTTTGAAAGCAGAACCACAGTAAGTAGGGAAGAAATCAAGGTTGATTGTACCTTTACGGATACATGCCTTGATAGTTTCTATACTTGGTATCTCACCTTCCAGGTAAGCTTCCATTGCCACATCGTCTTGCTCTAACGCAGTTTCAATTAATTTTTCGCGATATTCTGCTACGTCATCGATCATATCCGCAGGAACATCCTGGATTTCATAGTTTGTTGGATCACCTGAGTTATCCCACACCCATGCTTTTTCGGTGAGTAAATCAACGACACCAACGAAATCATCTTCTGCACCAATCGGTAAAACCATGACGACTGGATGAGCACCGAGCACGTCTTCAACCTGCTTAACAACTCGGTAGAAATCAGCACCTAAGCGATCTAGTTTATTGACTAGAATAATACGCGCAACTTCTGAGTCATTTGCATAACGCCAGTTAGTTTCTGATTGTGGCTCTACACCACCTGATCCACAGAACACTCCGACACCACCATCAAGTACTTTTAACGAGCGGTATACCTCAATAGTAAAGTCAACGTGTCCCGGAGTATCAATGATATTGAAGCGGTAATCATTCCAGAAACATGAAGTCGCAGCAGACTGGATAGTAATTCCACGTTCTTGCTCTTGTTCCATGAAATCAGTGGTCGCAGCACCATCATGTACTTCACCTAGCTTATGGATTTTACCTGTCAGCTTTAGGATTCGTTCTGTTGTTGTCGTTTTTCCCGCATCTACGTGCGCGAAAATACCAATATTTCTATAAAGAGATAAATCTGTCATTGTTGTACTCTAAAAGGTATTGATGTTCTATCAATGAATTTGAGCTAAAACCAGTAATATCCAGCACTACTAAGCCCACTGTTAAAAAGCCGACCATTTTACCTTAATTTACAAGGAAAAATACAGCCTTATCGCTAATTAAATTTTAAGCGCCAAAAGATTGATTTAATAAATCATTATCTAATTTTCCAGCGCGAAAGCTATTACCTGATTCCACTGCGGTTACAATCACACTCGCCGGGCTAAATAACATGCCATCTATTTTGAAAAAATCATATTTAGCATCTTTAAACACTTGGGCAAACGGCTTGCCATAATCTTTTGAAGTCGAGCTAGGCAAGGCGACTGCTAGTTTCTCCGCAGCCTCATCAGAGCCCTTAACAAAGATATGCACCTGACCGGCAAATAAAATCGCATCATTAGTACGTCCCATCGCCTGAACAAAGTCAGGGTGTGGCGGACAGAGTGGCGCACTGCCCATTCCATCGACTATGTTTTCTAACGGAAAATGTAATTCATGTGCTTTATGCATCGCCACTTCCAGAACCCGACCAACAACTTGCACGCCACCCGCCAAACTACTAGTTGGGGTTACAATAATCGTTAACTTATCCAGGGCAACAGCACAGGCTTTAGCAACTTTCTCGACAATTTCCAGAGGTGGAATCGCATCATTTTCTATCACCAGTGTGGTCGTCTCGCAGGTATCTCTATAATCTAATTCTTTATATAAACCTTCTACCGGCAACACCTGCCCGTCTTTTTCTTTAGTTGCCATCGCACGTGCCGGGCCTGAACCTAAAGCAAAATATTTCTCATGCGCCAGACTCCAACCTGCATACTGACTACCCAGACAAGCTAAAACTGGATTACTGGTATACACATTAACCGTAATAGGCCAGTTATCAGTATAGGGTGTATGGCTAAGAGAAACCGTACCCATGCCGCCCAGGCAAATTTCAGTAATAATACGCCCGGCCTCCAGACCACCCAGCACATTAATCCCGGCATCAATAATTGTGCAACCGTTTTCTAGCGTTTGTACATCCAGCCTTAATTTATCTGCATTATCGATTAGCTCCTGCACTAAAGGCCCTGTCAGCTTATTCACGCTCGCTGTGTATTGCATAATAATTACTACCTATTTAATATAAATTCTTCAATTTTAATTTGCTTAGCCTGTAACCGGGCTAACACCTGTTGTACTGTTTTTCCGTGCGCCATGATACTACAAATTGGCGCACCTATTTGTATACTGGTTGTATACTTTGGCTTATCATAACTCCATTGCGGCCACTTGATCCCAGATGGTATTACGCACGCCTCTTTTGCATAAACGATTTGTAAGGCACGAATAGTTTTCTGTTCTGTAGCTTTCAGAAAGCGCCCTGTCCTATGTGCGCCAAATAAATCAAATTCTGGATACAGCATCATGCTTGCAGGCGGTCTGGGATTTATTTCCAAAAAATAACAATGTGCAGCATTGTAAATAAAATCCAGACTTGCCAGACCTTGTAAATGATAAAACCTGACTAGCTTATCAAGCCACTTATGTACTGTTCTTTGGAGTTCTTCCGGGATGCAAGCTTCTTTTATAATGCCTGCAAAGGTAAAATCATCCTCTGCTAGCGTCCATTGCCGATGAAAGCCAATGATGTCAAACTGCTCACCATCGGCACAAAACAAAACCGAACCTGCCTCACCCGGACAAAATTTTTGATAATATTCATTCTCTCCCGCAACTCTATCGCAGTAACGAATCCCCACGCCACCCGCATGATAAGTCGGTTTTATTAACCAGCCTGCATGACTACCGGGCGGATAAAACCGTACTGCAGGGTAAGGTATATCCAGTGCATCGAGTTGTTTAAAGAATGTTTTTTTAGCATGCAAACGCTGAATAACGGAAAAATCATTACCCATAACAACAGAGCACCCCGCCAGATACTCAAATGTTTCAGGGAAATTTTCCAGCCCACTGCCATACACAATCCATTGAATCTTATAAGTTAATAACAAACTTTCAACTGCCTTCTGCACAAGCACTAACGAAAGCTCTTCCACTTGCCAGACCCGTTCTGCTATTGCTTGTGTATCCTGATCAGCAAACAGATCAATGACTAAAGGCTGATAGCCCGCAGATCGAACTGCATTGGCTAACATTCGACCTGAATTAGCAACAATCAACACACTCTGTAGAGCGGACTTTAGTCCGCTAGTTTCTCGAACTCCAGGCATTAGCGGACTAAAGTCCGCTCTACAATCACTTCACCACCACTATTTCTAGCACTGGCAATTAATACAGATAGATTTTCACAATACGCATAGTCATTCTCTACCTGCTGCTTTAATCTTTCTGCCAGCTCAACACCCTGCACCGCACAAAAACCGGTTGGCCCCCAGGAGGTCTGCCCAATCGCCACAGCGCCTTGTTGCTGTAGAAACTGCATGACTGACGCAACTTCCTGGCTAGTAAATACACCACCCTGTGCGCTTGCAAAATGCTCGCCCACCGAGGTTTGCAACTGGGTTATAGCATCTCCAAATAGTTGGATATCCCCTTCTGCTAAAGCAGGCAGTCCCTGCATCATTAATAAATAACATAAGCGTGCCGCTTCCTGTTGTGGAAACGGAGGTAACTCTTTAAATGCCTGAATTTCCTGTTTACCGTGCAGCCCTTGGCCACGCCGATCAAAGACCAGAATAAATCGCCAGTCTTCCGGGACGGTCATCCGCGAAATAACCGGCGGCGTTAGCGTGTGCTTGCCACGCCCACCATCAACCACCAGGCCGCCTTGTTCAAAAGTTGCAATGCCTATACCAGAGCGCGCACCACGCTCTGTCATCTGCGCAATATCACGGACACTTAGGCGCAAATCATAAAAAGCACTTAAAGCCGTACCAACAGCAATTGCCATTTGTGTGCCCGAACCCAGCCCCACATGCTCAGGAATAACGGATGATAATTCAAGGTGCAACTTATCCGGAATATTTAATGCGTGGCAAAGCTGCTGTAGACATAGCAAAGCCCGCTCTGATGGTAGCCCACTAAGTGTTAACTGTTCCGCATAGGAGAGGGTCAGCCGGGTATTGATCTCATTCAGTGCCACACCGATACTACCGAAATGTCGCCCCAGAGAGCCGCTTAAATCAATAAAGCCCATATGCAAACGTGCAGGAGCAATAACTGTAATCTTGTTAGGTGTGACGTTCAAAGGACTTTGCTACTCCAGAGTAAAAAGGAGAGAATTATACAGGATTGCGGGCTAAGCTTGTAAAAGCAAGCACAGTTCATTTAAATCATTCAACACTAGCCCTGCTAGCGCTTGCATTTGCCCATCTTTATCCGCAGTCGATGGGACACATACCGAAAATGCCTCAGCATTCTGGGCAGCCATCAAACCCGTTAAGGAATCTTCAATCACCAGACACGACCCTATAGCCTGCTGCATCCGACTCGCGGCAAGCAGGAAAATATCTGCCGCCGGCTTAGGTTGCTGCACATGATCACAACAAACGAGTATTTCGAATACATCACTCATACCTGCATAATTCAAGCATTCCCGCGCATTAACCTCCGGGCTATTGGTGGACAGACAGAAAGGCACTTGCGCATTTTGTAAGTAGTGCAAGATTTCATAAGCGCCTTGTTTCACTGCTATACCTTCCCGTTGCACTCTCTTACGCCAAAGCTCGCCACTCAAGCTATAAAATTCTGTAAAAGGAAAATCTCGACCTATATAATCGGTAAGCCTGCTGCCAATCACAGTAAAAGGCAAACCAGAAAGGCCGGCACAAAACTCATCACTAATAATATAACCCAGTTGCTCAGCCGCCTGCTGCCAAGCAGTAAAATAAGTAGTTTCGGTATCTAAAATTAAGCCATCCATATCAAAAATTATGGCATTATAATCGGGCAATTGACTCATGCTACCGCAACAACTTTAATATACTCTCCCCGTGCTTCCCGGGTTGAGCCAACGATGATACGCTGCCTACCAGTGCAGGAATGCTCCAGCTGACCCGCTACCTCAATCACTTCTCCTGCGACAGCCTGACCGGTGTAAGTTGCTGTATAACACAGCACTTCGGCTATATCTGGGTGATCAATTATAAATTTTGCCGGATAATCGAATGCATACTGCGCATCTGTAACCCTCGCACGGATTTTAATTGCGCCTTTTTTTTCATAGATAGCCGAATCTGCTACAGGCTCCTCGGCTAGCAAATTAAGATCTATTTTTCGCTGATTGGCCAGTGCTTTATTGTATTTACGCTGTTCATGCCAGACATAATCAGCGTAACTTAAATCACACTGCCTGCGCTGGTATGACACATGCCAGGCTTCCTCATCCAGATGCTCCAGCTTTCCAGCGTCTAACAAATCCATAAGACCCACTCTAAGCTTATGAAAGTTATCTCTGCCATAAGCAACAATATCTATATCAGACTGTGGATTCTGTGCTGCTATCAATAATGAGCCCGTAATGCCCAGATTATCTAGCGATAAGCCTTGCGTCAGAAAAAGCTGACACAAATCAATAAGATCCTGCTCAACCTTATCTGGCTCATGTTTACTTAAAATCTGCTGAAGTCGTTTTTTTGGCTGGTGGTGAATAGTAATATCGGCAACGGGAACGGCATGTAAATGCGCTGACTTTACTGTTGAATAAAATAAATAATGCGGATACTGCTCTGCAAGCAACTGATTTGCAACACCTGTTGCCAGTTTTTTCCACACCTCACCTTGCCACTGATAGCGCAAAAAACATAATACATTACCTTGTTCCAGTCCCTCTTCGACAACGGCAAATACCAGCCCCTCTCTGGTCTGGATAAAGTCTTTAGCTTGATACTTGATCACTGGAAGCCTTTGCCCTGGTTAATTGCAGTCTATAGACGAGAGTCGAATGAGAACCATGCATTATTGCAAAATACCCAGACCCGCAGAATCACTGGCAAATATTTCTGTCTGATCAGTCTCTTGCATCGCTAATTGCAAACCAGAGAAATCAAAGAGCTGGTTATCGGCGAGTTGCGATGGTGCGATATTTTGCAGACTTGCAAAAATACTTTCTACCCGACCTGGGGTGTTTTTATCCCAGTTTTCCAGCATTTTTTTCATTGCCTGGCGCTGCAGATTTTCCTGCGAGCCACAGAGATTACACGGAATAATTGGAAACTGCTTATACTCAGAGTAAGCCTCTATATCTTTCTCTTTGCAATACGCCAGCGGCCTGATGACCATATTCTGACCATCATCACTGCGTAGTTTAGGCGGCATGGCTTTTAATTTACCGGCATAAAACAGATTCAGGAAAAAAGTTTCCAGAATATCATCCCGATGATGCCCTAGAGCAATTTTTGTGATGCCCTGTTTTTTTGCATAGCCATATAAGGATCCTCGGCGTAAGCGCGAACACAGACTACAGGTAGTCTGTCCTTCCGGAATAACACGCTTAACGATACTGTAAGTATCATTCTCGATAATATGATAGGGAACACCTAAGTCTTTAAGATACGCAGGTAAAACGTGCTCAGGAAAACCCGGCTGTTTCTGGTCTAGGTTAACGGCGAGAATATCAAAATCGATCGGTGCGATTTTTTGCATATGTAGCAATATATCCAGCAAAGTATAAGAATCTTTGCCACCCGACAAACAAACCATCACTTTATCGCCCGCTTCTATCATATTAAAGTCAGCAATTGCACCGCCTACATTTCTGCGCAGGCGCTTATGTAATTTATTGATCCCGGTACGGTCTTTTTTTGGACTAGACATATAAAACTATTTATTTAAAACGACAAAAGGCGAGAGCGTGCTTTTTATAAGCACGCTCTCGCCTTTTTGTTTGACTGACTTAGACTACCATATAAACTATAGGGCATGGCTTTAACCCGTCTTTACTCAAAAAAACAGGCTAAAGCCACGCTCTACACTATGTGGTTAGCCGTTATAGCGCTGAAAAATTAAAGAAGCATTAGTACCACCAAAGCCGAAGCTGTTGGACATCAGCGTATTTAAGGTCACATTATCTTTACGCTCTGTAACGATAGGCACACCCTCAGCCATAGGGTCAAGCTGAGTAATATTTGCCGACGCACTGATAAAATTATTCTGCATCATCATGATAGAGTAAATCGCTTCATTCACACCCGCCGCGCCTAAAGCATGCCCTGTCAAGGACTTGGTCGAGGTCACATAAGGCATTGCATCTGCTGTAAATACTTCACGTAAAGCAACGATCTCACGCTCATCACCCACAGGGGTACTGGTTCCATGAGCATTAACATAATCAACTTTCCCATCGGTAGTCGCCATCGCCTGTTGCATACAGCGAATAGCCCCTTCACCAGATGGCTGCACCATATCATAGCCATCGGACGTCGCGCCATAACCAGTTATTTCAGCGTAGATTTTCGCCCCACGTGCTTTTGCATGCTCCAGTTCTTCAACAACTAAAACACCGCCGCCGCCTGAAATCACAAAGCCATCACGGGTTAGGTCATAAGCTCTTGATGCAGTTGTTGGTGTATCATTATATTTTGACGACATCGCACCCATAGCATCAAACAACACAGACATTGTCCAGTGCACTTCTTCGCCACCACCGGCAAAGACGATATCCTGTTTGCCAAGTTGAATTTGCTCCATGGCATTACCGATACAATGTGCACTAGTAGCACACGCAGAGGTAATCGAGTAATTAATGCCTTTTATCTTAAAAGGTGTCGCTAAACAGGCTACATTGGTACTGGACATGGTCCTAGGTACCATATAAGGCCCGACTCGCTTCAGTCCTTTTTCACGCAGAATATCAGCCGCAGCAACCAGGTTAGAAGTGGACGGACCACCTGAACCCATAATCAAACCAGTACGCACATTGGAAACTTCATTGTCTTCCAGCCCCGCATCGGTAATCGCCTGTTGCATGGCAATATAATTGAAAGCAGCACCATCGCCCATAAAGCGCTTAACCTTACGATCGATAAAATCGTCTAGATTAATATCAATCGCACCACGCACATGACTACGAAAGCCTAATTCTTTATAATCTTCGGCGAAGCTAATCCCTGACTTACCTTCTTGTAAAGATGCAAGAACTTCATCGCTGTTATTTCCAATACTAGAAACAACGCCTAGTCCTGTTATAACTATCCTCTTCATACCCGCCTCTTAGAAATCTGTTGTATTTGTAAATAAACCTACTCGTAGGTCTTTTGCCGTATAAATGACTTTACCATCAACTTCCATTGTTGCATCAGCAATTCCCATCACTAATTTACGCATAATAACGCGCTTTAACTGAATCCGGTAAATCACTTTTTTGGCTGTTGGCAAGACTTGACCAGTAAATTTAACTTCACCAACGCCTAAAGCACGCCCTCTTCCTGGGCCTCCTTTCCAGCCCAGATAAAAACCAACTAATTGCCACATTGCATCAAGACCTAAACATCCAGGCATAACTGGATCACCCTGAAAATGGCAATCAAAAAACCATAAATCCGGATTAATATCTAATTCCGCAACCATTTCACCCTTGTCAAATTCACCGCCGTCATCCGAGATAAGCGTAATGCGGTCCATCATTAACATATTAGGTAGAGGCAATTTAGCATTACCAGGACCAAAAAGGCCATTATGCCCAGATTCTAATAACTCTTCGCGAGTGTAACTCTGCTGCTTTTGCATTCCCAATCCCGTTTCTTTTTTTATAATTATATTTTGTTAACGCAGTATTATACCCTGGAATTAGTAAAGGTCGAAAAAATTATCATGCACTTTCCCAGCAATTAAATACTTGGTACCTGCACAGCTACTCTCCTCCTGAATTCGTTTGAGTGGTCGCTAATTTACTCCTGGTCTTTATATCTTGCATATAATCGTTAATCCGCATCTCACCACTCTGCAAGCGGCTTTGATAAATCAGCGCATAGGTAAGAATTGCCGCAACATAAGCTCTTGTTTCCTTATAGGGTATGGTTTCTATCCAGATATCAGCCGCATAGTCACGCTCAATCTTCAACCATTTATCGACATTATGTGGCCCCGCATTATAGGCCGCAGCCGCCAGAGCAAAATGCCCATCAAACTTACCCAGCATTTGCTTATAATAGTGAGCGCCAAATTTTACATTAACCGCTGGCCGTAATAAGACTGACTTGGACCTCCAGGGGTAACGTATCTCTTTGGCAATCTGTTTTCCTGTCGCCGGCATAATTTGCATAAGCCCTAGCGCTCCTACAGGAGATCCTACTGCCGGGTCAAACATACTTTCTCTACGCACCAGACTGTAGATAATCGACGTATCCAGTTGCTGAAGCTGCGCATTTTGTTCAATATTTTCGCTATAGGCTATCGGAAATCGCAACGCCACATCATCCCAATATTTTGCCCGGGAAACGGTGAGTATCGCCAGTCTATGCCAATGCCATTGCTGAGCAATTTTTGCTGCCGCTAATAAATCATCTCCCTCCAGGTTACGTACAGCTTCCCACCAAAATTGCTGTGCTTCTTTTTCCATCTCCAATGCTTTAAATTCGCTAACGATTACAAATCGCTGTTGAGATAATAAACGAGACCTATTCTTGGCTTCTAATATTATCGGCTTGTTACCCAAGGCATAATCCTGCTGAAGAAAATCTGCTGCCAAAAACCCATAATAACTGCGCTCATTCGCCAGTTGTTTAAAAATGGCCAGACTTTTTTCTCGCTGATTAGTCTGTAATAATGCTTTAGCCTGCCAATAACGCCAGCGCTCCTGTTTCTTTTCCTTAGCAGATAAGTTACCCAGCGCCTGATCTACATGCCGCCAGTTATGCTCGATTAATGCCGCTCTGACCGCCCACAAGCGCGTCGTTGCATCTAAGTGAGGTAATTGATTAAACCGGGCATACGCCTGCTCTGATTTATTAAAAGCAAATTGTAAGGCAATCGCTCGCTCAATATGGTAAATCTGGGCTGCGCTTAATTTAAATACAGAACTTTGCGCATCCCACAACCGAGCTGCATTCTCTACATCAGCTGAGACCAGTCTTTTCATGGCATCAGTAAACATCTTAGCTTGCAGTGGTTTTGCAACCCCCTGAAAAAAACCTGTTTGCGAAATTAACTGTGGTTTTTTTACTAGCTCCAGCCATAGTTCAGCTTTTTTACGATCTCCTGCGCTACTTAGTTTCTTACTTAGATAAGTCGCTAAATTATAGTGTCTGGCTTTGGCTGCAAGCATAAATCGCTGCCAAATCAGCTGTTGCGTTAAGAAAGAAGACTGCGTAAATTTTTCTAATAATGGGTCGCAAGCCTTGGGTAAAGAAGCGCCTGTTAGCCAGATTTTTTGAGTCGCGGTTAGCGCTTTGTTTTTATAGTTACGCTGATACTCCGCCCAGTTATAACGACATTGCATCAGCTTACTTTTAGACGACCTGTAATTTGCAACAAAGGTATTCCACTTGCCCTGCTTATAAAGATAGTTTAGCCATTTTCTGCGTAACTTCCGCGTATAGAGCGACTGAGTTGAATTATTCAGAAAATTCAATATTTGCTTGTCCTGGCCTAAATGCAAACTTAACCACTGGTACTGCAAATAAAAATTCAAAGGATAAGACTCTAAGCCAGGGCTGATCGCAGCATAGCCCTGTTCATCGCCAGCTGCAATCATCTGCTCAGCCTGCAAAAAATCCACACGCTGCTGCTCAAGTACACCAGCATAACTCTGAAAAAAACCGGAAAGTAGAAATAAAACTACCACTTTCTGCCAGTTGCAGCATATATTTCCTCTCCTTATCGTAGCGTTAACCGCTTTTTTAAACACAGGAACCCTCCAAAATAAAGCTATAATCCATCATAAATATTTATCAATAACTAACGCAAATAAACTCCGTGCTAAACCAGGACATGCCTAAAACAACTCCCTATACATGGTCTTATATTATAAGCATCGCCAGAGAACACAGAAAAGAACTCATTAGCGCGCAATTGCTCGCCATTCTGGCAACCATGGCAACCGTGCCCGTTCCACTGCTAATGCCTTTACTAGTAGACGAAGTTTTACTCAATAAACCGGGGTTTAGCGTCCATACCATCAACCAGTTTGCACCTGCTCAATGGCAAACCCCCCTACTCTATATCAGTGTAATATTAATCACCAGTCTTGTTTTAAGAACACTGGGAATTATTTTCAATATTATCCAGTCACGTCAATTTTGCCGTATTTCTAAAGATATTATTTTCCGTATCCGCAAAAATCAGATCAACCACCTAAAGCATATCTCCATGGCCGAATATGAGGACTTAGGTAGTGGCACCGTGATCACACATCTAGTCACAGACCTGGATACTATTGATACTTTTATCGGCAGCACCACCAGCAAGCTACTTGTTGCCTGCCTCACCATTATAGGCACAGGTGCTATACTGCTATGGATGCATTGGCAACTCGGTTTATTTATCTTACTACTTAACCCGATCGTCATTTTCTTTACCCGTAGCCTGGGCAAAAGAGTCAAAACCCTGAAAGCAAAAGAAAACTCTGCCTACGGCATATTCCAGCAGGCTTTATCCGAAACCCTGGAAGCCATTCAGCAAATACGTGTTAGCAACAGAGAAAAACATTACTATAAAAAACTGATCGATTCTGCGGCCGAAGTAAAAGAGCATTCTATTTCATTTGCCTGGAAAAGTGATGCCGCCACACGCTTCAGTTTTCTAATTTTTTTATTCGGCTTTGATATCTTTCGTGCAGCGACCATGTTGATGGTTCTATACTCGGATTTAAGTATCGGTGAAATGCTCGCGGTCTTTGGTTACTTATGGTTTATGATGGCACCGGTGCAGGAAGTGCTGGGTATACAATATTCATTTTTTGGTGCTAAAGCGGCACTTGTGCGCATCAATCGCATGCAATCCTTGCAACTAGAACCTATCTACCCCTCGCTCAACAACCCTTTTGCAAATAAACAGACGGTTAGTTTACGCATAGAAGATTTACATTTTAATTATGCTAGCGAGCCAGATGAAGTCCTGACTGGCATCAATTTAAGCGTCAATGCGGGTGAAAAAATAGCGCTGGTCGGTGCCAGTGGCGGTGGAAAGTCCACCCTGATTCAAACTCTCATTGGATTGTACCCCGCAAAAAGAGGGATGATTTATTATGATGATGTGCCAATTAATCAAATCGGCTTTGACCTTGTTCGAGAGCATGTAGTGACCGTGCTGCAACACCCGATACTATTTAATGACTCGATTCGTGAAAACCTTGCCTTAGGTAAACAAGTTTCAGACCAGGAATTATGGCATGCGCTGGAAATAGCGCAATTAAAAGACACTATCAACCAGCTGGAAAACGGCCTGGACACAATCGTTGGGCGCCAGGGCATGCGCTTATCAGGTGGACAAAGGCAACGCATGGCTATTGCGCGCATGGTAATCGCCAAACCCAGTATCGTGGTACTTGACGAAGCCACCTCAGCGCTAGATACAGAAACCGAACGCAAGCTTCATCTAGCCCTGAATGATTTCTTAAAAAACCGCACCACGATCATTATTGCTCATAGACTGAGCGCTATAAAACAAGCCGATCACGTCTATGTCTTTGAAGAAGGTAAAATTTGCGAACAAGGGAGCCATGACAAATTAATCAATCAAAATGGACTTTATGCAAAACTATATGGAGAATACCAACAATGATTGAACAAAAATACGACTTGCATTGCCATTCCAGTTATTCAGATGGTGAACTATCCCCCGGCGACGTTGTTTTACGCGCCGTAGAACACGGGGTAACGACACTCGCTCTAACAGACCATGACACCCTGAGCGGCCTGGCAGAAGCACAGCAGATTGCAAAGCAATATGAGCTGAACTTCATCCCGGGCATTGAGCTCTCTTGTCTCTGGAATAAAAAAACATTCCATATATTAGGACTAAATGTTGATGCCAATAATGCAGAACTCTTGGCAGGAACCCGGCAATTGAAAAATATTCGCTACGAGCGGGCAAAAGAAATTGCTAACAAATTAGAGAAAAATAAAATCCCGGGCGCTTTCCAGGCTGTCCAGGACTCCGCAGGCGTCGGCATGATTACTCGCCCACATTTCGCAAATTTTCTGATTAAGCAAGGCCATGTCAGTACCATGCAATCAGCCTTTGATCGATACCTGGGACAAGGTAAAAGCGCTTTCGTAAATACCCAATGGGTAGAACTGGAAGATGCAGTCCAGTGGATTAAAGCTGCTGGCGGCATTGCAGTTTTAGCCCACCCTATGCGTTATAAACTCACAGCAAGCTGGTTGCGCCGATTTTTAACAGCCTTTAAAGAAATGGGCGGCCTGGGAATAGAAGTCGTTACCGGCCGCAGTAACCCCGACGAAATCAGAAGGACAATACATTTTGCTCAACAATATGAGCTATATGGCTCGGTTGGTTCAGACTTTCATAGCCCAAAAAACCAGTGGGTAGAACTAGGCCGCCTAGCCCCCTTGCCAAAAAACATCAAGCCTGTATGGGATCTATTTACTCAATAACAAATTTTTTCTCTACTGCAAACAATATATTACAAAATAGCTCGCTAATAAAATAAAAATTTACTAGTCAAACTAGAAAAAAACATTATAATAGTCTGCTCTCTATCAGAGATTGATGCCTCGGTGGCGAAATTGGTAGACGCAAGGGACTTAAAATCCCTCGCCTTCTGGGCGTGCCGGTTCGATTCCGGCCCGAGGCACCACAGATAACTAAAGGCTTGTAGCGATTTTCGTTACAGGCTTTTTTTATGCCTGAAATTTACGGGGCTACCTCAGGGCTACTTTTGAAACAAAAAAATGTATTCCTGATTAGCACTCATTGCCTGCCTGCTATATCAACTCTCATTTTCAAGCCAACAATAAAACCACCACTAAACAACTCCAGTGATCTATAAAATAGTTTAATTAAAAGCCTACCCAAAACTAGCCTTACCATCAAAATAGCTATTGGCATTAATAGCCTCTAAAGTTCCTATGATATTTACCACCTGAGCTTCTTCAAAAAAACCATCCACACTGTCTTGATTGTTAATCAGCACGGTAAATTTTCTAGTTTCAGCAAAGAGTTTCCAGCCATGGGGTTTTAAATTTCATTATATATCAGCCGCTTAAATATTTCATTTAGTAATGG
>DUBW01000041.1 GCA_012960135.1 Methyloprofundus sp.
ATCAAGGTTAGATGGTAGGCACGAGTGAATTCGAATCACTGACCTATACCCGCTTATAGTGTTGCTCTTGGGCTTGTTGCTCTATGATTTCTAAAATGCTTTCGCATAATGACATTTCATGCATAACAAATATCTTACCACTTGAGCATTAATTATTTCTATACTTCGCGCAGTCACGCACTAATTAGATAATAAAAGAAACTGAATTATGAGGTAATTAATTTTTTGTCTCTGAGCTTGATAAATGGTCAGAAAAAGAATGATCGATAAAGTTTTTTTAGAGTACTCGGCATTGAGTTACTGAGTGGACGTCTAGGAATTTGAACTTGAAACATGGAGCGGGAAACGAGGCTCGAACTCGCGACCCCAACCTTGGCAAGGTTGTGCTCTACCACTGAGCTATTCCCGCATCTTGAATTGTTTCTGGTATATATGGAGGCTGCGAGCGGAATCGAACCGCTGTAGATGGCTTTGCAGGCCACTGCATAACCACTTTGCTACGCAGCCTTTGTATCGCAATAAAAAAGCCGCGATTAGTCGCGGCTTCTAAATTTCATGGAGCGGGAAACGAGGCTCGAACTCGCGACCCCAACCTTGGCAAGGTTGTGCTCTACCACTGAGCTATTCCCGCTCTGATTGAATTGCTTATTATAAAGAAATTATGAATTCTGTCAATATCCGTATTCAATTATTTCAAGTTTGAAGTCAGTGTCCAGCCTTTAACGCCCTGACGACAATCACCAGCTTCATCCTGTATTTCTACATTAGCAAAAAGATTTTTCTTGCCAAAAGCTTCCTGAAAACTTTTGATGGTTACTCTAGTTCCTGAAGGAGCACTACATACAACATCCTCAATACTTTCACTATCAAATGATGACATCTGCCCCGGGATTTTCAAAATCCTTAGTGCTGTACCAGGTAATGCATTGGGTGCTTGCAAGGTGTATGTCTGGCCAACTGCATGATCTACCATCTGAACATGCTGTGTTTTTGAACTACCACCCGAAAAAATAAAAATAGCAACAACGGCTACGATGGCTGCAATCCCCCCAAAAAATACTTTAGGATTTTCATCTTTAAGGTTCACTAAAAAAGGTTTTGCTTGTTCAGCGGCATCCTCTACAGCACCTATTGCTTCTTCAACTGTTTCTTTTACATCTTCGACAGCCTCTTCAACGGTGTCTTTAATATTTTCTAAACCTTCTTCAGTCGATTTATCTTCACTCATGGGTGACTCCTCATTGTCAAATTAGTTTTTATTATTTATCTGGTATAACAACCAGCTATTATACTTTAAATTTACCGCCCTTTCCGTTTCATCATTCCCTTTGATGGATTATAGCCTATGATAGCAAGTATCAAAAATAGCATAAATGCTGCTGCGGTATAAACGAAAGCCTGTTCGTTTAACTGAGCATACAGTGCGAAACGCAAAAATTCAACCGCTTGCGAAAAAGGGTTATATTCCGCTATTTTATAGAGCCATGTACTGGATTCTTTTAGTTTCCATAAAGGATATAGGGCCGTCGACATAAAGAACATCGGGAAAATTACAAAATTCATTACCCCGGCAAAATTTTCCAGTTGCTTAATAAAAGAGGATAATAATAAACCTAATGCACCTAGCATTAAGCCCGAAAGCATCAAGGCCGGCAATAAATATAAGTACCCTTCTAGAGGTGCCTGAATTTCGTAAAACCAGGCGATACCTAAAAACACATAGACTTGTAGTATGGAAACAAAAACCCCGGCTGATAGTTTACATAGCAATAGATACCAGCGTGGCAAAGGACTAACTAGCAAGATCCGCATACTACCCATTTCCCGGTCATAAACCATAGACAGGGAACTTTGCATGCCATTAAACAGCTGAATCATGCCGATTAGGCCTGGCGTGATATACACTTCATAAAGTATATAAGTCTCATAGGGCGGAATAATGGCAATACCTAATGCAGCTCTAAAACCTGCCGCAAAAACAAATAACCAGATCAGCGGCCTGACTAATGCGGATAGAAAGCGTTCTTTCTGCTTTACGAAGCGCAGTAACTCTCGAAATACAATTCCCCATAGAGCAAACCAGTAATGAAATATACGCATCAGCTTTTACCCTGGGTTAATTTAAAAAATGCATCAGTAATATTATCCGTCTTTGCCTGTCGACTTATCTCTGCTTCCGATCCTTCTGCCTTGAGCGCTCCCTGATGTATCAGTACGACTTTATCCGAGGCGTAGATTTCATCCATTAAATGGGTTGCCCAGAGTACTGCCAGGCTGCCGTCCTGTACCAGTTGATGCACATGCTCGACAATCGCTTGCCTGCTAGGTGCATCCAACCCAACCGTCGGTTCATCTAGCAGCAACACACTGGGTTTATGCATAAGCGCCCGGGCAATTTCTACGCGCCGCCTATGCCCACCATTAAGCTGGCGAACGATCTCTTTACGCCGCTCGTACATGCCCAGGCGCTCTAACTGTTCCTGTATGCCTTGGTTAGCTTTTTTCCTACCAATACCTTGTAACGCAGCATGATAACGCAGATTTTGTTGCACACTTAAATCCAGATCCAGCGTCGTTTGCTGAAACACTACACCTAATTGTGCCAGCGCTTTTAATGGCTTTTTCTGAATATTAAACCCTGCTAGCTGAATATCGCCCTGTTTATGGGCATACAGACGGGTAATCAGGGAATATAAGGTACTTTTTCCGGCGCCATTGGGCCCTAATAAAATACAGCACTGCCCTGCTTCTACGGAAAATGACAGCTTATGCAGTACCTTTTTTTTACCGTAGGAAAAATTTAAATTACTTATTTCTAATGCCAGATGCTTAGCCATTTTTATCCTGATTCTGTGTAGAGCGTTGTAGATTTTTTAACGCGCGGGAATAGCGAACTAAAGTCCGCTCTACGTATACTGATTTATGGCTTGACTGCCACGCCCCATGGGTAGCGTCCTACCGCTATTGATTTGGTCACCTTATGTTCTGCTAAATCAATAATGGAAATATCGTGACTCACCCCATTTGTCGTGTATAAGCGTAACTGATCGGGCGAAAATGCCAGGTTCCAGACCCTTGCACCCACTAATAGATATTTTTCTACCTGATAGGTCTGCGCATTAACAACCGCCACTCGATTAGCTGGACCCAGGGCAACATAAGCCCATTGATGTATATCATCGACCACCACACCCACCGGCTGGATTTTATCCTGGCCCAGACCAGGCACGGCAAAATTAATTCGCTGCGTTATTTCTTTAGTTGCGACATCAATCACCATTAAAGTACCATCGATTTCCGAAGTTACCCATAATTCTCGGCCATCTGCGCTAAAGCTTAAGGCTCTGGGCCTTGGATCTACCAGCGTATTGGCTTTTATTTCATGCGTATTCGCATCGATCCAGTGCACCATATTGGTAGTTTCCGAGGCACTGACTATCCATTGATTATCCGGACTCACGGCAATACCTTCAGGCTCCACTCCTACGGCAATGGTTGCGATCGCCTTCTTGCTCTGTAAATCGATGACTGTTATCTGGTTATCATCTTCATTCGATACGTACATGCGCGTACCTAATGAATTGATGGCAAAGGTTTCCGGATCTTCGCCCGAAGGTAGCTTAGATTTCACCGCCAGAGTATTCGCGTCCAGCTCCAGTACCGTATCATCATCGCTGGTAGCGATATAAAGGCTCTGACCGTCCGGGCTAATTTTTATACCGCGTGGCCTTTGCCCTATATTAACCGTTTTAATCAATTTGCCTGCGATGGGGTCGACGACTGCGATAGCATTATCTTTTTCCAGGCTGACAAATATGGTTTCTGCAACACTGGTCGTTGCCACTATTAATAAAACTGAGCTGAGTAATAATTTAGCGTTCATATCCATTCCTATTGGCATTGTGTTTCTGACCTGTCATAGCCTAATGTGTCTAATTCATTTTGGGGATGTAAAAAACCTTCTAAAGGCGGTGCAGTCACTAATGAAGTGGGTGCGGCTAATAAAACCGGCTGACGTAATTGACCATTCCAGTCTCTAAAGCTAAGCGGCCGTCCTTTATAGCCTTGTAATTTAAAGCGCTCGCTAAGTAAGTACGCTTTGATAGTGGCCGCACCAACAGCTTTGATGCGCGTTACAGCTTCTCCTATCGCACGGATCGCAAGATAAGCGGCATAATCCTGTTCTTGCATCTGCCGTTCTGCCAGCGCTTTAAAACGATTCTGAATTTGCACTGCACCCCACTGCTCATGTGCCGGATGCCACGCAGTAGCGATCAGCCCCTGAGTACCAATCACCAGCCTGGGTAACCAGGTTCGATAGCTGATATATTCGCCAAACAGCCCCTGCTCATCAGCAACAACCAGGACATCGTAATCATCAACCTGAGTAAATACCGGTATATCAGATTGCGCTGTACGTCTAGCATCATAAGTATGTAGCCACTTTTTTTCGGCAACTATTTTCATCCCAAAACGTTTGGCTGAACGCTTAATCGCCTGCGCATATAACGCATCTTCAGCTGTGTTACCGATTACCAAAAACCAACGATTCCAGCGCTTTTTTAACATATATTGTGCCAGGGCATCAGCGCGCATGGCGCGGCTTGGCAAAATATGTAGAACATCAGCTAAGCATTGGTTTTTTCTAAAAGCATCGGTGCGGGTCGCCACATCAAACAATAATGCCTGATTATTATTTAATTGATGTAACTCCACTAACTGCTGTGCAGGTAAATTTACTATTACCAGCTGTATACCTTGCTTTAAAATCTGACTAAAAGCCTGTTTAACATCGCCCCCTATAGGCACAATAACTTGCTCCAAGAAGTAATTCTGCTGAGTAAACTGACCCGTAGTATTATTATCTTTCAAGCCTAATAAAGCGCCTTGCAAGCCCTTGTCTTCAATAAAGGGAGCTAAATTAGACAGCGCCGCAGGTACTTGTTGTTTCTGAGTAAGATAGGCAATTTTAATTTCTTGAGACTCACTGGCTAGTATATTGATGCAATAAACCAGCGAAAATATAAATATAAAACCTGCAAATAAACGGGTCAGCATTTTGTAGAGAAATAATGTAGGAATTCGGTTTTTTATTATATATTAGCTAGTCTTATAAATCTTCAAGTGTCCTTCAGAATCTGATGAAAACGATGCCCTATCTTAGTCATATATTCATTTACCCTATTAAGTCCCTTGCAGGTATAGAAGTAAAGCAATGGGAAGTGACCCCAGCCGGGTTTAAATATGACCGAAAATGGATGCTGGTCGATGCACAGGGTAATTTTCTCAGTCAGCGCAGTTTACCTAGAATGGCACTCATACAAACACAGATTATTGATCAGCAATTAGTCGTCTCTGCCAGCGACCAGGAAGATCTGCCGATTAATCTGCAAATGCCAGCTAGCAAAACAGACCATAAAGTAACCATTTGGAATGATCAATGTACGGCACAAGAAGTAAGCCAGGAAGCGAGTCTATGGTTTAGTGACGTTTTACAGATGTCTTGCTCTCTGGTCTATCAACCTGAAGAAAACATTCGTAGCGTTGATCAAAAATACGCACAAGCAACAGATCAAACCTCTTTCAGCGATGGTTTTCCTTTTCTTATCGCTTCAGAAGCCTCTCTGGCATTATTAAACAAACAGATGGATCTAGCACTCTCTATGCGCCGCTTCCGTCCTAATCTGGTAATTAAAGATTGTGCCAGTTATGCAGAAGATTACTGGCGTAAAATTAGTATCGGTAATATTTCATTCAGACTACCCAAACCCTGCGCTCGCTGCGCCATACCTCAGATAAACCCTGATACTGCATTATCCGACAAAGAACCACTACGCACCCTGGCAAAAACCAGAAAATGGAATAATGAGGTATTTTTTGGCCAGAATGCCCTGCATGATAATCAGGGGCGATTAAAAGTAGGCGATACTGTAACTATAGAGAAAACAGGGGATGCTCAGCCGCCATTGGATAATGTAACGGTCGATTAACGTCAGGCACCTTTATCCCACATTTTTACATAAATCAGCGTATTACTGGGTTACGACTTAATTTCAAAAGTATAGTACGTTTAAAAAGTGGTCAAATAGCACTGCACCGAGAAAACTCGTAACAATGGGTGAATTTTCATCCCAACTGAGCCAATTTGAAAATTATTTCACTCGATTGGGTGTGATATTTTTTTAAAACACGGCTTTTTCGTTCAAGCACTAATTACTTCATTACTCATTGATTATTTCTTGCCTTTTTCATTCCATAAAAACTGTTTTAGAAACGTGATACCTGTCTTAAGTCCAGCTGCCCCGTAAAAACCTTATTAAAAATTTTACTTACCGCTATTCATTTCTCAGTGCACTCCTTGCCGCTCTATCTACGAGTGTAAACAGCTTATCAATTTCATTTTTTTGGCTAGTCACTTGATGTCCACGAACTTTTACCAATTCAAAATCGATTTGATCGCTTATTCTGTAGAAATCCTCATACAACTCATAATTATTAAGTCGTTTATTGTTCTTTGAGTAGTATTCTCTTGCCTCTAACCGCTCCCGCCTGCTGGGTAAGCCAATAATATTTTGAGAGTCCGTATACACAACCACATGACAGCCTAAGGTCTGGATATCACTTAGCGCCCATAATAAAGTTTGTAATTCCAGCTTTGTTGAAGATGTCTGCTCAACCCGCTTCACTTTTACCTTTGTCTTCAATGATTCCAGTGACAATTTTCGATCAAATACAGCGAGATAAGCTCCATAGCCAATTTTTGAGTGAGTATTCACACTTCCATCTGTAAATAACATGAGTTCATCCATAATAAATACTTGTATGCTTTAAGCTAACGGGGTGTTTACTGGTAAATATTCGACGCTAAGGAACCAAACCAAAATCTAGTTTTTCTAATACCCCCCTCCTTGCCAAGGGTCGGGCGGCTGAACGGTTACACAATTTTAGATGTCCAATGAAACATTCTCAGCTATATATAACTACCAATTCTGTAAAAAATTGTGCACATGCTTTTTGGGTGTTTTAGCCAGCTTCTGGAGCAAATTAAATGGAATATTATCTATATCATAGTGTTGATTTATATTCCCTAACATTGCAATCCATAGCTTTGTGGTCATTTGAGAATCGTATAATGCCCTATGAAAAACGCCCTCTTCAGGAATATTTACATGCTTTACCAGGGTTCCTAACTTATGATCTGGCGCATCTTGATAAAGTCTTCGTGCAACGAGCATTGAGCAGGCGAATTTACCTGAGTATGTTCTTGATATTCGCTCTAGCTCTGCATCCAGAAAACGCTTATCAAATGAAGCATTGTGTGCAACCAGGTTATAACCGCTAATGAAATCAGCAAATTGATGCATGACTTCCTCGCAGGATGGAGCATCTGCCAGCATTTTATTAGTGATTCCTGTATATCCTTCAATAAAACTGTCAATATACTGACCAGGATTCATCAGTTCTTGGAAGTGACTAATAACTTCCCCATCCTCAATACACACTGCACCAATTTCAATAGCACGATCTCCCACATTTGGTGAGAGTCCAGTGGTTTCAAAATCTAGAATTATTACTGTATTAGCCTTAGCCATAAATAGTTGTTCTTTATTCTTTTTTTGATTGTTTATTCTTCAGAAGCTGCGCTCGGAAGCTGCTTGAAATATTTCTTTACGCTATCAACCGAGGGGCAGGTCTTTAGCCTGCATTTTAAAAAGCAGACTAAAGATCCTCGCCCTACAGTTGCTCAAGTGTGTCGTGCACACTCCCTCGTACCAAGCTTCAATCCACAAATTAGGATTACTGATGTACTCTATTAAGTCGCTATCACTCAGCAATAGTATTCATGTATTCTTATTGACTTCAATCATTGCATATTTTTAGAAATGATTCCTCATCGTTATTAATAAGGATGTATGAAACAGTAGATTTTAAAGGAACGACCTCACTCACACAATGTTAGATGTATTCACACGGGCTATTCATTCAAGACAGGATAAGTGATGCTTAAGTCCTTTGGTGGAGTGGAGTACAATAGCTTCAACTATTGCTGTTTCGGAAATAGCTGAAGCGTGTCACTCCTGTTACTCTGTACCCTCTTAAGTCGGTAGCCCAATAATGAATACGATTACTGAAGTTCTGACAGGGATTGTCAACAGAGTTACATATCATAACCCCGCGACGGGGTGGTCAGTTTTGCGCGTACAACCTTTTCAGTCACCCCAGCAGCAAGAAACGGTAACCGTTCATCAGACCAAAGTCTTTGCTGGCGCCACCATGGAATTTCGGGGTGCCTGGACGATTGATCATAAATATGGTCGTCAGTTCAAAGCCACAGAAGCCATCGAGAAGAAACCCGCAACAACAGCAGCGATAGAAAAATATCTGGGGTCTGGCCTTATAAAAGGAGTGGGACCTCAAACAGCCAAAAGAATCGTTAAATATTTCCAGAAAGAAACTTTGGATATTTTCGAGAACGATATACAACGATTAACTGAAGTCCCTGGTATTGCCACCAAAAAATTAAAAACCATTGAAGATGCCTGGACTGAGCATCGTGCTATTCGAGAAGTGATGATGTTTCTTCAAGGTCATGGAATTAGCACTCTGTTTGCTGTGCGCATTTACAAACAATATGGCGATAAAGCCATCACGATGGTAACAGAAGATCCTTATCGCCTAGCTAATGATTTTTACGGGATTGGCTTTTTCTCAGCGGATAAAGTAGCACTGAGTATTGGACTACCTAAAGACAGTCAGCAACGTATGCTGGCAGCGATCAAACATGCTTTAGCCGCTAGTCGTGAACAAGGGCATTGTTATCTGACCGAACAACAGATTAATAAGGGTATCATCGATCTGATTGAAATGAATCTCGGTGAGCAATTAAACGAGTATCTTGGCTTAATGAAAACAGAGGGGCAGCTTTGCACCCGCCTGCTTATTAAAGAGGGTGTTGAAATGACAGGATATTACTCAAAAACACTTTATTATGATGAGACCACTGTCGCAACTATTCTACGCGGCATGAAGGGAGTTGTTGCGGGTGAGCCGGATAGAATCGCGCATTGGATCAGTAGTTATTGTCAGAAAAAATCTATAAATTTAAGTGATGAACAAGCTGATGCCGCTAAAGGTGTAGTGCAACACCGTTTTTCTGTTCTGACCGGCGGACCCGGTTGCGGTAAAACCACGACGACATTAGTGATCGTGCGTCTGCTAGAAGCAATGAAAAAAACAGTTTTACTCGCAGCACCCACAGGGCGGGCCTCTCAGAGAATGAGCGAAGTGATTGGTCGAGAAGCCAAAACTATTCATCGGCTACTGGAGTGGAAAGGTGGCGAGTTCCAGATGAATGAAGAATCTAAATTAAAGACTGATTTTCTGATTGTTGATGAATGCTCAATGCTGGATATCAGTTTAACCGCCTCTTTATTAAAAGCTGTGCCTGATAACTGCCAGGTGTTGTTTATTGGTGACTCTGATCAACTCCCTTCTGTGGGTGCCGGCAATGTGCTTAAGGATATTATTTCCTCAGCGGTTATTCCCTGTTTTCGATTAACACAAGTTTTTCGTCAGGCTAAAGAATCCTTGATTATCCGGTATGCGCATCAGATCAATAAAGGTGAAACACCATATATTGCCTCTCCCTTCAAATCACCCGATATCTGGAAAAATGGAGCAGATTGTTTGTTTATTGATTCAGATGAAGCAACTCAGGAACAGCTTGGTTTTATTAGCCGAGTAAAACGTCATTTTGATTGGCATTTAGATGAGCTGGAAAGTCTGGGGGCAGATAAAATCAATCACTCCCCTTTTGAATTCAGAATCGAGGAAGCGATTACATCGCCTTATGAAGTCGGGTTTGTAGTCCCGGATAAATTCAAACATGTGGATCTTGAGCAATTAACCCAAACTGATGCGCAGATTGATGCCTTAAAGTCTGTGGTCAAGAAAATACACCCTTGGTCTTCATTGCATTATGGTCTGTCTGCTGTCGATAGCGTGGTTAAGCTATATCTTGAATGGATTCCTAAATACCATGGAGCAGACACAGAAATACAGATTTTAACGCCGATGACCCGAGGTAGTCTGGGTTCTGCGAATCTCAATAAGGTAATTCAGGAAAAAGCTAATCCACCCCATCAAAGTAAGTGCCAATTAAAAGTCGGGGAACGGATTTTCAGGGAAGGTGATCGCGTGATTCACCGTCGCAATAATTATGATCTAAATGTGTTTAATGGGGATATAGGAAAAATCATCACTATCAACAATGAGGATCTGATGGCTATCGTATCTTTTTACCCGGATAACCGCGAAGTACATTATAAGAAAGAAGATATTATGGAGCTTGACCTGGCTTATGCCATTACGATTCATAAGTCTCAGGGCAGTGAATTTAAAACAGTTATTATTCCTATTCTTACTCAGCATTTTAAAATGCTGTATCGTAACCTGATTTATACGGGACTCACCAGAGCAAAAGATTTGGCGGTTTTTGTGGGTACTAGAAGAGCGTTGTCTATGGCCATAATGCAACAAGATGTTAGTCAGAGACAGACTGCTTTAGAGCTTTTGATTAAAGCTTAGGCCAGGCATAAAACCGGCAATCTGGAAAATGACTACAGCCTATATAGTTCTGGCCAATTTTTTTGCCCCGGATAGCAGTACGAACTTCAAGCTTATGATTGCATTCTGGGCAAGGGTCACCTGCTTTGTATTGTTTGGCCGGATGAGTATTTGCTTGTATTACGCTATTTGAAGAAACAGGCGTTGATTGATACTTTGTTTGTGGCGTTTTAACCTGGGTAACGATGTTATTAAGCAATAATATTTGTTGCTGCAAAAAGCCATTAATATCCTGTCCTTTATTATTGGCAATATCATCCAGTTGCTGTTCCCATTGAGCAGTTAATAAGGGATCTTTGATGGTATTAGGAACTGCATCTATCAAATTAAACCCAAGCTGTGTCGCTTTGAGTAATTTCTTTTCTGCAATAATAAATTTTCGTTGAAACAGCGTTTGTATAATATTAGCTCGGGTGGCTTGCGTGCCTAATCCTGCAGTTTCCCTCAGTATTTTTTTCATTACCTTATCGGTCACCTGAGTACCAATCGTTTCCATGGCTTTTATCAATGTTCCTTCGGTGTAATGTTTGGGTGGCTGGGTTAACTTATCTAACAGTTTGAGATGATCACAAAGTAATTGTTCACCTTTTTTTACCGCAGGAAGTTCCTGTTTATTATCTTCAGCTGCTGGTTTAGAAAAGCTCTGTCTGCTCTCTGTTTCAAGCGCCTGTTTCCAGCCTTTGACGCGAGCTATACGTCCACTGGCTTTAAACTGGTCTGTATCAATCGTTACGATGATGGTGCTTTGATCGTATTCAAAATCAGGAAAGAACTGGGCAATATAGCGTCGTCTGATTAAATTGTAGATATTCAGCTCTTTGGCATTAAGACGAGTAAGTCCAGGGGTCGCCTGTGTAGGAATAACAGCATGGTGAGCCGTGACTTTTTTATCATTCCAGACTCGGGATTTTTGTTTATTATTAGCCTGGGCAATAAGATCACAAAGACTCGCATCATTTTCACAAAGTGCTTGCAGTATCGTACTGACATCGTTGAATTGACTGAGCGGTAAGTATTCGCAATCACTTCTTGGGTATGAAGTCAGTTTATGGGTTTCATAAAGAGATTGTGCCAGATTCAATACTTCCTGGGCTCCATAGCCCCAGCGACGCGACGCCTCTTGTTGTAAACCAGACAAATTATAAAGTAAGGGGGGTAGCTGTTTTTTTCTTGCGGTTGTTGCGGTTGTGACTAAACCGTGTTGACTTTGGCAGCGATCAATGACGGATTGAGCAACTTGCTGGTCTAGGCATCGTTTTTTCTCGTCGCCCTGCCCTGTTGACATTTGTTCTGGAGCCTGCCATTTTGTTTCCAGCAATTCACCTACAACCCCATTATTGGTTTTAAAATAGGCCAGAATTTCATAATAAGGAACTGGTTTAAAATTTGAGATTTCCCGATCCCGGTTCACTATCAACCCTAATGTGGGGGTTTGTACTCGACCTACTGAGCGTACTTGTCGATCATTCGCTAACAGCGTAAAAACCCGGGTTAAATTCATGCCGATCAACCAATCAGCACGACCTCTAGCCAAACCTGAATGATACAGCGGTTCCGTTTCGATACTGGGTCTAATTGCTTTCAATGCACGTTGAACACTCACCGTATCCAAAGCTGATAACCATAAGCGACGAGTTGAACCGGTATATTTAAAATAGTCCAGAACCTCACGGGCAATAGTTTCCCCTTCACGATCCGCATCGGTTGCAATCACCACGCTATGGCTGCGTTTTAATAACTTCTTGAGAACCGTCAATTGTTTGCTCGTCGATTTTTTTGCCGCCATTTTCCAGTCCTGGGGCAAAATAGGCAAATCGTTTAATGACCAGCGTTTATACTTGGAATCGTATGCATCGGGGGGAATCATTTCCAGCAAATGACCAATACACCAGCTAACCACCACTTGATCACCCTGAAGATAGCCATCATTACGTTGATTAGCTCCCAGTATACGAGCGATATCACGCCCTTGTGATGGTTTTTCACAAAGGTAGAGTTCAAATGTATTATTTGCTCTTTTAACCAAGGTAGAATAATCTCGAAAGTGATGAAGGCTGACTCGCCTTTGGGTGTTTATTTAGGCCGTTATTATACCTTTTTTACGAATTCCTTCAGTGATACCAGTGCTTATCATTAATCTCTAATATGAGAGAATAAACCGTTATGATTTACTTTCTCTCTGGAAAAATGAAGTTTGATTACCCACTGTATTTCACATAGAGCCACTTTACCTTAGCTAAGATCTGATTTTTCTAGGTTTAAGCAATCATTTTAATTTTACTACCTGTTATTGAACCCATGACTTCAATCCGCTGAGCCATCTGTTCTTTTAACTCAGACACATGAGAAATAATACCAATCGTTCGCCCTGTAGATTGCAGATCAATCAAAGTATTAATCGCTAACTGTAATGAATCCTGATCCAGGCTACCAAATCCCTCATCTATAAATAAAGTATCCAATTGGACTCCACCCGATCTTTCTTGTACAACATCGGATAAACCCAAAGCTAATGCTAAAGAAGCCATAAAGGACTCGCCACCTGATAAAGTAGCAACAGGTCTTATTTTTCCCGTATGCGCATCATCAATCGCTAAATCCAATCCTGCTGTCGTATTTCTTTTTTGAGCTTCTTCATTTTGACGAATAAGTCGGTATTGTCCTTTGCTCATAATATGTAAGCGTTCACTCGCAATACTTAACACCTGGTCTAATATATTCCCTAACACAAACCGTTCTAAACTGACTCGAACATTACCTCGACCTGAGGCTGCTTTTGATAAAGTCCCAACCACTTCATATTGCTTTTTTATCTCAGTCTGTTGACTCTCAATCTGCTCTACCTTCTTCCGTGTATCACTTAACCTTGTTACAGTTTGATTCGCTGCTGTCCATCTCTCTTCTACTAAAGCAAACGATTTACTTAATGCACTAGATTCCTGTTGCAGTTTTTCTAAATCGGGCTTTTGTTTATCTTTTAACTGTTCGTCTAATAAACCAAGCTCTGCCTGTAGAGCCTTAACTGTATCGTCATAGGATTTAACTTTATAACGTAACTCTTCAAGCTCCTCATCAGCTAACTGTGCCATTGAGAAATCTTCTTGAGTAATAAACTCACTGTTAATCAATGCTTGTTCCCATAGCTGGGATTGAGACTCTTGACGTTGTTTTAAATCATCAAGATAACTATTTAATTCCTTTAACGTTGATTGAGCTGAAGATTCATCTGTTAAGGAATCCGTCAGTGCTTTATTAGCGGCTGACTGCTTATTTTCTAGGGCGGTAATTTTTTGACTAATCTGAGTCAGTACTAATTCAATAGACTCAGTGCTCCTGTATGGCTCAGGCAGTTGTTTATTAGCACTATCCAGCTCACTTTTTGCCGTTGCATTAAACGCTGTTAATTCAGGGATTTTAATTTCAATCGCTTTAATTCCATGATCGATAGGTTCTCGCTCACTTTCTTTCTCAAGCTTTTCAGCCTTAGCTTTAACAAGTCGTTTTTCTTTAGATTCAATAGCCTTTAATTCTTGTTCCAGGTTTGTATAACATTGTTTAACTTCAGCAACTGATTTGATTGCCTCTTCCGCTAATTCTGTTTCTAATTGCTTAACAACCTTTTCTTTATCGGTCACTGAATGCAAATAGCCTTGTAGAATTCCTTTATTATCATCCATTACTTTAAAGTGCTTCGCTTGCAGTTCCTTTGCTTGATTAACCTTTTCTTGATTGATTACTATTGCATCTTCTGAAAAATGAGCAGGATTGGGGTGTTCAAGACTGCCACAGACTGCACAAGGATTATCTTCTTCTAACTTTTCGGCTAATACCGCTGCTTGGTTAGAAAACCAGAACATCTCAGTTCGATTAGCTTCTTTTTCAGCATTTTTATAGTCCTGATCAGCTAACTCAAATTGTTCTTTTTTCTTACTGTAATCCCGGTTAAAGATCTGCAAATCAGAACGTGCAGCTTCCAGTGCATTACGTTTGTCTAAAAGCCATTTTGCTGTTGACCTTTGCTCAACAATCTCTGATTTATTCTCAGTCGCCTTGTTTAAATTTTCAATCTCGGCATTTAAACTTTCCAACACTTGGGTAATATCGAGTGATTGTTTTTCTAATTCTACTTTTTGATCTATTGCTTCCTTATAACTATTTTCTGCCGCTAATAAAGTATCATTTAATGCTTGATAAGAGACTAATTTAGCTTTATACCCCTCAACCGTTGTCTCTTCAGCTTTTAAGTCATCTCGCTGCTTATATTCTTCAGCCGTCTGTGCGACAGCTTCCCTCGCCTTGCCAACACTCAATACTACATTTTTTTTATCCGTATCAGCGTTAGCAATAGCGGCTTGTTTATATTTAATATCTTTTAAAATACCTTGAAGAATTTGCCATTTAGGTGCGATAGCCGCTGCTTTGTCAGCCCGCTTAATACTGGTTTTATTGCTATTGATTTCATCTATTTTTTGCAGATAAGTATCTAAGTCCTTTTGATTAGTGCTCTGCCTATTAAATGATTTATTCAGCTCAGTAGTCGTTTCCAATGCAGTAACCGCTTTTTGTTTTTTTTCAGCCGCCACCTCTTTTTCTTTTAGTTTAATCGCTAATAAACCAACTGCTGCTTCGATTGATGTTTCAAGCCCTTCGCTATCAGCAACAGTCACATCGGAATAAGCCTCAGCTTTCCTATCTTCAAAGCTTTGATTCTGCTTTTCAATCGCTCCCGCTTTATCTTTAAGTAACTGCTCGATGCGTTTATAGATTTCCGTTTGAAACAAAGTGGATAAAATCACTTGTCGATCATCAGATTTCGCTAGTAATAATTCGCGGAACTTTCCCTGTGGCAACACCATCACTTGTAAAAACTGCTGTGGTGTCAGCCCAATAATTTCTACTATCTTTGGATCAGCATCCGTTTTTTTCTTAGCGACTAACGTTTCTTCATCACCATTATCCACAACAAGACGTAAATGAGCGGTCGCTTTTTGTTCCGTTTCACCACCACCTCGCTTAGCGGGACGCATTTGTGTAGGCACACGGGTAATCCGATAAGTATCACCACGAATACTAAATTCTAAAGATAACTCAGTCATCAGTTCCACATCTGCATGATCACAACGTAAACCTAATTCTTTACGATCTGAATCGGTTGTTTCACCATATAGCGCATAACACACAGCATGCAGAATCGAGGTCTTCCCTGCTCCTGTAGGACCATCAATCAAGAATAAAGGGTTTTCACCTAATGCTGAAAAATTAATCGTTTCCTTTCCCGAAAAAGGGCCAAATGCTTGTATCTCTAATGAATGTAATTTCATTCTTTTCCCTCGATAACGCCTTTGGCTTCAGCAATAATATCCAGCAACAAGGTGCTTTGTTCTTCCGTTAAATCATGACCGATCACTTGCTTAAAGAAATCGTTAAATACCTGCTTTTCTGTACGTTTAAGACTCACATCCGCCTTTAATTGACTGCCCTTAGATAAGATAAATTGAGTGCGCTCTAACTGTAAGGTATTCGGATAAACTTTTCTTAATTGCCCCAAAGGATCAAGAATATCCTGCTTATCTAACAACCGAATAAACAAGTAATCTTCATTATCAGGATCATCTTTACCCTGCTCCAGAATATCGTCTAATAAACCTTCTATTATCCTTAAATTCTTTTGCGCTTTTAATGGCAAATGCTCAGTAGCGACCAATCCATTTTCATCTAATTCAACTAAGGTTACGCCCTTATTTTGCAGGTACTCAGAAAAAGAATATTTTAATAAAGAACCTGAATATCGAATATGTTCAGCCCCTTTATACTGCGGCCCATGTAAATGACCTAATGCCACATAGTCAAAATCTTCCAAAGGTTGATAAGATACCCGATCAGCACCACCTATAGATAATGGACGCTCTGATTCAGATTCTTCAGCCCCATCTATAAAACAATGACTGATAACAACTGAAGGAACACCCGCCACACGCACCTGTTTGATTTGATCTACCAGAAAGGTATGCGCCTCATCATAAGTGGAAACCTCACAAGCAAACGCCTCCCTCACCTCAACGGGATCATGATACGGAATACCATAAAAATGCACAGTCCCCGTTGCCGTTTCGATTATCACAGGCTTAATCACATCAGATAGCTGGCTCAAAATATGCAAGCCCGATAGCCGCATATGACTTGCACCAAACCCCAAGCGTTTACTACTATCATGATTCCCAGAAATCATAATAATGGGTAACTTTAATTCAGAGCTAATTTCATCAAGAAAATGATCTAATGCCTCAACAGCATCTGCTGGAGGTACTGAGCGGTCAAAAATATCTCCTGCAATAATCAACGCATCAACCTGATGGACTTTTGCGTAGTTTTTTATTTGTTCCAGAACATGTAACTGATCTTCTAATAAGGAAATATTCTGGAATAATCGGCCTATATGCCAATCTGATGTATGTATGAATTTCATTGTTATCCTCCCTTGTTAATCGGTTTCCTTATCAATAGATGTTGACTGTAGAGGCTCCAAAAACCAGGTTCAAAGATCTAAATGAATTTTATTACAGGTATATTGATGCACCAGAATTTGAATCACATTCTGATAAGGAATGCCATTTTCGAGGCTTTTGCGTTTCACTTCATATAAATCATTTTCAGACAAACGTACAGACACCGCTTTTTTCTTTTCCTGTTTTAAATAAGCTTGTAACTCAGCAACTCGTTCACTTATTTGACCTTTACTTTGCCAATCTCCTGCTTCAACACTATCAAGAATCGCTTGTTCTTCATCATCTAATTTAATGTCCATTATCCACCCGCTTGTTATACAACTTATTCATTTGTCGAGAAATGAATAATCATCTTTAAAAAAACAATGTGCTCATCTTCAACATAAGGCACGATATACACATAATTTTTAATCTTTAATAGCAGTAATTACAAAATAACAAAACCTCAAAAACAGGTAAAGTGCTGAGCCTGATTAACAAGCGGTATGTCATTGAACGAGAAATTAAAGAACAGTCAGTGGATGAAAAATATCAGCAACGACAGGAGAAGAGTATTCCAGTGCTGAAGCAGCTCAAAACCTATCTGGAAGAAAATCAGCATAAAGCACCTAAAGATAGCCTGACAGGCAAGGCAATGACTTATCTGAGTAACCCGTGGAAAAAGCTCAATGTGTATTGCACCCATGGAGAACTCAATATTAGCAATACCCTGGCGAAAAATGCGATTCGCCCATTTGTGGTAAGGCGTAAAGCCTGGTTATTTTCTGATACACCCGCAGGCGCTCACTGCTTTACCTTTATGCTGATACAGTTGATAAAGTCAAAGCTTTGTTGCCTTGGAATATTAGAAAATCTGATATTTCTGAATAGGGATAGTACGCGCTCCATTGCACGCTTACAATGTTAATAACATAACACTATCAATTCTAATCTAACGCGTTTGTAAAATAACACCTTGATTGATTCACAAAAAATACTGTACACTTTTCTTTGTTACCTCCTTACCTTATTCATTCAATGACAGAAACAATCCAATCCAAACGCGGCGGCTCTCGCCCTGGTGCTGGTCGCAAGAAAGGTTCTTCAGTTTATGGAGAAACTACTAAGGCTATTCGTGTGCCAGAAAGTATGGTACCTGAAGTGAAATCGATGCTTAGTTTTCGTAAGCAGTTCTTTGAAAATTCTTCTGACATTTACTTTCCTTCGGCAACACCAAGTCATGTTGAAATTCCATTATTCTCTGGCAAGGTAGCCGCAGGTTTCCCCTCACCTGCTGACGATTATATTGAGAAAACGCTAGACCTAAATGATTTACTGATTCAGAAACCAGCCGCGACTTTCTTTGTTCGTGCTGAAGGTGAATCAATGCTCGGTGCTGGCATTCACCCTAATGATATTTTAGTTGTAGACCGTTCAATTGAAGCGGTGGTTGGTAAGGTCGTTATTTGTGCTTTGAATGGAGAGCTAACCGTTAAACGCTTGAAAAGTATTGGCAGTGAAATAGTTCTCGGTGCAGAAAACCCTGCTTACTCTGATATCACTGTACAAGAAGAAATTGATCTTGTTATTTGGGGTGTTGTTACTAATGTTATCCACTCGCTTTAATGCAGCAGCAACCAGCACAACCCTTAATAGCCTTAGTCGACTGTAATAACTTTTATGTGAGTTGTGAGCGTGTTTTCCGCCCTGACCTAATCAACAAACCTGTTGCTGTACTCAGTAATAATGATGGCTGTATCGTAGCTCGTAGCCAAGAGGTTAAAGATTTGGGTATTAAAATGGCAACTCCCGTGCATCAGGTACAACATTTAATTAACCGCCATAAGATTCAACTGTTCTCATCTAACTATACGCTGTATGCGGATATGTCTAATCGCGTTATGCAATGCCTGGAAACATACGCACCTCAACTGGAAGTGTATTCCATTGATGAATCATTTTTAGACTTAACTGATGTATGTAATAACAATGCTATCGCTTATGGGCAACAGATTAAACAAACCGTCTTTCGCACAACGGGCATTCCTGTTTGTGTGGGGTTGGCATCGACTAAAACCTTAGCAAAGCTCGCAAACTACGCTGCTAAGAAATGGAAGAAAACAGGAGGCGTATTAGATTTATCAGATCCTATGCGTAGAGACAAGCTATTACGTTTAGTGCCTGTTAATGAAGTCTGGGGGATTGGTCGTCAGACAACTAAAAGGCTGCAGCTAATGGGTATCAACACTGCTTATGAGCTAGCTAGGCAACCTGTAGAATCCATACAAGCTCAGTTTAATATCGTTGTTGCCAGAACTGTGATGGAATTAAACGGCATCAGCTGTTTAGCTTTAGATGACATACCTGCAGATAAACAACAAATTGTTTGCTCACGTAGCTTTAAACGCAGACTCACTACTTATAAAGAGCTCGCTGAAGCCCTGGCTAGTTTTTGTAGTTGTGCTGCTGAGAAATTGAGAAAACAAGGGTCTATTGCAGGTTCGATTACAGTGTTTATTAAAACCAATCGCTACAATGCTAATGAACCTCAGTATCAGCGTTCAATTAATATTTTGTTACAGCAAACTACCAGTGATACTAGACAAATAGTCAGTATTGCTAAACGGCTACTAACTGAGATTTTTAAACACGGATACCGTTATCAGAAATGTGGTGTGCAACTCAGCCATATTCAAGCGGCCTCAATACCTGCTCAGATTGATCTATTTGGTATTAATGAACAAAACAACAGCACCGAACTGATGAATACTATTGATAAAATCAACAGTCGTTTTCCTAATGGAATTACATTAAGTGCAACAGGTATTAATACTGGCTGGCAAGTCCCTGTTGAATACCTATCTCCTCACTATACAACCAACTGGAAAAAGCTGGCTATTGTTAAATGTCACTAACTTTTTCCTTTATCGTATTGACCTTTAGGCATTATTACAACTCAATTTATTACTCGACTTGAACAGGTGCTTTCAGCCATTATGTAGAGTTCTGCATAATGGCTGACAAGAGTCAGTCAATGAAAGACCCGCCACGTTTTTTCTTCCAGCATAATTGTAATGGCTCTTTGCTACAACAAAGCTAGGCGGAATTTTAATTCCATCCAAAATCTCGGTATAGCACCTAAATAATAGCTATAAATCCAAAGCATCAAGTTCATCCAATAATTTTATACCTCGCTTCCGGTTGCCACACAGTTTTATAGTGGCTCCCAATATTTAGACCAATACAAACAGCAACTAACAAAACGTGGGGGCTAGGTAATGAAAGGTTTAAAGCTACAGTTGAAAAATGCTTAATAGACAGATGCAGCAAAAACCACGTGGAGGGGAATAGGCGGACTGAAATATTTAAGGGTAAATAGGGTATCAATCGAGTTCGACCCCATTGGTTCGATTTTTTTATCGCTTAATTGACATAAGGCATATAAGGAATTATGGTGACAGTTAGCTTATGTTTAAAAGCCCGATTAAGCGGATAATATCAATTATCAGGGCAAAGTGACCTGATAATAATTCCTGTCAAATAAGCCTGATTTATCGGTGAATATCCTGGGATATCAGGGCGATTATGCCTGCTAATAATAATGTTAGCCATGAAATAAACGAAATATCGAAAGTTAATATGAAGTCACACGAAAAGAATTTAGTTTTGCAGACAAAATACAATGTAACAGCGTATTTTTATGATATTTTGGATTATCCGTGGGAAAGGATATATAGAAAATGGCGGCCGACATTAGTAGGAGATTTAAGGGGTAAAATATTGGAAGCTGGTGTTGGTACTGGGAGAAATTTGGAGTTCTATCACGAAGATGTCGAGTTGGTCGGAATCGAATTAAGCAAACAAATGTTGAGTAAAGCCGAAAAGAGAATAAAAAAATCTAGGTACAAAGTAAGATTAATACATGAAGATGCAACTGTAATGCAGTCAATAGATTCACATCAATTCGATTGGATCTTTTCAACATTTATGTGTTGCGTAATGTCAGATGAAATTCAAAAACTTGCTATCGAACAATTTGGCAGAGTGTTAAAGCAAGGTGGACGTTTTCGACTTTTAGAAATTGTATATTCAAAAAACAAAAAAATAAGAAAAAGACAAGACTTTTTCACGCCATTCGTCGAAAAAATATATGGCGCAAGATTTGATAGGGATACTCTTCGTCACATTGAGCGATCATCAAATTTAAAAGTTACAAATACATCTTTCTTAAAAGATGATACTTATTTGTTAATTGAAGGCATCCGTGTTTAAAAATGGCCTATCGGGATAGGGAGCTACTCAAGTAACCCCTTCCCACAGCACCGCACATACGGGTCCGTATACGGCGCCTAGCCAGTTATTACCTGAGATACTTCTTCGGGAAAATCGATTTCATATCAAGTGCCTATCGGGCCGTAGCCGGATGGTGAATCTGGAACCAATAGGGT
>DUBW01000042.1 GCA_012960135.1 Methyloprofundus sp.
TATGACTAAACCTTGAAAACGAACAAAAATTCTGCGTCAAACTTCTGTATATTATTAAATCTTGACTCCTAATTGTATAAGTAATCGCTCACTAGATAAATAAATGGAATGAAGAATAGCATTAATTTCCCCAAAACTCGTATGCGCCGGATGCGCTATCATGATTTTTCTAGGCGCCTGATGTCGGAAAATCAGCTTTCCAGTAATGACTTAATTTATCCTTTGTTTGTTATTGAAGGTGAAAATAAAAAAGAGGCTGTTGCCTCTATGCCGGGTGTAGAAAGGTTGTCGATTGATTTGCTGGTAGCAGAAGCTAAGCAGTGTCATGCGTTGGGAATTCCTATGTTAGCTTTATTTCCGGTGACCCCGGCGAGTGTCAAATCAGATGATGCGGCAGAAGCCTATAACCCAGAAGGACTAGCGCAGCGTGCAGTGCGTGCTATTAAAGCCGCCTGCCCGGAATTAGGCGTGATGACTGATGTTGCATTAGACCCATTTACTTCACATGGTCAGGATGGATTGATTAATGAACAAGCCTATGTGGTTAATGATGAAACTGTGGCTGTCTTGGTAAAGCAGGCGTTGTCACATGCACAAGCTGGTGCAGATGTGGTTGCTCCTTCGGACATGATGGACGGACGGATTGGCGCTATCCGCGAGGCTCTAGAAGCTGAAGGGTATATAAATACCCAGATATTGGCCTATTCAGCCAAATATGCCTCCAGTTTTTATGGGCCTTTCCGGGATGCTGTCGGGTCGGCTGGCAATTTAGGCAAAGGCAATAAATTCACCTATCAGATGGATCCTGCCAATTCAGATGAAGCCTTACGTGAAGTGCAGCTGGATCTGGAGGAAGGGGCGGATATGGTGATGGTGAAGCCGGGCATGCCGTATCTAGATATTATTCGCCGAGTAAAAGATGAGTTTGCCGTTCCCGTATTTGCTTATCAGGTCAGTGGCGAATATGCGATGCTAAAAGCGGCAAGCCTTAATGGCTGGCTAAATGAACGGGAGGTGGTGTTAGAATCTTTGCTGTCGTTTAAACGCGCTGGAAGTGATGCGATATTGACTTACTATGCCAAAGGGGTTGCAGAGTGGCTTAAGGAGCAGAAAACATGAGTCAAATTGATCACTATGCGGTTTTTGGCTCGCCGATCGAACATAGTAAATCTCCGCGTATTCATACATTATTTGCCGAACAAACGCAGCAATTAATGGAATACTCAACGCAACTGGTTTCCGCTGAGAAATTTCCACGGGCGGTTAAGGATTTTTTTTCTTCAGGCGGTCGTGGTTTAAATTGTACCGTCCCCTTAAAAGAACTCGCCTGGGAGTATGCCAAATTAAAAACCGAACGTGCTGAGTTAGCTAAGGCTGTGAATACCCTGGCTGTGCAGGCAGACGGTCGTATCTTGGGCGATAATACCGACGGCATCGGATTGGTGACTGATATACAGAATAATCATGGGATAAGCTTAAAGCAAAAACGGATTCTTATTCTGGGAGCGGGTGGAGCAAGCAGGGGAATTATCCTGCCTATTCTGGAACAATTGCCGCTATCAATGACTATTGCTAACCGGACAGTTGCTAAAGCTGTAACCCTGGCTGATGAATTTTGCCATAAAGCAAAAATAAACGCCTGTGGTTATGATGCTTTAAAAGGTCAGTCGTTTGACTTGATTTTAAATGCCACTTCAGCCAGCCTGACTGATGAGTTGCCGCCTTTAGCCGCTGGATTACTGGCAGAGCAAGGGAGCTGTTATGATCTGGCGTATGCAAATAAAGCCACTGCGTTTGTACGCTGGGGTTATGAACAACATGCGAGTAACAGTCTGGATGGCTTAGGGATGCTGGTTGAGCAGGCAGCAGAAGCATTTTATCTGTGGCGTGGTATGCGCCCAGATACCTTGCCGGTTATTCAAATACTCGAAGCAGAGCGAAATAGTTAACCAACAGGAGTAAAAAAAGCGTTAGCTTTTTCTGGTGACAGCAATAGTTAAAGCTATTGTACTCCTCTGTATCTAGCGGGGAAATGTGGTGAAATTTTTTAATACCGGCTTAAATCAACAGCAATTTTTACAAAAATATTGGCAGAAAAAGCCCTTATTGATCCGCCAGGCATTTCCTGAATTTGAGTCGCCTATTTCTGCAGAAGAATTAGCCGGTCTTGCCTGTGAGCCTGAGATTGAATCCCGATTGATAGAGGAGTATGGGCACGATGGCAGTGCCTGGCAGGTCTCTACAGGTCCTTTGACAGATAGCGATTTTGCCCGCCTACCTGAAACTCACTGGACGCTGCTGGTGCAGGACGTCGATAAGCATTTACCGGAATTACAGGCGTTACTCGACATCTTTAATTTTATCCCTGATTGGCGACGCGATGACCTGATGATCAGTTATGCGACTGAATCCGGTAGTGTTGGGCCGCATACCGATGCTTACGATGTTTTTCTACTCCAGGCAATGGGGACACGGCGCTGGCAGTTCGGCGACCAGCCTATTCATGAAGCGAAATTAATTGATGGCCTGGAGTTGCAAATCCTGTCTGAGTTTACGCCTGATCAAAGCTGGGACTTACTGCCTGGGGATATGCTATACCTGCCTCCGCATTTTGCTCATCATGGTGTCGCTGTTAATGATTGCATGACCTATTCGATTGGCTTTCGTGCACCTTCTGCTGTTGATATGCTGGATGCATTAGTCAATACTTTGTTAGAGCACGGCCTGGGCAAAAGCCGCTACCAGGATCCAGACCTAGTGTTGAATCAGCATGGTGCTGAGATTGATATCCAAGCTGTGGCAAGATTAAAGCATATGTTACACCTTACGATTGATCAGGCAGAACCTCAGTTAGCAACTGTTTTAGGCCGGTTCGTTACTGAGACCAAGCCAGGTCTGGCAACGATAGCCGCAGAGGCGAGTACGGATTTACCTGACATTGATGAGCTTACTAGCCGGTTTGACACTGGAGAAGTGTTGCAAAGAAACACGTATTACCGGTTCGCTTGGACTAGCAATGATAAGGGTGGGGAGTTATTTATGGCTGGTGAAAGCTATGCCGTTGGCTTAGAGGGAGTGAGGAACTTACCTCTAATGAGCGAAACAAATAGCTTAAGTATTACTGATTGGCAAAACCTGCGCCATGATGCCGTATCAGCCAATATTTTGTGTCAGCTGATCGCAGAGGGTGGCTGGTTCTGGCAATAGAATTAAGTACGCAGCCATTTTTACAAAAGTTCGTGATCATTAGAGAGTTTTAGCGTAGTCTTAGCCTATGAAAATATTTTTCCATCGCCCACTATTACTATTGCTCTTGGCATTGCAAAGTGTTGCGCCTCTGGTACATGCGGCGAGTAATCAGAGCGTGCATTTTCATGGCTTTACTGTATAAGTCAGGCAGCAGAGCAAAATTGCCGCACTGGATTTTGGGCATTGCGATGCAGTGATCGGTATCAAGCTGGCCATTGTGCAAAAAAAATTACTGGAATGCGAGCCTAGTAACGCCAGCCTAATCTTTAGGCAAACAAATTCTTCCCCTGCTATTGCTCTACCAATAGCCATGTCCCCTTCAGCATATCTTACGCTTTCAAAAGCAGCGCTCAGATTATCGACTGCTACCCCTCGTGGACCTCCTCTATAGGTCATTGCTTTAGAGCGGTGTCCGATGTTAGATTGTTGGCAAGGTAGCACTGTTTTGATTCTGTTTATTGCTAAGTACATCTTCCCATCCCGAGTCGTTTCTTCAGTTAGGGAGCCTTAGCTATAACTCTGGGTACGACTGAGTTTCAGCTGTAAACATAGATGCAGAAAATCATACTGAGTCTTGTGTGTCTGTCTTCGTTATTTTCTTTGTATAGAGATAAAAATGCTTATTATCAATTTTATTGCGCTGCTATTAGTTGCTGGGGGAGCTGTATTTCCGAGCGCACAGGCAGAGCCGCAACATATTGTTGATCATGTTGATTTAATGGTTATTGATCCGCAATTAAGGTTGCCAGATTTAGTGATGCAAACTGTAGAAAAATATCCTGATTATGCGTTGATTGCAGCTATGCATCAGGAAAGTGTGGCACTGCAGGAGCGCGGTAGTCGCTGGATATCAGGAGCACCGCAGTTGCAAACCTATTATAAAGGTGACTTTTCAGGCACAAATCTTGGCGCGTACGAATTTGATGGCTCAATTCAAGTGCCCGTCTGGAACTGGGGGCAGCGCGATGCGGGCTTGCAATTAGCTACGCAAGCCAGGCAAGGAGTGGGAAATACAGTCAACGCCATTAAATTAAAAGTTGCTGGCCTGGTGCGCGAGGCTTTATGGGCACAGAAATTGGCATTGGCACGCTTTCAAATGAAGAAAAAGGAATTCACTTATGCGCAAAAATTAGCCAGGACCGTGCAGCGCCGGGTAGAAGTAGGTGACTTGCCTAAAGCAGATTATTACCTGGCCGAGAGCGAGCTATTGGATAAAAAGGAGGCATTGATCAATACCGAAGCAGCGCTTATGCATGCACGTAAGCGCTATTACTTTTTGACGCTGAGCCACAAGGTACCAGAGCAATTTAATGAAGAAAAAAGCAAAGAAAATAGGATCAATGAGGCACACCCCAGCCTGTTAGCAATTAATTCCATTATCGCACGCAAAAAAGCACAAGTGGAATGGCTCAAGGCACAAGGATCAGGGCAGACGACCGTGGCAGTAGGAGGGGTATCTGAAAGAGGTTCGAGAACCGACAACATAGTTAATAGTATCGCGTTTAATGTGAACATACCTTTTGGGGGGCACGCTTATATTGCTCCGATGGTTGCTGCCGCGAATCGGGAATATATAGCTGCGACAGCTAACAAAGAACATATTTACAGAAACTTATTAGAAGAATTGCATGAAGCAGAGCATGAGCTAGAAGTTGATACGGCGCAATTAGATCTTGCTAAACAGATGCAAGAAAATGCAAAGAAGTTGTTGAAAATTGCACAGGTAAGTTTTGCGGCGGGAGAGATCGAGTTGATGGATTATTTACGGATTCAGGCGCGTGCTCAATCGGCGATTGAAAACGCACAGGAAAGTAGCGTACGTTTTCAGCGTGATATTGCTTTTTATAACCAGGCGGTAGGAGTGATGCCATGAGAGTCATGATTATATTATTGTTAGTCAGTCGTTTTGCCGTTGCTGCTGATCCGCAAATAGAGTTATCCCAGGCACAGATTTATAATCTGGGGGTTAAGCTGGGTAAACTCGAGGTGATTAGATCTGTGCCTTTATTAGATGCCCCGGCTATAGTGAGTATTCCTCCTGAAAATGAATATATAGTGAGTACCACACAAGCTGGTTTGATTAATGAGATTAAGGCGAGTATCGGTGATCAAGTACAAAAAGGGCAGGTTTTAGCGACTATTAATAGTCCTGAGCTATTAACCTTACAACTACATCACTTGAAGTCTGTTAATGATTTAAAATTAGCACGGGCCGACTATGCTCGGGATAAGAAGCTATATAAAGAAGGCGTGATCGCTGATAGGCGATGGCTACAAACCAAAGCCAATTACCATGTTTTTGTATCCCACCTGAATGAAACTCGACAATTATTACAAATTTCCGGTGTTACTGAAGCCGATATCAAGGCACTGGAAAAAAACCAGCAGTTAAGTAGTCAATTAAAAATTTTTGCCCCTATTTCCGGAGTGGTTTTAGAGCGTTTGGTTACTATTGGTGAAAAGGCTGAGGCTCTGGCTCCTTTATTCCGCGTGGCAAATTTTGACAAGCTTTGGCTAGATATCAGTATTCCGCAGCAACGCATTGAATTTGTACAACTGGGCGATAAAGTACAGGTTTCTAATTCTGACGTGACTGCACGTATTTTCTTATTGGGTCAGCATGTCGATCCTGCAAATCAAACGGTACTAGTAAGAGCAGAAGTAAAAACGGCCAAAGATTCAATTAGGCCAGGACAGACGGTAGCGGTCAAGATTATTCAAAACAAGGCAACGCTAATGTTTCAAGTGCCTAACTCAGCATTGGCAAAATATGCCGGAGACACGTATTTATTTCTGCGTACCGCCACAGGTTTTACTGCGAAACCTGTTCAGATTGTTGGTAGAAAAAAGCAGCAGACTATTATTGCCGGAGACTTGCAGGAAAATGATGAAATTGCCATTCGTGGCGCTGTGGCATTAAAAGCAAACTTTCTAGGTTTGGGAGGCGATGAATAATGACTGCTTTAATACGCTGTGCCTTAACTCAGCGCTTGTTAATGTTGCTAACGACCTTATTGCTTATTGGTAGCGGTTATTCAGCTTTTAAACAAATTCCGATTGATGCTTTTCCAGATGTCTCCCCTACGCAAGTCAAGGTAATCGTTAAGGCTGCCGGGATGCCTCCTGAAGAAGTAGAAGCAAGAATTACCGCCCCTATTGAAGTGGAGTTATTGGGTGTTCCACAGCAAACCATGTTGCGCTCTATTGCCAAATATTCCCTGACAGATATCACCATAGACTTTGAGGAAGGGACGGATATTTATTGGGCAAGACAGCAAATTGCCGAGCGCTTAAATAGCATTTGGGCTGATTTACCTGCAGGTATTGAAGGTGGTATTGCACCAATGACAACGCCTTTAGGTGAAATGTTTATGTTTACCATCGAAGGTGGGGATTTAAATCTAATGGAGCGTCGTAGCCTGCTGGACTGGGTGATACGCCCGGCTTTACGTACGGTAACTGGCGTGGCCGATGTCAATGCTTTAGGTGGTTTGGCCAGAGCGTTTTCTGTGGTGCCTGATAATGCCTTGATGACAGCTAGAAATATTAGTATGCAACAGTTGGTTGATGCTTTACAGCATAACAACCGCAATGATGGAGCAGGACGATTAAACGAAGGTGAAGAGGCCTTGTTAGTCAGGGCGGAAGGACGCATTAAAACATTAGCAGATGTGGCTTCCATTGTTGTAGGAAATAGCCGTGGTATTCCAATTATGGTCAGTGATATTGCAGAGGTAAAGCTGGGATCGCTGACAAGGTATGGTGCGGTGAGTCGTAATGGAGAAGGAGAGGCCGTAGAAGGGTTGGTGCTGAGTTTGCGAGGTGCGAATGCCGGACAGACAGTTGCTGATATAGAGAAAAAATTAGAGGAGCTAAGTTCGAGCTTGCCTGCCGGGGTTAGGCTGGATGTATTTTATAACCGAGGAGATTTAGTCAACTCTGCGCTTTCATCAGTCTCGAGTGCATTATTACAAGCCATTGGTTTAGTGATGATTTTGTTAGTATTATTTTTGGGTGATTTACGTGCTTCATTGGTTGTTGCGTTGGTTTTGCCGCTAGCTGCATTGTTTACATTTATTATGATGCACGTCACGGGGATGTCAGCTAATTTAATGAGTCTGGGTGGTTTAACTATTGCGATTGGTATGCTGGTAGATGCCGCAGTTGTGGTCGTAGAAAATATATTGACGCAGTTTTCTGATAAAGGTAAGTCTCAGCGCTTGCCTCGCTTACATATTGTTTACCGGGCAACACGCGAAGTGGCAGCGCCTGTTGTTTCTGGTAGTTTAATTATTATTATTGTTTTCCTTCCCTTACTGGCATTACAAGGGCTGGAGGGTAAGTTATTTGCTCCCGTTGCATTAACCATTGTTTTTGCCTTGGCAGGGTCTTTGGTTTTGTCATTGACTGTGATTCCCGTTTTTTCATCTTATCTATTAAAACAGGAAGGACTTGAAGAGCCTTGGCTATCAAGGCAGTTGCATAGATTATATATGCCTACCTTAAAGTGGAGTATTCAGAATAGTAAAAAAGTGTTTATCACTACAGCTGTTATGTTATTGGTTACTGTCGTTGTTTTTATGCAAATTGGTCGTACTTTTATGCCGACGATGGATGAAGGTGATATAGTCTTGCAACTGGAAAAATTACCTTCTATTACATTGGAGGATTCGGTTGCTCTGGATATGCGGGTACAGAAAAATATTTTGCTAAATGTGCCTGAAGTAAAAAATATTATTGCTCGGGTTGGTTCTGATGAGCTTGGTTTAGATCCGATGAGCTTAAATGATACCGATATCTTTTTAGAATTACACTCTAAAGAGCAATGGCGAATGGAGACCAAGGAAGAATTGAAGGAAGCTATTCGTGAAGTTATGGCAGGCACGCCAGGGGTCGCTTTTGGTTTTACCCAGCCGATAGAAATGCGTGTTTCCGAAATGCTGACAGGAACACGGGGTGATGTAGCTATAAAACTATTCGGTATAGACCTGGATTTGTTAAATCGTAAGGCAGAAGAGATAGAAACCGTGCTTAAAACCATTCAGGGGGCAAGCGATGTTTTTACCAGCCAGAATGAGGGGATGCAATACTTACAATTAACCATTGATCGTTTAGCAGCAGGGCGCCTGGGGTTAGATATTGAACAAATACAGCAAATTTTACGCGCTCAGATAGAAGGCTTATCGATTGGTATTGTTCAGGAAGGTGTGCGCCGAACACCTTTAGTTATAAAAGGTGATAGTAATAGTGCCAATTTTGATAGTCTACAAATTACTTTACCGAGTGGTGGGTCAGTGCCCTTATCTAGCGTTGCCAAGCTAGAGAAAGTCGATGGCATGGTTTCTATACAGCGTGAGTATAGCCGGCGTTTTGTTGTAGTGCGTAGTAATGTCGAAGGAAGAGATTTAGTGAGCTTTGTTGATGAAGCAAAGCAGGCGGTACAAAACCAAGTTGAGTTACCTGCTGGTTATTTAGTACAGTGGGGTGGGCAGTTTGAAAATCAACAGCGAGCGGCGGCACGTTTAGCGCTTGTTGTGCCCGTGTCCTTATTACTTATTTTTTTATTACTGTTTACCACCTTTGGCTCAATTCGGCAGGCCGTGCTGGTGTTTTCAAATATTCCTCTGGCTATGATTGGTGGTGTTTTTGCCCTGTGGTTATCGGGAGAATATCTGTCAGTACCTGCCTCAATAGGCTTTATCGCCCTATTAGGAATTGCCGTGCCTAATAGTGTGGTATTGCTCAGTTACTTTAATCAATTGAGAGCGACAGGCATGAGTCTGGCGGAGGTGATTATAGTCGGTACCGAGCGTCGTTTAAGACCGGTATTGATGACGGCAAGTTTAACTGCTTTTGGTTTATTGCCGATGCTGTTCGCTACAGGACCAGGCTCGGAAATTCAGCGACCGCTGGCAATCGTTGTGATAGGCGGATTAGTGTCATCAACGTTTTTAACCTTAATTTTATTGCCGATGTTATATGAAATTTTTGGCGAAGCGCGAGAGGAATAAATATGAGTGGACAAGAATATCTGGTAAGTATTAATGTGCCGCCGCTATTAGAAGAAGCGGTAGTTGATTGTCTGTTAGCTATTGAAGCAGCTGAAGGCTTTAGTAGTTTCGTAGTTAATGCGCATTCTACCGACCATGAAGGTCTGTCTCTGGCTGAGCAAGTGGCTGGGAGACAGAAGAAAATTCGCTTTCAGATGTATTTACCTGAGCAGCAACTGAGTGTTTTGATTAATCATTTAAGGCAATATTTTTCAGGCTCTGGAATACATTACTGGGTTCTACCCGTATTGGAAAGGGGTTATATATAATAAATCTGGCTAGCCATACCCTGTGATTAAATATCTTAAAGTTTAAACTGAATACGGAATACGGAATACGGAATACGGAATACGGAATACGGAAAGGAACACTATAATATCCAGCTTTTAGTATAACTATTATGAGTATACGAGGTAGTTAGGGCGTTAGGTATTGAGTTCATTAATCTATGTGCAACTAACTAGTGTTACCTGACAATCCGTATGCGAAGTATCAGCATGGAGTTTAAATGAGCAGAGTATTGCCCATATTAGAAGAACAGCTTGTTCTATAGTTCCGGTTCATCTGCATTGTTGTCTTCATCCTTATCATGGCCCAGGTCAGAAATCTCTTTGAGTCTGGAGATTGCTTTTAAGTTTAGGCTATCTTTAGGGTATTCGCCATTTTTATCCTTGATGCCGGCCAGTTCACCAGTGAGTAGTTGCAGCGCCTGGTTGACATTAGCAACTGGGTAAATAGCAAAATCATTATTAGCGACAGCATCAATAATTTCCTGTTTCAGCATTAAATTACGCACATTGGCCTGTGGGATGATGCAACCTTGCTCTCCTGTTAAGCCCCGCCCCTTACAGAGTTTAAAGAATCCTTCTATTTTTTCATTAACCCCACCTATCGCTTGAACTTCTCCATATTGGTTGATGGAGCCGGTCACGGCAAAGCTTTGTTTGATTGGTGTCAGGGTCAGGGCAGAGATAAGACAGCATAATTCGGCAAGTGCCGCGCTATCGCCATCTATATGACCATAAGACTGCTCCAGCGCAATGCTGGCTGAAATCGCCAGTGGAAATTCCTGTGCATAACAATTACCCAGATAACCAGTCAGAATCATCACGCCTTTGGAATGGATCGCCAGACCTAGTTCGGCCTCGCGCTCTATATCGACGATACCGCGTGACCCCGGATAAACCGTAACAGTAATACGCGACGGTGCACCAAAGCTGCTGCCTCCGACTTGCAGCACCGTCAGGCCGTTTACTTGGCCTATGACACTATCGGAAGTATTAATTAAGATCGTTCCATCCAGCATTTCTTCCAGAATGCTTTGTGCAATTCTGCCATTTCGGTATTCGCGTGCGCTAAGTGCCTGCTCAATAACGGCACTATCAATTTCTGCTGATTGACATAGGAAGTTAGCTTCGCCAATAATTTCCAGCGCATCATTAATATGTGCCGATAGGCGTTGCTGATGTTCGGCAAGCCGGCAGCTGTGCTCCAGTAAGCTGATAATAGCGGATTCTGCTAAAGGCTTCGCACCGGAGTCATGCGCCTGTTGTATCATCAGTTGCGCAAAATTGTGCATATTGCTTTCAGTACGCGGAATATCGTAATCAAAGTCCGCCAGAATACGGAACATTTCATTAAATTCATCATCCAGGTCTTGCAATAGGTAATATATCTCGCGTGAACCGACCAGAATTACCTTGATATTCAGCGGAATGACTTCGGGCTTTAAAGTTACTGTATTGATTCCCAATTCAGCATAGGGTGATTCAATTTCAATGCGCCCCGATTTTAAAGCGCGCTTTAGACCCTCCCAGACAAAGGGGGAGTTGAGCAGCTTGTCGGCATCTAAGATCAAGTAACCGCCGTTTGCCTGGTGTAATGAGCCAGAGAAAATGCGCTGGTAATTAGTCGTTAATGCACCTTGTTCGCTAGAATATTCTATGCGCCCAAACAGGTTCTGATAGGTTGGATTAGGTTCGTAAATAACTGGAGCGCCAGAGTTTTCTTTATAATCAATCAGAATGTTGGGTTGATACTGGTCTTTTAATAGTTGTTTTTTAGTACTGTCACTAATTCCTTCCAATGACTGGGTTTGCACAAACAGATCTTTAATGGTTTCGCCCAGGTCTTTTTTAATTTCACTCAGATAAGTAATGACGCTATCAATATTTTGATAACGATGAGTGAGTTCTTTAAATAACGGAGAGATTGCCATACGGATGGTGACATTATCCAGTTGTCGGTTTTTCTCCACCAGTGCACGCCGCCATTGCGGTAACTCGATTAATGCATCGCCTAGAGCGTCTTCCAGAACTTCCGTATCTTTATGAAAAACATCACGTTCTGCTTGCGGTAGTTGATTAAATTGCTCTTCATCCAGAACCTTGTTATCACGAATCGGCGCGAAAGTGATCGATTCGGTATCACGAAACAAGGCAATGTTCTTTTCCTTAGATTGTTGCTCGATAACATCAATAGCGCTGTTATACAGCTGATTAAAAGTGCGCTCTATAGCCGTCTTTTTTTGCTGGTAGCGAGGACTTTCAAATGCTTCGGGGAATGTTGCAATTAAATTATCAACCAGTCGGTTGATATCTTTGCAAAAGGCCTGCGCTTGTCCTGCAGGTAGTTCAATAGCAACCGGCTCCCTATTGTTTTCAAAGTTCTCTACATAGGCATAGGAAGGGGGCGTTTCCTGGGTTTGTGAAATAGGAGTGAGATGGTTGGTGATCATCGATAAACGTCCCGTACCCGGCTCACCCATCACATAGATGTTATAGCCCGGGTTTTGCATGGCAACCCCAAAGGCAAGTGCTGACTGCGCACGTTCCTGACCAAGAATATTAGTGGTCCCTGCGTTTTTACCCTTATTAAGAATGGCGTAATCAGCCGAGGTAATTTGTAGTTTTAATGAAGAGACAGGAAGTTTTAACGAGTCAGTCATATCGTAAGAATGTGGAGTAGAGAGTGACTTAAGATTTTAGCACTGATGTCGTTAAAAGGGGGTAAATATAGTCATATCAACACTCACTGGTGGGCGGACTTTAGTCCGTTAACCCCATTAGCATGATGAGAGCGTTACGTAACTGGGAAGTCATGCGCTATGAGTTAAGTTTTAATAAGCGTTGTGAAATTGCAGCATCGGCTAAAAATCTTCACTTCGCTTAAACCCCGTTTCCAGGATTTTCAGCGAAGGAGAGTTGAAAAGCTATAAGCTGTTTAATAATTACGCTGCACAGAAAAGCGCGCTAGTAGTTCTAGTGCATCTTTATACTCAGAGGCGGGCAAATTAATTAATGCAGCAATTGCTTTTTGGGCTTCATCTTCTGCGCGTTGCTCTGTATAGCTAATGGCGTTGGTTGCTTTAACAATTTCGTAGACTTCATTAAATGAATCTCTGTCGCCTGTCTTGATTGCATTGATGATAACGTCAGCCTGTTCTTTTGTGCCGTTTTCTATTGCGTAAATAAGGGGTAGGGTAGGTTTGCCTTCTGCAAGGTCATCGCCCAGGTTTTTCCCCAACTCATCTTTGCTGGAAGTAAAATCTAAGGCATCATCAATTAGTTGAAACGCAATACCGAGGTGTTGTCCGTATGCAGCCATGCTTGCTTCGATGGCAGGGTCGGCATTAGCAATGATAGCGCCTAGTTGTGTTGCTGCGCTAAATAGAATTGCGGTTTTGCGTGAGATAACTTCCAGGTATTTTGCTTCTGTGGTTGCCGGGTTGTTGCAATTCAGCAGTTGTAATACTTCGCCTTCGGCAATCGCGGTAGTGGTTTTGCACAAGATCTGCATAACCCGCATATTGCTGGTACGCACCATCATTTCAAAGGCGCTGGAGTACAGATAATCTCCGACCAGGATGCTGGCGGCATTGCCCCAAACTGCATTTGCCGAGTCTTTACCGCGGCGTAGGTCCGACTCATCAACCACGTCATCGTGTAAAAGCGTTGCGGTGTGAATGAATTCTATGACCGCTGCTAATAATAGGTGGTGGTTACTGTCTTTATAATTAAGTGCCTTTGCGGTGAGCATTAATAGCATCGGGCGTAAGCGTTTGCCGCCACTATTAATAATGTAATGACCTATTTGATTAATAAGCACTACGTCAGAGGTAAGTTCTTCCAGGATTAACTGGTCGACTGACTGGGCCTCACTTTCTGTTAAACGTTGGATTGATGCAAAATCAATAGTCGTTTGTGCTTTGTTATTAGAGTTTTGCGGAGCTGTCATTGATTTGTATTGGTAAATATAAATTTAGTGAAGGCGTTATTTATTAAATAAACTGCGTATATATTAACAGAACATAGCGTTTAAAAATACCTTAGGGCGTTAAATGTGATCGTGTGTTATTTTGCAGGTTAATATTTTCTTTGTATGGTTTTAGTTGACGAGAGTTTTTTTTCTAATTATAATCCTCTGTTCACTTTTAATAGATATTGCTTGATGGAGCTGACGCAAATGTATGCGGTAATTCAAACTGGCGGTAAACAATACCGTGTTGAAGAAGGTACTACCTTAAAAATAGAAAAACTTGAGCTTGGTATGGGCGACAGCGTTGAATTCGACAATGTACTTATGATCAAGTCAGATGATACAGTTAAAGTCGGGCAGCCATATGTTGATGGCGGCAAAGTTACGGCTACTGTTACTGCTCAAGGTAGACACAAAAAAGTTAAAATCATAAAATTCAAAAGACGTAAACACCATATGAAGCAGATGGGTCATCGTCAATATTACACAGAAGTCCAGGTTACTGGTATTTCTGCTTAACACGAGGAGTTACAATGGCTCATAAGAAAGCGGGTGGTAGTACCAGAAACGGTCGCGATTCAAATTCGAAACGACTAGGTGTAAAGCGTTATGGTGGTGAATCAGTTAGTGCAGGTAGCATAATTGTTCGCCAACGAGGAACACGTTTTCATGCTGGAACAAATGTTGGTTGCGGTAAAGATCATACTTTATTCGCTACGACTGATGGGCAGGTTTTATTTGAGGTTAAAGGTCCTCAAAAACGTAAATTTGTTAGCATCGTTGCAGTATAGTTATTTTAGACCGTTTTAAGTCTGATTAATCAGACTTAAACTGTATAGAGTATAAAAACCTCGTCCGCACAGACGGGGTTTTTTTTTGCCTGTTTTTTGTACTATATGATTGCTCCATGTGTATAAGCATTTATATTTAACAGGACTAAAAAAGCGTTAGCTTTTTTAGTGATCGCAGTAGCTACAGCTATTGCACTCCAGTCATATCACGGCGTAAAAGATGAACTGGTTTAACTGAGGTTTTTAGGCTTATGAAATTTGTTGATGAAGCAGAGATTCGCGTTGAAGCGGGTGATGGTGGAAACGGTTGTATTGGTTTTCGTCGCGAGAAGTATATTCCTAAAGGTGGTCCTGATGGTGGCGATGGTGGCGATGGCGGCAGTGTTTACCTGGTTGCTACCGATAATGTTAATACGCTGGTGGATTTTCGTTTTCATTCGGTGCATAGGGCGCAGCGCGGTCAAAATGGAATGGGGCGGCAATGCACCGGTAGAAAAGGTGAGGATATTTATGTCACTGTTCCACCCGGAACTGTGGTCACTGATAAGAATACCAATGAAAAGTTAGGCGAGCTTATGCGGGTCGAGGCAAAACTGCTAGTCGCTCAGGGTGGCTTTCATGGATTGGGAAATACGCGGTTTAAAAGTAGTATTAACCGTGCGCCACAACGTGCTTCATTGGGCTCTAAAGGTGAACATAGGGTTTTGCAGTTAGAATTAACCTTAATTGCAGACGTGGGTTTACTGGGTATGCCCAATGCGGGCAAGTCGAGTTTGATTCGGGCTGTTTCGTCGGCAAAGCCGAGAGTGGCCGATTACCCTTTTACTACTTTGGTGCCGAACCTGGGTGTAGTTAGTGTTGATGATAAGCGCAGCTTTGTTATAGCGGATATTCCCGGGGTGATCGAAGGCGCGGCAGAAGGTGCTGGTCTGGGGTTGCAGTTTTTAAAGCATTTGGCGCGGACTAAATTGCTGATGCATCTGGTTGATATTAAACCTTATGAATCGATGGATTCGCCTGTTGAGTCGGCTAGAAAAATTATTGCCGAGGTGGAAAAGTGGAGCGATGACTTAGCTAATAAACCGCGTTGGTTGATTTTAAATAAAGTGGATAGATTGCAAGAAGATGAGGATCAGCAGGCTTATTGCCAGGCAATTGTTGATGAGCTGGGCTGGGACGGTCCGGTTTATCAAATATCAGCGTTGAAGGCAGAGGGAACCCGAACTTTAATGTTTGATATTATGACATTTCTGGAAGCGCAGCAATTGCAGGAAAAAGAGTTGGCAAAAAGCCTGGAACAAAATAATGAGTCGGAGTGATTTTGCTACAGTAAAGCGTATTGTTATTAAAATTGGTAGTGCGCTATTAACAGAGGGTGGTAAAGGTTTAAATAAAACCGCGATTGCTATCTGGGTCGCGCAGATGGCAAAATTAAAACAACAGGGAATCGAAGTTGTACTGGTGTCATCGGGATCGGTGGCTGAAGGGATGTCGCGTCTGGGCTTAAAAGTTAGACCTAAAGCCTTGCATGAATTACAGGCGGCTGCTTCAGTTGGGCAGATGGGGTTAGTGCAAAATTTTGAAAGTAATTTTCAGCAGCATGGAATACATACGGCGCAGGTATTGCTAACCCATGATGATTTATCGGATCGTAAACGTTATTTGAATGCACGCAGTACTTTAATGTCTTTGCTGGACTATAAAGTTGTACCTGTGATTAATGAGAATGATGCGGTGGCAACGGACGAGATACGTTTTGGAGATAACGATACACTAGGCGCTTTAGTTGCTAACCTGGTTGAGGCTGATTTGTTGATTATTTTAACCGATCAGTCAGGTTTGTTTGATTCTGATCCGAGTGTCAATGCGAATGCCGTGCTCATAAATCAGATTAGTTCGGATGATTCGCGTATTGATGCTATGGCAGGAGAAAGTCGCAGTGGATTAGGGCGTGGCGGTATGGCAACTAAAGTCAGTGCAGCTCGGTTGGCCGCACGGTCAGGAGCCTCAACAGTCATCGCGTCGGGCGATGTTGAAAATATACTGACTAAAGTGATCGCTGGTGAAGAAATCGGTACTTATTTGTTTGCAAGTATCGAGCCTATCGTGGCGCGTAAGCAGTGGTTAGCTGGACAGTTGCAGGCTAAAGGCCGTTTGCTGCTGGATGGCGGTGCGGTGGGTGTTTTAAAGAAATCGGGTAAAAGTTTATTGGCGGTCGGGATTAAGGCGGTAGAAGGTCAGTTTAGTCGCGGAGAGCTGGTTGTATGTCTTGACGGCAATGGTAATGAGGTTGCACGCGGTCTGGTTAATTATAACTCTGAAGAGCTGGCATTAATTCAGGGTCAGGCGAGTGGGCAGTTTGAGAAAATTTTAGGATATTCAGATAATGAAGAAGTCATTCATAGAGATAATCTGGTGTTAGTTTAGGTGATGGTTAGATTATGAGTAAGCAGATAAAGGCAGTTTCGTTAATTTCAGGTGGTCTGGATTCCATGTTGGCTACAAAAGCCATTATGGAGCAAGGCGTACATGTTGAAGGTATTAATTTCTTTACCGGGTTTTGTGTAGAGGGGCATACTCATGCGATCCGCAAGAAAGATAAAGAAAAGCCCAAGCGTAATAACTCTTTATGGGTAGCGGAAACGCTGGGAATTAAGCTACATATCATCGATATTATTGAAGAGTACAAAGATGTTCTGATTAATCCCAAGCATGGGTACGGTGCCAATATGAATCCCTGCCTGGACTGCAAGATCTTTATGGTCAATAAAGCCAAACAGTGGATTTCGGAAAATGACTTCGACTTTATTATTACCGGTGAAGTGATGGGGCAAAGACCGATGTCGCAACGGCGTGAAACCATGCCGATTATAGCGGAAGAGTCGGGTGCCCATGATCGGTTAGTACGCCCTTTGTGTGGTAAAAATTTACCGATGACATTGCCAGAGCGGGAAGGCTGGATTGACCGTGATCAATTATTTGATTTTACTGGACGGTCACGCAAGCCGCAAATGGCTCTGGCGAAAGAATACGGCTTAAAAGATTATTCGCAACCTGCAGGTGGTTGTTGTTTCTTGACCGATGAGAGCTATTCTGCAAAACTCGTGGATTTATGGAAGGCGCGCGGCACAAAAGATTATGAGCTTGATGATGTCATGCTACTAAAGGTTGGGCGGCATATTCGGCCTAATCAGGATTTTAAAATAATCGTTGCACGCGAAGATGGTGAAGGACGTTTTCTTCAAGGCTATAAGAAAAATTATATCAATATGAATTGTGCAAGCCATAGAGGGCCTTTGGCCTTAATTGATGGTGATCCCAGTGCCGAAGACTTGCATATAGCTGCGCAAATTGTCGCGCGTTATGGACAAGGGAGAGATGCTGAGCAAGTCGAAGTGTCGGTCAGAGATTTGGCAGGTAATGAGTCCACTTTGCAGGTTAAGCCTTTTGGTGTAGATGAAATGCCGAAGGAATGGTTTGTATGAGTCAGTATGAGCTGGATGCAACACGCTTGTTATGTCCACTGCCGGTTATTCGCACGCAGGATAAAGTAAAGCAATTGGAGCAAGGGGATGTGCTCACTGTGACGTGTACCGATCCTGGTGTGCTGGAAGATATTCCGGCCTGGTGCCGTATCAATGGGCATAAGGTATTGCAAACCCAATCTGATGACTATGAGTATATTATTGTTTTAGAAGTGGGTGAATAATGACCGGGGTTTATGATACAAAAAAAATGACCAGTCTAAAACACAGGGCCACACTCGTTGGCGCGCTGGTTAATTTTTTTTTAAGTATTTTAAAAATTGGTTTTGGAGTGTTAGGCCAATCTGCAGCGTTGATTGCAGATGGTGTGCATTCATTATCAGATTTGGCCAGTGATTTACTGGTTCTGATCGCAGTCAAGCTAGGTGCGCGCGAAGCGGATCATGATCACCCATATGGACACCGCCGCTTTGAAACCATTGCCACGGTGGTATTGGGTGTGGGTTTAATTATAGTTGCGACGGGTATTGCCTGGGATGTTTATGAACGCATAGTACAACCCGAGCGATTATTGATCCCCCATCCAGAAGCTCTGGGAATTGCTGCCATATCCATTTTAGCGAATGAGTGGCTATATCAATATACAAAACGGGTTGCTACCTTTACTCGTTCAAAATTATTACTGGCAAACGCATGGCATCACCGTAGTGATGCTATTTCATCAGTCGTTGTTTTGATAGGTGTTGCGGGGTCCTTATTGGGTTATGTCTGGGCAGATGCCGTGGCTGCAGTGATCGTTGCCTTAATGATTGCTAAAATCGGAGTCAACCTGGTAACTGACAGTATCAAGGAGTTGGTTGATACCGGCTTGTCCGAGGATGTTGTAGCTGAGATCCGTGCCGAGATAGCAGCAATTGAGGGCGTTAGAAATCTACATTTATTACGCACTCGGCAGATGGGTGAAGATGCGCTGGTCGATGCGCACATCGTAGTTAGTTCACGAATTACTGTGTCTGAAGGGCATATGATTGCAGATGTCGTGAGGGATGTATTGATTGACAAATTTGATGAAGTGCGGGATGTGCTGGTGCATGTGGATCCAGAAAATGACGAATATGTCATCGAGCAGAACAAGGTCTTATTACGTCAGGATATTGATGCTTATTTGCAGCAGTATTTAGCGGAAAATCACCCATTAATAGACAGCTTCAGAGTTCATTATATAAAAGGTAAGGTTGAGCTTGAGGTCGTCTTGCCGCATACGATGTTTAGTTTGTCTCAGCAGGTTAATACGATTAAAAATCGCTGCGCTGTGTTGGAGCACGAAGTCGACCAGATCAGCAGTGTGCTGGTGTTTTTTAAAGCGTAATTATTTAAATATAGGACGCGGCTTTAGTCCGCTTTTTAGTAGAAAAGAGCTGTTGTAAATTCCACGGCTACTACTAATGGAGAAGAGAAAATGGCAGTAGGTAATATAGAATTTCCACATATGCATGCGGTAGCAGGGATTAAATTAGGCACAAGCTGCGCAGGCATTAAGCAAACTGAGCGCGATGACCTGTTGTTAATAGAGATGGCTGAAGGCTCAACTTGCGCAGCGGTTTTCACCCAGAATGCCTTTTGTGCCGCTCCAGTTCATATTGCAAGAACGCATTTAGATAAACAGCCACGTTACCTGCTCATAAATTCCGGGAATGCCAATGCAGGAACAGGAGAGCAGGGCATGGCAGACGCTCAGGCGAGTTGCGCCTCTGTAGCTAAATTGAATGATGCAAAAGCCGAGCAGGTGTTACCGTTTTCAACCGGCGTAATAGGCGAGCCCTTGCCTATGGCTAAATTAATCAATGCGCTTCCAGAAGCAAAAGTCAATCTCATCGAAGATAACTGGCATAAAGCGGCGCATGCCATTATGACTACTGATACTTTTGCCAAAGGCTACTCAAAGCGTATCGAAATAGAAGGGCATGCACTTACTATTTCCGGGGTGTCTAAAGGTGCGGGCATGATCCAGCCCAATATGGCGACTATGTTGGGGTTTATTGCAACGGATGCCAAAATCTCCCAGAGTTTATTGCAAGAATGCTTGTCAGTGGCAGTAGAGCAGTCTTTTAATCGAATCACCGTTGATGGCGATACTTCGACAAATGATGCTTGTGTGCTAATGGCTAGCGGAAAAAGTTCGCTGCCTGAAATTACAGTGGGTAGTGAAGCCATGCAACAGTTTCAGCAGGTAATTCAGGATGCATGTATGCACCTGGCTGAAGCAATTATCAGAGATGGCGAGGGCGCAACCAAGTTAATTAAAATAAAAGTTCAGCAAGCCGCGAGTGAATTAGAAGCGGTTGCGGTGGCGAAAACAATTGCACATTCACCCTTGGTGAAAACCGCATTTTTTGCCAGTGATCCTAATTGGGGGCGTATCTTGGCAGCAGTAGGTCGGTCAGGGCTTGCAAGTCTGGATGTTAATAGCATTTCTATATTACTGGATGATGTTTGTATCGTGGAAAATGGCGGGCGTGCAAGTTCGTATACCGAGGTGGCAGGTCAGAAAGTGATGGATCAACAGGAAATTACCGTGACAGTCATGCTGGGAAGAGGTGAGCTGGAACAGCAAGTATTGACGTGTGACTTTTCCTATGACTATGTGCGCATTAATGCTGAATATAGAACTTAATCTATGGCAAGGGTAGATGTTGCTATTGGCATTGTGCGAGATAAGATTGGGCGGATTTTAATTGCTCGACGTAAAGATGATGCCCATTTAGGTGGGTTTTGGGAGTTTCCAGGTGGCAAATTTGAAGGGGAGGAGGATGCCAGTGAGGCCTTAAATAGAGAGTTATTTGAAGAGCTCAATATTAAGCCTAAAAGCTCCAGTTCTTTAATTAAGGTTAATTATAGTTACCCGGATATTAATGTTCAGTTACATGTTCGCGAAGTGCATGACTTTGAGGGTACGCCAGTTAGCCGTGAAGGGCAGTCGCTAAAATGGCTGACATTACATGAATTAAATAACTACGCATTTCCAGAAGCAAATAAACCCATATTATCCGCCATTAAGTTAGGGCGGCAGTATGCCATTATTGGTGGAAAGTCTGTTCCGGAGGTCTTACTTGAGTTGGATGATATTGCAAAGCAGGGTGTTAGCCTGGTGCAAATACGAGTGAAGGGTTTATCTGAGCTAGATACTGAAAAAATACTGGAAGCAGCCCGTATTAGGTGTCATGAGTTAAGTCTGACTTATTTAATCAATTCGCAAATGCCGGTAAAAAATAATCAAGTCGATGAGGGGGTGCATCTGACGTCTTCCGATTTAATGAGTTTAAGTCAGCGGCCTGAAAACACAGGCTTTGTTGGAGCGTCATGTCATAGTCTGCAAGAGTTACGTAAGGTAGAGGAGTTAGCGTTAGACTTTGCAGTATTGTCACCAGTCATGCCAACATCCTCGCACCAAGAAGCAAGAGCGCTAGGCTGGCAGCAATTTGGAGATTGGGTGGCTGAAGTAAATATCCCGGTTTTTGCGTTAGGTGGGATTCGCAAGCAGGACTTTGAGCAGGCAATAACTAGTGGCGCGCAAGGGATATCTGGAATCAGTTTATTTAGTGCTTGAACGAAAAAGCCGTTTTTAAAAAAAATGACACCCAGTCGAGTGAAATAATTTTTCAAATTGGCTCAGTTGGAATTAAAGTCCACCCCTTGTTACGAGTTTTCTCGGTGCAATGTTA
>DUBW01000043.1 GCA_012960135.1 Methyloprofundus sp.
GGGTATAAAGAATGTATATCGCATAAAGGCGGTCCCTTGTAACGTGGCTGGCAATATTAATGTCGGAACAATAGTACCGTAAGAAAAAGTGTATTTAATCTGACCCAACCCAACCCTAAAAAATTGGGTTTGAGTTTGATAGCCGTTATTACTGTGTATCAATTAGCGGTAGGGAGGCAAACTAAAAAAGGCGGCATGGTTTTTCCATGTCGCTTTTTTTGTTAGAGTGTGCCGATAAATAAAAAACTGGAAGAAAACTAATGAAAACAATGCGGTCAGTTCCGAATTGCGAATTAGTTCTGAGCTTAGGGGCAGGTTGAGGGTCCCCTTAATTCTAAAGATGCTGGCTTACCCAGTCTGTTTTCTTCATATGTCTCTAGCCATAATGGATATTTAAGCATAGCCTTGGAAAATAACTGGCTTTGTAAATGGTGTTTTAGCCAGTTTTTCAAATAAGTATAAGAGCCATCACGGAAGTGTTGTCGATTGACTCGAGAGAACTGCCGCACAAAAGGTAATAATGCAAAATCAAGCAAGCTGGGTGTAGAGCCCATTAAAAATAGGTGTTGTGACAAGCGTTGTTCTAATGCCTGTATAAAAGGTTCACATTGTAGGCGGCATTCTTCTTCATTATCTTCATGAAAACGTTTGGCACGTTTGTAGCGTTCTAAAGTGGGTTTAAATTGTTGGTCATTTTCATTAATGATTGTCAGCATTTCAGGCAATGCTTTTGCATCTTCTGCATAAAGTAAATTGTTAGGGTCACTAATATTTAGAGCCCATAACATAATATCTAGACTTTCATCGATAACCTGAGCGTGAGCCTCCGTACCCAACACTAAAACGGGCACTGTGCCTTTTGGGGAAAGCGCTAATAGTTCAGCAGGCTTGTTTTGCATCACAATAGCGCGAATTAATACGGTTTGTTCAGACATTAAAATGGCAAGTCTGGCGCGCATTGCATAGGGGCAGTTTTGCAGGGAGTACAGTATGGGCTGTGTCATAAAGAGTGTGCTATTTGTGTACAACCCATGGGCTATTTACAGTCCTTTTCTGTATTGATTGCTAGTCGATAGTGCCACCATTTGGTGAAGGTTTTGCTGGGCTATCTCATCACCGTTTAGGATATTTTCAAATTGACTAATTAATTGTGCTTTGTCTGGATCTGCTTTAGATCCTGAACCAATGTCAGTGAGATCAATAAAAAATTCATCAAATAAATCGCCAAGATCATTCACGATGTCGACATTTAAAAACTGCTCGTCATTATAGATGCTAGGGTAGCCACCTTTTTGTTTATCAATGGCAAAAGAAACCCCCTTAGTGTTGGTGATAGTGGTTGATTTTTCGCATTTCAGCATACAGCCATCTTCAATACTGGGTTTGTCACAGCCGACAGTACGCTGGAAGAAGCACTGTCTGCTGGTCATCATTAAAATAGGGTGATAAATGCTGTATAACAATTTGAAGTTTTTAGGTCGTGCGATTTTTTTGATTTGTAAGCGGTTTATTTCGTTTGAAATAAAAGCACCCGCACAGTTTAATTCTTCTTGTAGGGTTAATAAGGCATAGGAATTGGTGGTGTTTAAAAAGGGGCCAGCAATCCACTCAATGTCCATTTCAAACGCTTTGTATGCAATCCCAGTGTTATTGCTGACAAGTCGTTTGGGACGAACCTGTTCTAAAATCCGTACTGATTCGTCATAATCTTTGCCAATTAAAACTGCAGGGAACCACGGAATTAAACGTGGATTATTTAATAAAATATCGATGTGTTTATTGCAGCCTTTTTTTAGACTTTCAGGTAATTTGAAATACACATCTGCATCGGTTAAATCACATAAGAATAGATCTTTTATATCGGCTATTAAAATTGATAAGCTCGGCTTGTCAGAGAGTTTTTTGTGCTTAACTAATTCGGGAATATCGACGTGAGGAATTATTTTGGCAGAATTATTGAGTAATAAAGTCGCTTGGTTTTTAAGTGTGGTTACTTCCTTAAAGGGAACGCTTAAATTTTCACCCAAGGCCGTGCAATTAAAATCATTAATGTCAAAATTATTGAAAGCAAAGTTTTTGAATGATTTCTCTAAGGCAGTCTGATTAATGGGTGATTGCTGGGCAGGGCTTAGTGTGGATTCTGTTTGTAGCGTATGCGTTTTATCGTTATCACCTACGATGATAATTAAGCTTAATGGTTCGTTCAGATGGCCTGAAAAAGATAAAGAAATACTTGGTTTGGCAATGCTAAGGTCTTTTATTTTTTCAGCAAGTTCATCACCCAGAAGGTTTTTTTGCTGATAATGATTGTTCTTAACTTGCTCGATATCTTTTAATAAAACCACTTTACTTTCTTTTACCGCATGTTTAAGGCTGTAATCACGCGGGCTGTCGATAAACATATCTTTGGTGAGATTACCGGTTAAAAAAGAGTTGGTAAAGTCGCGGTTAAAAACATGATGTAAGTTAGAATCATCATTTTGTAATTGTCCCGACTGTTCAAACGTGTCGATTTGTTTACGCCAAGTGTCAACGACGGTATAGACATAGTGTGCATTTTTGATTCGACCTTCAACTTTTAGAGAGTCAACCCCTGCATCAACGAGTGCCGGAAGATCAAAATAGGCAGAATTATCTTTTAGGTTAAGAGGATAGATATTACCTGTTTCTGTCACTTCATATTCATCGCGACAGGCTTGGCTGCAACTGCCACGGTTGCCCGAGTTACCTACGCTCACTGAGCTAGAATAGCACTGACCAGAAAAAGCTACGCACAAAGCACCATGTACAAAAACTTCGCTTAACAGGTCATGTTGATGGGCAACTGAGGTTAGTGATTTTATTTCGTTGATATTAAGTTCTCGCGACAAGTTAAGTCGTGTTGCGCCTAATTTTGCAAGAAACTTAATTTGCCCTTCGTTATGTGTTGTTAGCTGTGTTGAAGCGTGAACATTTAACGTAGGGAAGTGTTTTTTTACTAAATTGAAAACGCCCAAATCTTGCACGATAATACCATCGATTTTGGTGTTAACGAGTTTGTTTAGAATCTTAATTAAACTCGCCATTTCTTGCTCTAAAATAACCACGTTTAGGGTCAGAAATACCTCACAATCGTACTGGTGAGCGAGGCGTAAAATTCCATCTAAATCGTCAAAAGACAAATTAGATGCTCTGTTGCGAGCATTGAAATTAACTAAACCACAATACACGGCATTAGCACCTGCAATAACGGCTGCTTTAATGGATTCAACATCGCCGCCAGGCGATAATAATTCAATTTTTTTATTCATCTTGCGGCTCAGTAATGATAGAAAGTGACTAACAAGTCAGTTTAATGCGGGTTTATAATGGGAGCTAACCATAATACTATGCATTAAAGTTAGAGTTTGTTTACTACTTATAGTGGTTCTAATTCTCCCCGTTCCTGAAAGGTAGATGACTTCAAATACTTTTTTGTAATACAGACTCAAAAAAACTCTCAAGCGTGAATCAGGGGGTTAGCCCGCTTGATTTTTAATGTGACTACAAAACAAGATTTAGCATAAGCGGGGATAATAGCATATTGTTTTCTTCTATTACTTACAAGGGAAAACAAGAGATAAAAAAAGGAGTCAGTGCCCTATCTACTAAAGTTTCCATCCTTTCCAATAAGAATAAATGGTGGGGAAAACAATTAAGACCAACAGTAATGTCGAGGCCATACCGCCTACCATCGGCGCAGCAATTCGCTTCACGACATCGGCCCCTGTGCCTGTTCGCCATAAAATAGGTGTTAGCCCTATTAATGTGGTCATACCACTCATCAGCTTGGGTCGTATACGACGTGCTGCACCATCAACAATGGTTTCGGTAAGATCCTGTTGGGTGTGTAAACGATTGTCAGCTATGCGCTGGCGATAGCTTAAATCCAGATAGAGCAACATCAATATGCCCATTTCGGCGGCCAGTCCTGCCAGTGCAATCATACCAACCCAGACGGCAATGCTCAGATTGTATTCCAGTAAATATAATAGCCAAACGGCACCGATCAGTGAAAAAGGAATGGCTAATAAAATAATCAGGGTTTCGACTAGTGAGCCGTGATTAATAAATAGCATAAGGAAGACAATCAATAAGGTGACGGGAACCAGTATTTTGAGTGTTTCTTTAACCCGCTCATAGTATTTAAACTGCCCAGCCCACTCGACTCTGACACCTTGTGCCAGAGTTACTTTTTCATCAACAACCTGTTGGGCTACGGTAACATAATCGACAAAGCTAATATCTTTGACATCAACAAATATCAATGAGACCAGTTCTCCTGCTTCATTTCGAAGCATGGGCGGACCATTGATAAATTCAAGTTTGCTTAATTGACTCAAAGGAACGTGTGCACCACTGGGTGTTGGTACCAGGACTTGTTTCAAGGCTTCGGGATTGTCACGAAAATCACGGGCATAACGTAAATTGATGTCATAACGTTCGCGTCCTTCAATGGTTTTTGACACCGTCAATCCACCAACAGCGGCGCTAAGCACTTCTTGCACATCATCGACAGTTAAGCCATAACGGGCGATTTTATCCCTGTCGATGCTGAAATCAATATAATAACCACCGGTTAACCGTTCGGCAAAAGCGCTACGGGTATGAGGTGCTGTTCGTTCATCATTTAGCAAGGCGTGTTCGATAGCGACTGCACTGGCCTCAATATCGTCCAGATTGTCACCAAAGACTTTAATGCCCAGCCCTGAACGAATACCTGTCGCCAGCATTTCAGTGCGGGTCTGGATAGGCATCCACCAGATATTAGGCATACCGGGGTATTGTAATTTCTGATCCATTTCGGCAATCAGCTGGTCCCAGGTCATCCCTATACGCCATTGATCTTTGGGTTTTAGGGTGATGACCGTTTCAACCATGGATAAAGGAGCCGGGTCAGTTGGGCCAGCGCCGAGTTTACGATGGTAGTGGCGAAGTGGCACGTACGCAGGACGTCTGGGGCGCCGAAGGCATTAGCGGTCGCGTTAAGTTTTTGCCGCTTGCTTGGGCTGGGATGCCCAAAACAAGCTTTCGCAAAAATAGCGACTCCCCGTGGTTCCATTGGTTCGCTAATAGCTGAATAGCGTTACTCTCTCTTACTCTCTGCTTGCTAATAAGGCTTTGAAATAAGATATTATCTCAGGCATTTCTGGTCATTGTGTTGTGGGTTATTGACCCAGTTACTTACCGGCTTAAGTTCTATGTTCTGGTATGCATCGCTTATTAATAGTTGTTCTGTGGTTTGCAGAAGCGCTTGTTTATTTAACCAGTCTTTATAATGCTGACTATCTATGACAGCAGGCATTCGCTTGTGTATGGGTTTTATCAACTCATTAGCTGACCGGGTAATAATGCTACAGCTATAAATAGTTTCTGTACCATGCTCCCAGTATTCCCAGAGTCCAGCGAAGGTAATTAGTTGATTGTCTTTACGGCTAATACAGTAGGCCTGTTTACCATGCTTGGACTGTTTCCATTCATAAAATCCGTTTGCTAGTATCAGGCAACGGCGCTGTTTATATGCTGTTCTGAATGCAGGTTTTTCGGCTAGTGTTTCTGCACGAGCATTGATTAAATGATGGCTGACTTTGTTGTCTTGAGACCAGTGTGGAATTAACCCCCAGTATAAATTAACTGCTTTATAGCCGTCATTATCCAGCTTGACGATGGTAAGTATTTTTTGCCCTGGGGGGATGTTGTAGCTCGTTTCATAGTGTGGCAATCCTGGTAACTGAAAAGTGTCTATCAGCTGTTCTGGACTCACTGTTAAGTAAAATCGACCACACATAAATATCTCAGCTTAATATCAATAGCAAGCTTCATTGTAATTGATACGGAAAATAAGGGCGGTATGTTTTTATAGCGATGAATTTCAGCCCTCGGTTTCAACACAAGCAAGACTGATCCCTTATAAAGGAGGTCGGGCTTTTTTATTATGGCCTTGTTATCAAGTCCATCCTAATTTCCTCACCATTAAAGGGTTGTTGTAAACAGCAAGGCAGCAACCCCAACAATACAGCTTCATCTGCTACATTATCAAAAGGAATGCGACCATTATCTATTGTCTTAGCTGCATGTCTAACCCTCGGTAGTTTCAATAGTCGTTTAGGTTTTGTCCAAATTCATATAAAATTCCATGCATAAATAATTATAGTTAGGAGAGTTTAGTGGGTATTTTGTCAATTCTTGAGTTCCCTGATCCGCGTTTGCGTACTGTTGCAGAGCCTGTGAAGAAGGTTGATAAAGCGATCAAGAGCCTGGTTAATGATATGCTAGAGACTATGTATGAGGCGCGTGGCGTGGGTTTGGCGGCCACTCAGGTGAATGTACATAAGCGTATTATCGTTATTGATACCAGTGAAGATAAAAACCATCCGCTCTGTTTAATCAATCCTGAGATTATTGAGCAGACGGGGAAAGAAGAGTCTGATGAAGGCTGTTTATCAGTGCCGGGTGTTTTCGAGCCTGTGCAACGCGCTGAAGAGATTAAGGTGAGTGCATTAGATAAAGATGGGAAGTTGTTTGAAATAGAAACGGGGGGGTTATTATCAGTCTGTATACAGCATGAAATGGATCACTTGCTAGGTAAACTATTTGTCGATTACCTGTCGCCTTTAAAGCGTCAAAGAATTAAAAAGAAAATGAATAAGTTACATAAAAGAGAAAAATAAACAGATGAGAATTATTTTTTCGGGAACACCTGAGTTTGCAGTTCCAGCATTACAAATGTTACTCGACTCTAAGCATGAGGTGGTTGCGGTTTATACTCAACCAGACAGGCCGGCTGGGCGTGGGCGGAAATTACAGGCTGGCCCGGTTAAGAGCCTGGCATTAAACGCAGACATTCCTGTGTTTCAACCAGGCAACCTGAAGCAGGAAGCCGATATTGTCCAATTAAAAAGCCTGAATGCTGATTTAATGGTGGTTGTGGCTTATGGGTTAATTTTATCTCAGGAAGTCATAGATATTCCCAGGCTGGGTTGTATTAATATCCACGGTTCTTTGTTACCTCGCTGGCGTGGGGCCGCGCCAATTAATCGCGCGATTATGGCTGGTGATAAAGAAACCGGTGTTACCATTATGCGCGTAGTCAAGAAGCTGGATGCCGGCGATATGTTGCATAAAACAGCATCTACCATTGGTGAGCATGAAACCGCGAGTGAATTACATGATCGCATGAAAGTTATGGGGGCAGAGGGCTTGCGCAAAACATTAGAGTTGATGCAGGCTAATCAGTTACAGCCTGAAAAACAGAATGAAGCATTAGTCACTTATGCACATAAGCTGGAAAAAAGTGAGTCAGTGTTAGATTGGACCGGATCCGCGCTTGAATTGTCTAGACAGATACGTGGCTTAAATGCTTGGCCGGTGGCACAGACAAAATTGCAGGATAAGATTATGCGTGTATGGCGTGCCGAAGTGATAGACGGCAGTAATCGTGTTACCCCCGGCTTGATTTTAAATGATGAGAAGCATATAGATGTAGGTACAGGGGATGGTGTCTTGCGTTTGCTGGAGATTCAGATGCCTGGAAAAAAACGTATGCAGGCAACAGATTTTTTAAATGCGCATCATGTTGCAGGGGTGCAGCTGAGTTAAATGGCATTTCTTGGCAAGCAAAAATGGAGTGCAATCGCTTTAGCTATGGCTGTTATAAGAACCAGGCTGAAGCTTTTCTACCCTGCTTGTTAGTGTGTAGGTTACGTCCATCAATAGTAAAGGAAAGATGAATTGAATTCTCGCTTAGTAGCAGCAAATATTATCGTAAAAGTGTTGACAGGCAAGTCCTTGACAGCGGCACTTGAAGAGGCATGGAGTCAGGTTGATGATATGCAGGAAAAAGCGTTTATACAGGCTTTATGCTATGGCACAATTAGGCAATATTATCGGCTGGAATTTATTCTGAACCAATTAGTCAATAAGCCTATTAAGGACAAAGATATTCAGATTAAAGCTTTAGCATTACTGGGTTTGTATCAGCTGAATTATATGCGAGTTAAAGATCATGCGGCGGTTTCTGAGACGGTAGCGGTGATGAAAAAAAAGCAGTGGGCAAAGTCATTGCTGAATGCCGTGTTGAGGCGGTATTTACGTGAACAGGATGAATTGGAGGCACTGGCTGATAAGCACGTTGCTTATGCGCATCCTGACTGGATGATTAAGGCGGTTAAAGCAGATTGGGAAAGTGAGGGCAAGCAAATTCTGCTGGAAAACAATCAGGCACCTCCGATGAGCTTGCGTGTCAATAAGCGCTTTTGTCAACGCGATGATTATCTAAAATTGCTGGCAGAGCAAGAAATAGCAGCCAATGCTCTTGAATTTTCGGCTCAGGGCATTATTTTAACTGAGCCTGTGATGGTGGATAAGTTGCCTAACTTTGCTGCAGGCTGGGTGTCAGTTCAAGATGCAGCGGCGCAATTGGCGGCAGAGCTTCTTGATGCACAGCCTGGAGACAGTGTGCTAGATGTTTGTGCTGCACCGGGTGGCAAGACTGCGCATATTCTGGAATATCAGCCTGAAATTAAAAGCATGCTGGCAATAGATATTGATGACAAGCGGCTGGCAAGAGTAAATGAAAATTTAACTCGATTGGGGCTCGACGCTAGCTTGTTGGCTGCTGATGCGACACAACCTGAAAGTTGGTGGGATGGTGCTGTATTCGAGCGCATTTTACTGGATGCGCCGTGTTCTGCTTTAGGGGTTGTGCGCCGGCATCCGGATATTAAGTTACTGCGCCGCTCTGAAGACATTGCTCAGCTAAAAGCGTTGCAGCAAGAAATTTTGCAGGCTGTATGGAAGTTGCTGGCCCCGGGTGGAATATTGCTTTATGCAACCTGTTCAATTTTAAAGCAGGAAAATGAATCTCAGATTGAGCATTTTTTGCAACAACATGATGATGCGCAAGAATTACCGATAGAAGCTGGCTGGGGAGTTGACCGGCCATTTGGCAGGCAGATATTAACGGGTAGCCATTTCATGGATGGTTTTTATTATGCGCGTTTGCAAAAAAAGTAAAACGCTGGCCTTGTATGGTCTGGTCATGCTACTTTGGGCGGGGCCTGCTTGCTATGTAGGGAGGCAGTATGTCGAAATTAAGCAGGCACAGTTACGATTGCAAGATAATAAAGCCAGGCTTAGCATTAAACTGGATTTTCAGTTGAGCCCTAGTGCGGAAGATGCTTTGTATAGTGGGATACCTTTATATTGGGATGTCTCAATAGTGCTTAAGCAGCAGCGTGACTTTTGGGACAAAACTTTGAGTGCCCGCACGTATCGATATAGCCTGGCCTACTATACGTTGCTGAATAATTTTCGCGTAAAGGATGAGCATAAAAAAGCATTTAGGCGCTTTTCCAGTCTGCAAGATGCATTACGATATATGCAGCATTTTGAGACTGAGGAGATGCCATTAACAGGCTATGTTGCAAATCAATGTATTATTAGTGTGTTAAACATATCGTTTGATAAGGAAATGCTGCCAGCACCCCTACGGCCTATTGCTTACTTTGATGAGCAGTGGAATCTGTCGACAAATGAGAGGCAATGGTGCGAATAAAAATTCCTTTTAGCATTTCTATTCTGTTTCTACTGAGCTTTATTGTCCTGTCTCTACAGTTAATGAGTTCGGCGCTGCAGGATACCTCGCAGCTGGGTGACCTATACACCTGGTTAGTCTTGAGTAATGCGGTGGGCACGGTGTGCTTGCTGGTGTTAGTGAGCTACAATATTTTTTCCTTGGTGCGACGGCTAAAAAAACGTGAAGCAGGCTCCAGGTTAACCAGAAATATTGTTTTATTGTTTATTGTTTTGACTCTGGTTCCGGCAGGCACAGTATTCTATTTCTCCATGAAGTTTTTGCATCAGAGTATTGATAGTTGGTTTAATGTGGAACTGGATGCGGCGATGGAAGATGCTCTGGAATTAAGCCAAGCGTCTTTAGAGCAACGCGTGCGCTGGAACTTAAGACAATCGCAGCGCTTGACTGAATCATTACGTAATAAGTCGTTACAGGAGATTGCTCTAGAAGTAGAGCAGTTGCGTGAGATAGCAGCGGCCAGTGAGGTTACTTTATTGTCGAAAAAGGGCAAGGTGATTGCCTTTAGCGGTTTGACTCGCAGTGATATTTTACCCAGCCTGCCAGTAAGTTCCTTATTTTTTCAGGTACAGCAAGGAGAGGATTTTGTTAATCTGGCTTCGGTAGATGATCGCTTAGTAGTGCAAGCCATCGTCGCGATTGAACCGCGAAAAACACATTATTTGCAGATCGTTTACCCCGTACCAGAGCGTATTGGTGATTTAACAGATTCAGTTGAATTTGCGTACGTCAGGTTTCAGGAAATGACCTACTTACGGCATTCATTAAAGATCAGTTTTTCTCTGGTTTTATCTCTGGTGTTGTTAATGAGTTTTTTGGCGGCTGTTTCTGCCGCATTTATCAGTGTGCGCGGGATTATTTCTCCGATACGAGATTTAGTCCGTGGTACACAAGCGGTAGCTGCGGGATATTATGAGCAATTATTGCCCGCAAAGCGCCAGGATGATTTAGGGTTTCTGGTTGAGTCTTTTAACGAAATGGTACGTCAGATTTCACGTGCGCAAGATGAAACGCGAAAAAGCACCCAGGAAATTGAGCGCCAGAGAGCTTATTTAGAGACTTTGTTAACCAGCTTAACTTCTGGTGTATTAAGCTTTGATTCCAGTCTGAATATCCGCACTGCAAATCAGGCGGCGAATATTATTCTGCATGTGCAGGTCATGCGCTTTTATGGCAGAGATTTAGCTCATCTGGCAAGAGGTCACCCCGATTTAATGGCTTTGGTTAAGGTGGTTCAGCCTTTACTAGAAAAATCATTTGATATATGGCAGCGTAATATCGTGGTTGACGGACCTGATGGGCGCAAGGAGATAGTCTGCCAGGGAACCCCTTTATTTTCTGCTGAAGGGGGTTATATTGGAGCGGTGCTAGTATTTGATGATATAACGGATTTGATACAGGCACAAAAAAATGCGGCCTGGTCTGAAGTCGCAAGGCGTTTGGCACACGAAATTAAAAATCCGTTAACGCCTATTCAATTGTCTGCCGAGCGCTTGCAGCATAAGCTTTTGAATAAACTAGATGGCGATGATAGGCAAATGTTAAGTCGCTCGACACGCACTATTATTCAGCAAGTAGAAGCTATGAAGCATATGGTCGATGATTTTTCAGAATATGCACAGCCGACCAGAAATCAAACGACTAATCTTGATTTACCCGCACTGGTTCAGGAGGTTGTGGTGTTGTATGCAGCCGACCCTAAAGTGGAGTTTGAATTTCAGTTAGGTGCAGAGAGAATGTTACTTAAAGCGGATGCTGTGAGTATTCGTCAGCTGCTACATAATATGTTTAAAAATGCACTGGAGGCTATGGACGGCGAAGGGAAAATAAGTATCAAGCTGCAAACGGTGAGAAAAAATAATAGTACGGTGGTGCAATTAGCCATTTATGATACGGGGTGTGGTATTGATATTAATCAGGCCAAAAAAATTTTTGAGCCTTATGTGACCAATAAACAGAAAGGGACGGGTTTAGGTTTGGCGATTGTGAAGAAAGTGATTGAAGAGCATGGTGGGACTATTCGTCTGGATAGTCGTTATAAACAGGGAGCTGGCTTTATTATGCAATTTCCAGCGGTATTTGATGAGACGCAACAATGAGTGGATATAAAGCAAATATTTTAGTGGTAGACGATGAGCCAGATATTCGGCAATTAGTTCAGGAAATTCTTCAGGATGAAGGGTATGTCGTTTATACGGCAGGGGATGCGGCAGAGGCAAGGCAGATGCAACAGAGGCATCAACCTGATTTGATTTTACTGGATATCTGGATGCCGGATACTGACGGTATTACGCTATTGAAAGAATGGGGCGATGAAGAGGGGTTTGTTGCGCCCGTGATTATGATGTCGGGGCATGGCACCATTGAAACAGCGGTTGAGGCAACTAAGCTAGGGGCTTATGAATTTCTTGAAAAACCATTGTCACTGGCGCGTTTGTTACTGGTTGTTGAGCGTGCGGTTGATGCGCATATGTTGCAGCGTGAAAATGCCGGGTTAAAGCAGCAGCTATCGATTGTTCATGAGCCTGTTGGGCGTAGTGCTTTTGCCGAACGAATCAAAGAGCAATTAAAACGCCTGGCACAGCATGAAACTAAAGTTATGTTTGTTGGCGAGAGCGGCTCCGGGAAAGAGCTTTATGCGCGTTTTTTGCATGAGCACAGCGGGCGTAAAAACGGGCCTTTTATTGATGTTGCTGTGGGAAGTATTGCCTCGGAAAATGCGGAAGTGGAGTTTTTTGGTAAAGAGCAGGGTGGGGGCGTATTCCCGGGCTTGCTGGAAAGGGCGCATGGCGGGGTGTTATTTTTAGCTGAAATAGCCGGGATGGATGCCCAGACACAGTTAAAATTCGTAAGTGCCCTGGAATCTAGTTCTTTTTTACGCGTGGGCGGAACGGAGCAAGTGCATGTGGATGTGCGGGTAATAGTGACGACCCGGGTGGTTTTGGAGCGCGAAGTAAAAGAAGGGCGCTTTCGGCAGGATCTGTATTATTTGCTTAATGAGGTCGCGATGGAGGTCTTGCCGTTACGTGAACATAGCGAAGATATTCCGGCATTGCTACAGTTTTATATCGATTTTTTTGTCCAGCATGAGAAATTGGCGTTTAGGAAATTCACTATGCCGGCGCTCAATTTTTTACGCAATTATATCTGGCCTGGGAATGTTCGCGAGTTAAAAAACCTGGTGCAAAGACTAATGATTTTAGGTGCCGGAGATGATATTGAGTTGGCTGAAGTGAAAGCGGCACTTGGTGCCGTGTTGGGCAATGCGGAGATGGAACAGCCAGAGACTGTCCCTGTTTTTTTCAAGCTATCATTGAAAGACGCGAGAGAGCAGTTTGAAAAAGCCTATTTAGAATATCATTTTGAAAAGAATCAGGGTAATGTTGCCAAGCTAGCAGCGGCGGTAGGTGTGGAGCGCACGCATTTATATCGTAAGTTGCATGCCTTGAATATTAAAGAATAGCGTGTTGATGCATTGCGTGGGTGCCGCTCTGTTACTCTGTTGCATATAAGCTATAGTGGGCAGATAGTTCAGGAATTGTGCGGCTATCTTCGGGCGTTGATGAGGTGGGTGATAGCGCTGCCTGCAGTCAATTGATAAAGTTGAATGCTTGTGAATTGCGGCAAGTAAAGCGTTTATTTGTTTACCATCTTAAGAATATTTAGGATAATGTATGGTTGAAGTGATTTTATTGCGATGCGAAATATAGAATTTAAAAATTGTCGCCAGCCTTTTTGTGAGATCTAGTACTGATTATGTTTGATAATTTAACTGACCGTTTAGGTAAAACCTTAAAGAATCTTCGTGGCCAAGGGCGCCTGACAGAAGAGAATATTAAAGAAGCTATGCGTGAGGTGCGTATGGCGTTGCTGGAGGCGGATGTTGCGCTACCCGTTGTTACGGCGTTTATCGATAAGGTAAAAGAGCGTGCTTTGGGGCAGGAAGTGCAAGCCAGTCTATCACCGGGTCAGGCTCTGATCAAAGTTGTTCAGGCCGAGCTTGAAAGCGTGATGGGCGAGAAGAATGAGGAGCTGGATTTAAAAGCTAATCCGCCTGCTGTCATTCTGATGGCTGGACTGCAAGGGGCTGGTAAAACAACAACGGTTGCTAAACTAGGTCGTTGGTTACAAGAGACTAAAAAGAAGTCAGTCGGGGTGGTTAGTGCGGATATATACCGTCCAGCCGCGATTAAGCAGTTAGAGACACTGGCTGATGATTTGTCGCTGACTTTTTTTGACACAGATGTCACCAAAAGTGCTGCCGAGATTGCGACTAATGCCATTGAACAGGCAAAAAAGAAGTTTCTGGATGTCGTAATCGTTGATACCGCAGGTCGCCTGCATATCGATGATGAGATGATGGCGGAAATTAAAGCCCTGCATGCTGCGATTAACCCGGTAGAAACTTTATTTGTCGTTGATAGCATGACCGGGCAGGATGCTGCAAATACTGCCAAGGCATTTGATGAGGCCTTGCCATTAACTGGTGTGATACTAACCAAGACCGATGGTGATGCGCGGGGTGGTGCTGCCTTATCTATTCGGCATATTACAGGGAAGCCGATTAAATTTGTCGGGGTCGGTGAGAAAACTGACGCCCTGGAGCCTTTTTATCCGGACCGGATGGCTTCAAGAATCTTGGGCATGGGAGATATGCTCGGCCTGATTGAAGGTATTGAGCAAAAGGTCGACAAGGAAAAAGCCGATAGACTGGCTAAAAAATTACAAAAAGGGAAAGGTTTTGATCTCGCTGATTTTGGTGAGCAATTAGAACAAATGCAAAATATGGGTGGTGTGGGTGCCATGATGGATAAGTTGCCGGGGATGAATGAAGTACCCCAGGAGATGAAAGATAAAGTAAACGACAAGGAGTTGTCGCGACAGGTTGCTGTTATTCGCTCCATGACCAGGCAGGAAAAACGTCACCCTGATCTGATTAAAGGTAATCGAAAAAAACGTATCGCTGCAGGTTGTGGGCAAGAGTTGCAGGATGTTAATCGTGTGTTGAAGCAATTCAAGATGATGCAGAAAATGATGAAGCGCTTCAAAAAGGGAAATATGGCGAATATGGTGCGTGGAATTAAGGGTAATATGCGCGGCATGCGTATGTAAATTAGAGCGACTATTATGTTTTTTAGAAATTTGCTTCACAAAATGATTAAAACGCGTAGAATGGTTGGATTAAATTTGGTTAAATGTAATTTTGGGGAAGTTAGATGGTAGTTATTCGTCTTGCCAGAGGTGGGCAAAAAGATCGTCCTTTTTATCATGTCGTTGTGACTGATAGCAGAAACAGTCGTGATGGACGTTATATTGAGCGCTTAGGTTTTTTTAATCCTTTAGCTAAAGGTGCAGAAGAAAGATTAAGACTTGATAGTGAGCGTATTGTGCATTGGCAATCTAAAGGGGCACAACCTTCTGAGCGCGTTGCAAAATTAATTAAAGACGCTAAAAAACAAGCAGCTGCAGCATAAGTTTGACTGAGGATATTGTTAGTGTTGGAAAGGTTTCCGGTATCTTTGGAGTTAAAGGCTGGATAAAAGTCTATTCGTATACTGAAATACGTGAAAATATACTGACTTATTCGCCCTGGATTTTAAGAAAAGGCAAGGAAAGCAAGCTAGTAGAAGTCATTGATGGTCGGCGGCATGGGAAAACAGTCGTGGCCTATCTGCAAGGGCTAGATGATAGAGATAAAGCGGCTGAATTAAATGGCTGGGAAATCTTGATTCATGCAGATCAGTTACCTAAGGCCAGGGTCAATGAATATTATTGGGCTGATCTTGTCGGTTTGCGGGTTAAATCAATAGATGGCACGGACTTTGGAACTGTAGAGCAAATGCTAGAGACAGGTGCAAATGATGTGGTCGTTGTTGCTGGAGAAAGAGAGCGGTTAATTCCTTTTTTGCAGGGACAGACTATTGTTAATATAGACTTAACTGCTGGTGAGATGTTGGTCGACTGGGATGCTGATTTTTAATGCACTTTGATGTTGTCACGATTTTTCCAGATATGGTACTTAATAGTGCGCTGAATGGCGTTACAGGGCGTGCTATAAAACAGGGAAGAGTTGGTTTATCAGTCTGGAATCCTAGAGATTATACTGCTGACCGGCATAAAACTGTTGATGATCGCTCTTATGGTGGTGGTCCAGGCATGGTGATGAAGTATCAGCCGTTAAAAGACGCTGTTGATAATGCCAAGGGCTCAATTAATGCTGAGCGTGTTAAGGTTGTTTATTTAAGCCCTCAAGGAATACCTCTGACTCAGCAGCTTCTGAATGAAAATGCTACTTTACAGCAATTGATTTTAGTTGCAGGGCGTTATGAAGGGATTGATGAGCGCTTTATTGAGGATGAATGTACGGAAGAGTGGTCACTGGGTGATTTTGTTATTAGTGGTGGTGAGTTAGCCGCTCTGGTAGTGATTGATGCAATCAGTAGATTGTTGCCGGGTGTTTTGGGGGACGATGAGTCTGCTCAGCAGGACTCGCATATGCATGGCTTACTCGATTACCCACACTATACTAGGCCAGAAATCATTGCAGGTAAACAAGTTCCAGATATTTTGTTGAGTGGTAATCATAAGGGAATTGAGCGCTGGCGGTTGCAGCAATCATTGGGGCGAACCTGGCAAAAAAGACCAGATTTGTTGTTGGATAAAGAATTAACAACACAGCAGCAGGCGTTGTTAGAAGAATTTAAAATTGAATTAAAGAATAAATAAGGTGCAGCAATGAGTAATATTATTAGTCAATTAGAAGCGGAACAGCAGAAAACAGATATACCAGCATTTAATCCTGGAGATACAGTTGTTGTTCAGGTGAAAGTAAAAGAAGGAAGTCGTGAGAGATTACAGGCATTTGAAGGCGTGGTAATTGCTAAGCGTAATCGTGGCTTAAACTCAGCTTTTACTGTCAGAAAGATTTCTCACGGTGTTGGCGTAGAGCGTGTTTTTCAAACACATAGCCCTCTCGTTGGAGATATACAGATTAAGCGTCGAGGTGCGGTGCGTAGAGCTAAGTTATATTATTTACGTGAGTTGTCTGGTAGAGCGGCACGTATTAAAGAAAAACTTTCATAAATATTGTTTTTATGAATTGAGAAAGGTGTCTTCGGGCACCTTTTTTTTTGCGTGCTGAATATTAGTCTAGGCTAAATTCGGCTATTAAGTCACTGTGGCTCAGTGACTCAGGGTTTATAAATCCGTGAATATATCCACGCCCGTTTCTTCAATTAAAGCGCGGCGAAGTTTTTCTGCTTCTGCAGTTCGCTCAATAATATTGGGGGTTAGGCAGGCCTTGCCTTCAAAGCGCGTAATGCTTCCGGTTGTCCATTCACTGACAACGGAGACAATAATCTTCTAGTTGATTTTCTTTTTATCCGCTGCAAAAGCAAAAATCAGTGCCAGGTCGCCCAGATTGTAGATTAAGCGTGAGGTGCCATCGAAGTAATAATGCAAAGCAGTACAGGATGAGGGGTGAATAATAAAATTTTCACTGCCGACAACTTTTAAACGGTAATGAATGTACTGTTTGGTTTCCTTGTAGTTTAAAGGTTTTAAATGATATTCGATGGAGATAGGTTGCGAAAACCGTACCAGTTCAGGCTGGTTTAGTGTGTCTACAAGCTCGGACTGGCCTACCAGTACTAGCTGGAGCATAATATTCCGATTGACGTTAATATTCGAAAGCAAGTGTAGACTCTTTCAGAGTCTGAATGTCCATATTCTGCGCTTCATCAACAATTAAGACAACTCGTTTGTTAGTGTAATAAAGTCTACAAAGGCTTGATAGCGTTTAGCTTTGTTGCTGGCAGTCGATTCAATTTTAAAGCCAGCTAAAACACAGGTTAATAAATTACCGAATGTGCTATGAGTATTGGTGATTAAACCTACCTCGCAGTCGGCACGTAGTTTGTCACGCAAGCTACGTATCAGGGCTGTTTCCCGAGCCAATGTCACCTGTAATAACAGTAAAACCTGCCTGACTAACAAGCCCGTACTGTAAAGTAGTTAAAGTTTTTTTATGTTTTGAGCTTAAGTAAAGAAAGCTTAGGTCAGGAATCAACGAAAGAGGTTTTTTTGAGAGACCGAAAAACTTAGTATACATAGGCAATAATGCTAGCTATTGTCTAAGGAGGGGTGTGTTATTGATTCGTTTATTATGCCGTAATTTTTTATTTCTAGAATGGTTAAGAAGACTAGCTTTTATGTTCAGTGGGTATGTGACGTTATGGGCCCACTCTCTCTCTGCGCAGGTGCACTAAAAAAGCAGATATAATACAGCTGAAAACTGGCAGCCATGTTAGTTGTAGTTAGCTAGATATTAATTTTAAAACAAGGGTTTAGCGTAATAGGATGCTACCTTGAATATGCGTATGGCTTATAAGTTGTTAATAAAAATTAAAAAGGCTGGATATTAATGGTTGGGTTTGTAATTGGACAGCGTTGGATCAGTGCTTCAGAACCAGAGCTAGGGCTGGGGATTGTTTCCACAGTAGCGGTCAATCGAGTGACTATTTTATATTTAGCCTGTGATGAGAGCAGGATTTATGCACAAGATAATGCCCCCTTAACCAGAGTCAGGTTTTCAGTGGATGATGAAATCGAGACGCAAGACGGGCAGCAAGGACTGATACAGAAAATAGAAGAGCATAATGGTGTGGTTCGTTATCAATTTCTGAATCAACAGGGTGAGCAAGGGTGGGTAGACGAAATGGATTTGAGCCATCATATTCAATTTAATACTCCGCAGGATAAGCTGTTTTTAGGACAGGCAGAGGAAGGCCGCTGGTTTGCATTGCGCTATCAGACCTGGAGGCACTTGCATCGCCTGCATAAATCTCCGGTAAAAGGCTTATTGGGTGCACGGGCTGCACTCATTCCTCATCAACTGTATATTGCGCATGAAGTGGCTCAGCGAGATGCGGTACGAGTGATGCTCGCTGATGAGGTGGGCTTAGGGAAAACAATTGAAGCAGGCTTGATTATGCATCATAGATTGCATTCAGGCTTGTCGAAACGCATCTTGGTTGTGGTGCCTGAAAGCTTATTGCATCAGTGGCTAGTTGAAATGTTAAGGCGCTTTAATTTAAAGTTCAGTCTTTTTGATGAGTCTCGATGCCTGGCACTCGAAGATGAAAACCCATTTCTGAGTGAGCAGTTAGTATTATGTAGTCTGGATTTTTTCACCCTGAATCCTCACAGGAAAGACCAGGCTGTCCAGGCTGATTGGGATATTGTTGTTGTCGATGAGGCGCATCATCTGCAATGGTCTGAACAATCCCCAGGAGATGCATACTTATTTGTTGAGCAATTAGCAAAACACGCGCCTGGCTTGATATTGTTAACGGCAACACCTGAACAGTTAGGCAAGGAAACGCATTTTTCTCAATTAAGCTTACTCGATGCAGACCGGTTTTATAGTTTTGAACAGTTTTTGGCTGAGCAGCGGGAATTTAAGCCTATTGCCCGGTTAGCAGACAAAATTGTAAGCCAGCTTGATCTCGATAATGCAGATAGAGAATTATTAGCTAATTTACTCGATCACAAATTAACAACGGATTTTTTACAAAATTTTGATGACATGACTTTAAGACAGGAAGTCATTGAACAGTTAGTTGACCGACATGGTACAGGGCGTGTTTTATTTAGGAATTCCCGGCATGTGGTGCAGGGGTTTCCGCAAAGAAAGTTTTTCTCTTATCCGCTAAAGCAGGACTCGGATACTAATGAAGCGACTTATTTGCAGTGGCTGGTAGCGCATTTAAGAGCGTTGGGTCTAGTTCAGGTTTTGTTGATTTGCAAGCATGCTGAAACAGTGGTTAAGCTGCACAAACAATTACGTGATAAATATGCACTTAAAGCTGCAGTTTTTCATGAAGGAATGAGTATTATTGAGCGTGACCGATCGGCCGCTTATTTTGCTGATCAGGATGCTCAGGTTCGTATCTTGCTTTGCTCGGAAATTGGCAGTGAGGGGCGAAATTTCCAGTTTGTACATCATTTGATTTTATTGGACTTACCTGAGAACCCTGATTTATTGCAGCAAAGAATTGGCCGGCTCGATCGTATAGGCCAGCGACACATTATTGAAATTCATGTGCCTTATATTGTTGGCAGCAAGCAACATAGCTTATGCCGTTGGTATGCTGAGGGTTTAAAGCTATTTCAGATAAATAGTAATGCGGCAAGTGAGGTGTATCAATTGCAAAAACACGCACTTGATGAGGTTTGTTTAAGTCCTGTGCAACAAGGTCTGGATGAACTTGTTACTTCGGGCAGTGTGCTGATGCAAGAGATTGAAGCGCAAATGCACGAGGCACGAGATGTTTTATTAGAGCTTAATTCATGTCGTCGAAATGTAGCTGAGAAGCTTATTTTTGAAATTAAAGATATTTCACATGCAGAGACCTTATGGCAGTATTTGGAAGAGGTATTTGAATGTTTTGGAGTGGAGTCTGAGTATCATTCCGATGCTTGCGCTATTTTGCGAGCGGAGCAGTTACAGCGGGTCAGCCATTTCCCGGGTGTGCCAGAAGATGGGGTGACGGTAACCATAGACAGGGTAGTCGCTTTAAGCAGAGAAGATATGCAGTATTTAAGCTGGGAGCACCCTATGCTGGTGTCGGCAATGGATTTGATATTATCTGGAAATATAGGCAATGCGGCGTTAAGTGTTATCAGGCATGATGATATGCAGGCAGGGCAGTACTTTCTGGAGTGTCTTTTTTTGGTTGAATGTAGCGCGCCTTTGTCTTTGCAGCTAAGTCGTTTTTTGCCTGCAACACCGATACGCATTTTGATTGATCAACAGCAGCAAGACTTAACGGCGCAGTTTTTACACGATGAGTTGCAGGAAGTGGATGAGAAAATAGAAATAGAGCAAATCACTGATTTCATTAATAGTGAACAGAAAAATATTAAAGCCATGATTGCCAGTGCCGAACAAAAATCTGAAATTATTATGCAGGGAATCATTAATCAGGCTAATACAGATATGCTTAAGGTTCTAGCCAAGGAAATAAAGCGTTTAGATGCTCTGAGTAAGGTAAATTCAGGGATAAAATCAGCAGAAATTAGTGCATTAAAAGGTATAACTATTGCATCGCATGGATATATTAAGGGTGCTAAATTGCGCTTGGATGCCGTTCGATTTATTATAAGCAGTTAGGTATCGTAATCTGGTTGTTTAGTAAGTTCTTGTTCCTAGGTGCTGAGTGCCAGAGAAAATTATAATAATTATTTAAAGTATAGAGGAAAAACATGGGCTTATTTGGTTCGATTACGGGAAAATCAAAAGTAAAGGTAGCGAATAATAAAGTACAGAAAGCAAGAGCAAATGATGATGTTGCTCAGGCTGAAAAATTATTTGCTGAAGCAATGGGTATTTATCAAAGCATACCGTCAGGTAATGGGGCCTTTAATGATGCTCTTTATAACTGGGGTATGGCGTTGCTATACTCGGCACGATTAAAGCAAGGGGCTGCCGCCGTTGCTCTTTATCAGGAAGCAGGAAAAAAGTTCTCCTATTGTCTGGTGGCAAAACCAGACTATTTAGGCGCAGCTCTAGACTGGGGTGTTGCTTTGATGGAGTTGGCTGCTTTACAGGATGCTGGGGATAAAGAAGCCAGCTATGTTTTGGCAAAAGAAAAATTCACCATCGCTAACGAGATACAAGAAGGCGTTGCTAGTTATAACTTTGCCTGTTTGCATGCTGTACACAATGACTTTGACGCTTGTAAAAAAGCATTAGAGCTTGCCTTGGAGTACGGTAATCTCCCTGATGAAGATGAGATTAAAAACGATGCAGATATGAAAATAGCTAAAACCAAGCCCTGGTTTGATGCTTTTATTACTTCAATTGATGCACCTGAAAGTGATGAAGATTCCGGGAAAGATAAAGACACTGAGGAAGGTTCTCAAAAAGCTGTCTACAGTAATACTAAAATTCGTACTGATGGCTATAAAATAGATTACGATAAAAAAGAAAAAAAATAGAATAACCAAGGTTCTTTGCTAAAAGTTGACGCGCTAAAGCGCACAATAAATCACGGCTAGCGATAGAGGTATATACTTACTAAAATACTTGGTATTTCCACTATTAATAACTTATACTCTTTGCCATTCAACAATAGCTATCAGAGGGTGTCTTGGCATTATGCAGAGATGCTACTCTATAGCCATGGTTGATGACACTTAATTATAATTATTTAGGAGAATAATCAATGGCTTATGAATTACCTGCTTTGCCTTATGCAAAAGATGCTTTAGCGCCACATATTTCAGAAGAAACTTTAGGATTTCATTACGGCAAGCATCATCAGACCTATGTAACAAATTTAAATAATTTGGTTCCGGGATCGGAATTTGAGGGTGCATCTCTAGAAAGTCTAGTGATGCGTTCATCTGGTGGGATTTTTAATAATGCAGCTCAAGTATGGAATCATACTTTTTACTGGAATAGTTTGGCGCCTAATGGTGGTGGGGAGCCTGCAGGTGTTTTAGCCGATGCTATTAATGTAACTTTTGGTTCATTTGCTGAGTTTAAGGAAGCTTTTACAAAATGCGCCGTGACAACTTTTGGTTCTGGCTGGGCGTGGTTAGTAAAAAACGCAGATGGTAGTCTGGAGCTAGTCAGTACAAGTAATGCTGGTTGCCCATTAACCGAAGGGCAAACACCTTTGTTAACTTGCGATGTTTGGGAGCATGCCTATTACATTGATTACCGTAATGCACGTCCTAAATATCTGGAAGCCTTTTGGGCGTTAGTCAACTGGGAATTTGCAGCGGAAAATTTTTCTGCATAACTTCCAGTTTGCTATAAAAGTACGCTTTTAGCAGACCCTGAATAACTCAAGTGCTTAGCATGGAAATCACAAATAGTGCTATATTTACCTAAAAATGAGTCGAATATTCATTGTATTTAACGATTTTTGGTGAAAAAAATGCTGTTTAGGATTTTCGTGATGAATGCTTGAGTTGTTCCGAGCCTTCTTAAGTACATGTAGGTCATAAAAAAGCCTGAGTTTGCAAAAACTCAGGCTTTTTTATGGGGTTTATTTTACTACTCGCAAATGAGTTCTCGTCGGAGGGGTGTCTGGTGGGAGAGTGCTGCCCTCTTCCTCCTCTTGGTCAAAAACCATCCCTTTGCCGTTTTCTTTTGCGTAGATTGCCATCACTGCCGGTATAGGAGCAATAATATGCATCGGTTGCCCATTAAATCGGGCATTGAATTCAACAGTCGTATTTTCAAGCGACAGGCCTTGAATTGCTTCAGGGCGCATATTAAGTACAATTTTGTTATCTTCGATATAGTCCTTGGGTAATGCGGCGTGTGGGTGCGTCGCATCAACCAGTAAATGAGGCGTTAGATTATTATCAATAATCCACTCATAGATAGAGCGAATCAGGTAAGGTTTTAACGGTGTCATTTTTTGCCGGGTACTTTAAGCATTTCCTGTTCTTCTTCGCTTAAGCTGGCAGCAAATGCTTCACGTTTAAACAGGCGCTGGGCGTAAGCCTCTATAACGGGTGCGTTTTCTGATAAGTTAATGCCTATATCAGGAAGTCGCCATAGCAAAGGTGCCAGCGTGCAGTCAATTAAAGAAAAGTCTTCGCTCATAAAGAACTCATTAGCTGCAAACAAAGGAGCCGCAGCAATAAGGCTTTCTTTCAGCATTTTTTTCGCACGGGCAGACTTTTTCTCACCTGAGTTGAGTACCTCGTCCAGTAAGTGATACCAGTCCTGATCTATACGCTTGATAATCATGCGTGCATTGGCCCGGGAAACTGGATCCATTTGATGAAGGGGCGGGTGAGGAAAGCGCTCATCCAGATACTCCATTATGATGCGAGAATCATATAAGACCAGTTCGCGCTCGACTAATGTCGGTGTAGTGCCGTTAGGATTGAGCTCTAATAAGCTTTCTGGTGGGTCGCTAGGGTCAAAATATTCAATTTCTGCAGTGACGCCTTTCTCGTGCAAAGCAAGCCGGGTGCAATGGCTCAGCGCGCAAGTAGGGGAAGAAAACAAGGTCATGACTGAACGACGAGTATTAACAGTTACCACGAATCATAACTCCAAATTAATTTATAAGGTTAGACAAATTTTAATATTTTAGCATAGATGGGTCTGATCGGGGGCTGTATATCTATATTTTTCTGTCAATTGCTCGCTTTATGGGGGTTTTGAAAAAAATAAGGCGTACAGGAGGTAGGGTTTGAGAAAGGCAAGGTGTATTTAAACGTAGGCCGGGTTAGATTTTTTATGGTGCAGTAAAAAAATGTTATCCGGCACTGAGAGAGTAGTATATGCAGGAAAATGCACTCTACGCTAAAAATATGATTTTTTAACCATCCCGGGTGAGAGTTGTTGCGCAGGGTAGGTTAGTGTGTCATGTGCCGAATGATCTTATCTACGCTACATTAAATAATCTATCCGACCTATAGGTTTATTAAACCATTACGACCACATCTACCAATAGGATGGTTTATCTATGCTGACTAGTGTTATCTCGGCTAGTATTTACTGAATCTCTTCTATACTAATCACATCAAACCAGGCGGTCGTATCTTCAGTGGGAACATGATATTGCAGAACCACGGAATAACCAATGCCGGAAATTTTATGTGTGACACGAGGAATCATAACTTGTAGAACCTTAGGGTTAGGGTTGAAGGTTGCGCGATAAGGTTCGACTACGTCTTCTATGCTTAGTTCTTCAATATCGGTTAAGATAAAATTTATACCATTCTCAGTGCTACGATCCTCCAGGCCTTGCTGGAGATTCGCTGCATAAATATTTTCATTAATGCGCACTCTAGGGATATGGAGTGTGTGGGTATTTGAATCAAAGATAGAGGATCTTGCGATTGCCTGTTTTGAATTTAAAGGATTAATAAGCCCTGTTCCTGTGATTTTTATCGCATACTGGTCATCACTGTAAGGAAAAGAGACAATATGTTCCTCAGTGGTAGCATATGATTTTGGCTCTCCAGGAACCTCAATTATCTCCTCTATTGTCTTCCCAGGGTTATTAGGATCATCTATTGTTATTGTTTTAGTAGTCGGGGCTTCATGACCTGGTGCAGGTTCTCCAGCTTGTTGTAAAATGACAGAACCAACACCGCAAGTATCGCTGTCTCCAGCATCACCTTGAAGTGGCGATGAGATAGCAATCAGATAGTCTGTTTTACCTGCAGGTACTCCGATATCAACGGTATTCAATGTGCCAAAGCAGGGGTTTACAATGCCGATTAAAGCGCCTTTAAAATAATCTAGGGAATAGGCTAGATACATATGGTTAGACGTGCCTGCAGTACCATTAATGATGCTTGCACCACTTGGGTCGTTAGTGGAAGCTGTCACATCAATCCAGCGCTTAAAAGTATAAACTCCATTTTCTCCCCTGCCTTGATCGTTTAATTCTTTTAGGCGCTCAGAGTCAAAGACATAAAGTACCCAGCTTTTTTTGTTAAAACAGCTGGTTCCGGGAGGGCAAACTTCAAGAGTAATTTTCTCATCGCCTGCACTGCTTAGAAAGAACCAGTCCTTGTCTTCGGAGTCATATAAATGTCCCTTTATAATTTTACCAGAAGTAAGTGGTGTTGCCTGCGCAGAACGATTATTAGGTTCCACATCGATATTGTAGGGCTGGTCAAATATAGTGTCTCCATTAGAGTCTACGGGGTTACCAATAATGGTTACTGTAAGGTTAGCCGTAGAGCTTTCGCCGTTGTCGGCAAAATATTGGTAATTAAATATATCGGTAACGACTTCACCAGCTTTTAAATCAATTACATTAGGAGAAGTCGAATAGAGAGTATAGTTATATTTACCATCTTCTGATACGACTAACACACCATAATCACTTGAGGGAGAGCTGCTTAGTTGAATGTAATTACCATTGCTATCATTAGCCGTGAGGTCGCCACTAACTATAATAATTTCGTTGGGTATAACCGTATTGATATCATCTCTGGCTATTGGCCCATAAGCTAAGACTAGGTTTTCATTAACTTGAATTATTAACTGGGCGTTTGAAGTTAGGCCGGTATCATTTGATAAGGTATATGAAAAACTATCCGTATCGCTCCCGCTGTCAGGTAGACTAAAATTATCAGTCCAGCTATAGAGCTTATAGTGGTAAGTGCCTCCACTGCCTATCTCATCTAAATACCCATATTTACCGGCAGACTGGTTAAAGGTCACAATTGTCCCGTAAAGGTCATTGTCACTCACATCGCCTGTAGCACTAGGTTTTTCAACAATGACTACGACGTTATGGTCGTTATTGGCATTTGGAAAGTTATTGGCTGGTCCTGAATCTGTTCCTATAGGGCCGATATTCCCACCAATATTCAAAGCACCGACATTAAATGAGCTGGCTAAAAGAAGTGCTGCTAATATTGGTGTGTATTTTATATGCATAGAAAGATTGTGTCTAAAGCCGTGTCGGCAGTTAGTATTGTTAAGAAGTTTAGTTTAATTTTATATATATTCAAGACGTGTGCTGAGCTCTAGTTATTTTAAAATATACAAAACATTTAATATCAGTCTGTTAGCTAGTTAATATTTAGTGGGAATTATCATTTATGGTTAAAACCGAAGTGATAAAAAGGTCGCTGGCGTGTTAAGATGCTTCTCGAGCTTTGATGCCAATAAGTACGTTGGCATGTTTGAACAGAATTTTAACTACTGGGAGCAGGAATTTTTTTACTAAAACAGAGTAACAATATTCTTGTTTTTGTTTAGAATAAAGAGGACATCATAGTGATAAAAAAATCTTTAACGTTAGCTTTTTTAATAGCCGGTATAGGCTTTGTTGGTTCTGCTTTTGCTTATGATCCGGGAAATACCGAGAAAACCTGTAGAGACCCAAGGTTTAAAACCTTTTCACCTGAACATAAAGCAGAGACTGATCCTGAATCAGAGATTTCTTTCACGGTCTCCGGATATGCTGATCCAACGACAATTAAAGCGACGGCTAAAAATGTGCCATTAGAGTTAATTATCGTTGATAAAAATAGTTTTTATGATGTTTCAGCTAAGCTACCGGCTTCATTAACCGGTAAATATGCGCGTATTCATGTCCGGGCCCATGATACTCGGGAATGCATGGCTAAAGATGGCTGGCTGATTAAAATCCGAGACAAGGCTGCAACAACAGAAGTTCTAGAAGTTCCAGAAGCTGTCATAGAAAGTGCTGAGGAAGCTCAATAAAGAATTTTATTTCCCTGTGCTTGCCATGCAATAACTGGATTCAGTGACTGCTTTAATTGTAGTTGTTGCATGGGGATTTTCCTTTGCTCATATATAAAACTATCATCAACGCCTGCTTGAGCTGCATCGTAGCGATTGCAGGCAAAGTAAACCTGTTAGCCCTGCCCAGTAAATAGCCCTGAGGCAAATAGGCCAAGGCTCGCGACTACTGTAAAGTAAGCAGTCTGTTCATTGAACGGTATTTAATTCAGTACATGCGGCACGAATAGCCATTATTTCTGCATGCGCGGTAGGGTCATTATTGCAGGCGGCAAAAATTCTCTCATCCCGACAGACACTCGCGCCAAATGGCTCGCCATTATCAGTATGTACATTGCTTTCAGCTAAGTCGATAGCTTATTGTAAAATTTTCGTATGCATTGCAAAGCAAGTGTTTTTTATCTTTATAAATCAAGCGGATTGTCAGGGTTAATGCCTTGCATAAAAGGGAGTCTCCTATCTTGATTGGTCACCTGGTAGACTTTTCCTAACCAGTTATTAAATACCGCTTTTGCGGTATCGCGCCAAGTATTGTCTAAAAAATCTTCTATGTCCTGTTCTGGAAAATTCGGTATTGCATGCTGGTACTTTAATGCACTGTGTACCTGTTCGGCATACGCAGTGAAAACTGCTTGTACTTCCGTATTAAAATAATGCTCAGGAAAAGGAGGGTATTGCTCGGTTTCCTGATCAATAAAACGCATGACTTCACGTTTGTATTCTTTCATCAGACTAATGGCGTCGTATTCAGGGTGTCCTTGAAAATAGACGATACGAAAGCCATCGGGACTCACCGCAAGATGAACGCCTGCTTCTGGACTGGCAACGAGTATTTTAATACCTTGTTGTTCCAAATCTTGTTGAAATACTTCATTAAAGCGAGAATGCGGAACATCAAAGCGGGTATTGATTTCCGCGATTAAAGGATGCTTGCGATCTATTACTTTATGTGCATAAACTCCCCAGCGCTTTGCTGGTAGCCGAGTGCGTTCTATGCCATAGAAAAATTGAATTAAGGCGTGTGTCGCAAGGCAAGAGCATAGGATGGAGGTGACATTTTTTTTAGCCCACTCAAATACTTCCGTTAAGGGTAGCCAGAAGTCTTCATCCTGTAGGTGCTCGTGGGTAACGTTAGCGCCACTGATAATTAACGCATCCAGACCATCAACTTTGAGTTGCGAAAAGGTTTCATAGTACTGATTTATATGTTCTTGGGCGGTCTGATTGCGTGGCAAGCCTTCAATTGTAAAGGGGTGTACGTGAAACTGGGCAATTTGATTACAGGCACCTATCAGCCGGAAAAACTGCCTTTCAGTCGCTTCCAGTGCGGCATCCGGCATAATATTCAGAAAACCTATATGTAACTCACGTATATGTTGGTGGGAGGCACGGTCAGGATTAAGAATATCCTCGCCTTCTTCGTGCAGACGCTGAAATGTGGGTAATTGTGTATGGGCAACTAATGGCATGGCATTTTTAAGGTGTTTGCTGGTCTATGGCTGCAGCGATAAGCTGAATGAAATCAGTGTCGTCTTTAACATTGGCAACATCGCAGGCGTTGAGAGTATAGCCATATGTATCAGCAATCGCTTGATAGCGCGGCAGGCGAGATTTAAATAACTTGGGAAAAACCCAACTGACAAATTCATCTGGCGGAAGTGTGTCAATATCAGTATAGTTTTTTTCGCGCATGAATTCCGCTAGATGCTGGTCTAAAAACGCCTCTCTATAATATAGGGGTTTAGGTGATGTTTTGGCTCGATTTATAATAGTCTCATTGAATTCAGGCGAGGTTTTTATATAAATAATCAGCGTATGTTTAGCAAGATGTTCCAATATCGCTGGGTCATCTAATTCACACACGCTTCCCCCGGCATCGTTGATGAAATGTTTATAGCCATAAAGACTTTCTGCCTTATGAATAAATTCACTGACATCATACATCGCCGCTATTTCAGCTTTATGGTGTAACGCCTGTCTGCGTTTGAATTGACTTAGTGTCAGGCCGCCTAGTTTGCTATCACCTATTTTTCCTAAAAAGCTGGAAACAGGCGCGAGATTATCCACCGAGACGTTATTGCAAATATAGATAGAGTCAGAAAGTAATAAGTCTTTTAAAAAAGGGACTTCCATTGCCTGTTGTTTGATATTATCCAGTATAGGCTCGTCTAAATATTTGGTGCCGATGCGGTAATCACCTGAATAATGGAACCATTTTTCTCTGGGTAATTTATTTGCCAGTGTTGTTTTTCCTGCGCCAGACATGGCTAACAGAGTGATGCTTTTAGATTTCCATTGCAGGAATTCCTGAGAACTCATTTTCATGCAGATTTTTTCCTGGTGCAGTGCCGTGTGCTTTTGTTGAGCGACGGCGTTTTTAAGCTTCTGATTTAATGTGTTTTTTAACCGATTTTTAACTTTCCAGTAGAGCGTTGTGCTAGTCTAGAAAGTCTTTTAATGGTGTGTCATCCATGTCACTACGGCGTGTATCTGAATTAGAGTAACCCAGGTCATCAGGCTCTAAGTCATCAAAGGGGGCACTCCAGTCTTCAGGGTCTTCAATAAAGTCAAATGTCGAGTTATACCAGCTTTCTTTATCAAATTCGCCAATATCACCATTATTATATTGCACGTCTATCGTGTCATCACTCTCTTCAATGGCGACGACTTTAAACAATAGCTTATTTTCTACATCTTTATACCATTGGTCGATAACGGGGTCAGTTATGGTAGTCATAATTAATTCCTTGTTTTATATGTTCTTGTAAAAATATTGAGCCGGAATAAATGAAAAGTAGCTTGATAGATCCTTTAGTAGATGAAATTTGATCTGTAGTGTTAAAGTGATGTTATGCCTATGAGGTACAGATTGCAAGGGCAGAGTATGGATTGGGGTAAATGCAATGGGCAAGTGTTTTTAAGTACTTGCATTATAAAAAATAACCCATAGAAAATAAGCTAGCTTAAGTACAATTGAAAGAATTAGGGAGAGAAAATGTAAAGCAGAATAATATGCTTCACGTCTACTTCCGCTCTAACGTCATAAATCCATGCACGCCACGATTGGATTTCACAGCGAGCCATTGTTTCAGGTATTTAATTTCTTCAGTATCTTGCAGATGCTCAATACTTTCATTTTGCCTTAGCAATTTAAAAGCGCTGGAAATAACTTTATACCGATCGCCGGTAATTCCTGCGCGTTTTAGCCCTATCGTGTTGAGACGATAGTGTCTTGCCGGGTAACCTGCAATCAGGCAGAAAGGAAGAACATCCTTATTTAGCCCGGTGGTACCCTGAACAATTGCATAGGATCCAATGCGGCAAAACTGGTGAGCAACCACAGTACCGCCCATAAACACGCGATCATCAATTTGCACAAAGCCACCGATGGCGACATTATTGGCAAAAATGGTGTGATTGCCAATCTGGCAATCATGGGCGACATGGCTGTTATTCATAAAAAAGCAATTTGAACCAATGCGGGTGACGCCATTTTCTACGGACGCTCTATGTGCTGTAAAGCCTTCTCTAAAGGTATTGTTGTCACCGATCTCTAACCAGGAAACAGTTGTTTCTTTAAAACTTGTGTCTTGCGGCAAATCTCCTAATACCACATGTGCGTGGACTTTATTTCCTGCCCCCATTTTAGTATAGGGACGGATAACGGCATGCGCGCCAATCTCGCAGTTATCAGCGATCTGCGTATGTTCTTCGATAACGGCAAATGGGCCGATAGAGACATTTTTGCCTATACTAGCTGGGTCTGCGATATAAGCGCTAGGGTGGATGTTCTGTGTCATGTGTCGTTTAGCCTCGGGGATGATATTGGGAATGCAGTTCTTTTAGTCGCTCATTGGCGATATGTGTATAAATCTGGGTGGTAGATAAATCACTGTGGCCTAGCAAGAGTTGCACTACGCGTAAGTCAGCGCCATGATTTAATAAATGTGTGGCAAATGCGTGGCGCAGTGTATGTGGAGACAGTGATTTACTGATCGCTGCTTTTTTTGCATAACGTTTGATAATATGCCAAAAAGTCTGGCGAGTCATCCCTGCTGCTCTGTTAGTGACAAAAACAGCACTGCAGGGGCGTTCAGATAGCAAAGCTTTACGGCTGTGTTGCATATAGTTTTCTAGGCTTTCCATGGCTTGTTCACCGATAGGCGTCAAGCGTTCTTTGTTGCCTTTGCCGGTGACCCGTAAGACCCCCTGGCGTAGATTAATCTGGCTGGTGGTTAATGCGACCAGCTCTGATACCCTCAAGCCCGTAGCATAGAGCATTTCTAGCATGGCTTTGTCGCGGGCACCTAATACGGACGTGAGTTCTGGTGCATTAAGCAGCAATTCTACATCATGCTCGGATAACGAATGAGGTAGGGCGCGACCTATACGAGGCGTATCAATGAGAGCGGTAGGATCAATATCGATATGGTTTTCGCGTAATAAATAGGTGTAAAAACGCCGTAGGCTAGATAAAATTCGCGCCGATGAACGAGCGCTAATGCCTTGCTCATAGCGCTGGCTTAGAAATAATGCGATGTCGCTATTGTTAGCCTGATGTATCGGTTTTTTTGCCAAGCTTTTGTGGAAAATGCGCAAGTCACTGGCATACGCACTGAGGGTGTTTTGACTTAAGCCATTTTCTACCCACAAGGCATCAATAAATGTGTCGATTAGCTGCTTAGACGGCATGAGTATCTATTTTTTCGTGTTTTAATAGTGCTGCTTTGATATTAATCAATTTACCTGAACTAGCACCTGCATAGCCGCCGAGACCCGTTTTGGCAAGTATCCGATGACAAGGAATAAGCAATGGAAACGGGTTTTTGCGGCAGGCATTAGCCAGGGCTCTAGGGCCAGTGTTTAACTCTTTGGCTAATTCACCATAGGTTTTTGTCATACCGGGTGGTATTTGATAAAGGGCGCACCAGACGTTCCGCTGGAATTCAGTTCCTTGTTTTAAAAGACCAGTGCGTATTGTCATTTTTCCTGTTAGCCAGTAGTTGTTTATTTGTTGTTCGAGGGCAGTGGGCAGTCCTGAGTATTTAGCATCTAAGGGTGGGTTAATGATCCACTGGACTGTGGATACTAATTCACCCTGCAGCTGGATTGCAAGTATTCCAGCCGGTGTCTGGTAATAATAACTTAGCTGGGGTTGCGGCTTGTCAAGAGTCTGCCAGTTAAGTTGCGCATCAAACATATTCAATCCAGCGCTTTTTCTAGCGCCTCACAGTAGGTTTTAATGACTTTAATACGAGCATAGCGTTTGTTATTCGCTTCAACCAAGGTCCAGGAGGTCTTCTGTGAGTTAGTATGTGCAACCATATCATTGACAGCTAGCGAATACTCAGCCCATTTGTCCCGATTACGATAGTCTTCTTCAGTAATTTTATGTTGTTTGTAACTGATTTTCTCACGCCCTTTAAAACGGCGTAATTGTTCGTCCGGGTCGATATGCAGCCAGAATTTTAATAACACGATACCGTGATCAGTGAGGGATTTTTCAAAATTGGTGATTTCTGAGTAAGCGCGAGTCCACTCTTGCTCGCTGGCAAATCCTTCAACTCGCTCGACTAACACACGCCCATACCAACTACGATCATAAATAGTGATGCGGCCTGCGCGCGACATATGGCGCCAGAAGCGCCATAAATAATGCTGTACTTGTTCTTCATCGGTCGGGGCGGCGATAGGGATAACCTGATAGTTTCTGGAGTCAAGTGCACGGGTGAGCCGCCTAATGGCGCCTCCTTTGCCTCCTGCATCCCAGCCTTCAAAAACCAGTACGCGGGATGTTTTTTTCTGATGCGCATATCTTGCCAACTTGTTGAGTTTACCTTGGTAAAAGTTTAATTTCTCATTGTAGTCTTTTTTATCAAGTTCCAGGCTCAGGTCTAGAGAATCTAGAATTTTGGGTTGATTGCCATGAATGATTGGCGCTGACCGAGTGGGTACTGGCATACTTTGCTTTAACTCATGCGCTGCAATATGTGCTTTAATTTTGTCCAGTACACGCTGGCCAACAGTAAGGCTGCTGTAGCGGATATCGCTGCCATCAATAATGCGCCAGGGATTTTGTGTGCTACTGGTTTCTTTTAAGACAGTTTCAGCAACCCGGGCAAAATCATCGTACATTTTAAGGTGTTTTTTATCGCGATTGGTGACTTGCCAGGCTGTCTCGGGATTATTTTCGAGCAGCTTTAGGCGTTTTTTTTGTGGGTCTTTTTTTAAGTGTAGCCAGCATTTTATAATTAATGTGCCGTCATCTGCGAGTTCTTGCTCTAATTGCTTTATTTGCGTCAGTTGCAACTGTAAATCAGCCTCTTTAGTGTCTTTGTGTACACGCTGAGCAATAGGGTTGCTATACCAGGAGCCGACATAGATGCCTATAGTGCCTTTTGCGGGCATAGTACGCCAAAAGCGCCAGAATTTAGGGCGCTCTTTTTCTTCATCGCTAGATGAATCATAGGCATTAGTGCGCATGAAACGGGGATCTAACCATTCATTCAAAAGATTAATAACCTCGCCTTTACCACCGCCATCAACACCTGAAATCAAAATAATAACAGAAAAATTAAGTGTGCTTAGTTGTTGCTGGGCAGTTAATAATTGTGTGCGTAAGGTGGGTACTTTTTCATTGTAGTCAGCTTTAGTGACCTTGTGTCCTAGCTCAGCAACTTCAAACATAATGGAGTCCGTTAATTATTTAAGGAAAAGTTTTCACAAGAAACCGGTACATTGTTTGCTAGCAGGCTAGCAGAACCCTTATAATGACGCAATTTTTTTGTAATCTCAATAGGTAAGTCTGTGGAAAATTTTACACCTTATTCTGCTTTGGCAGGTGGTGGATTAATTGGTTTGAGTGTCAGTTTGCTGCTTTTATACAATGGTCGCATGGCAGGGATCAGCGGCATGATGAACGGTTTGTTTAGCGCACCTAAAAAGGAAAAAATCTGGCGTGGCTTATTTCTTTGCGGGCTAATTCTCGGCGCATTTATTTTTCAGTATTTCACAAATGGCAGTCTACAATTACGCCAGGGCTATCCGGTCTTGCTTATTATTTTCGGTGGTTTTCTAGTGGGCTTTGGTACCAGAATGGGCAGCGGTTGTACTAGTGGACATGGTATCTGTGGTGTGGCTAACTTTTCTATTAGGTCGATTACTGCAACCATTACTTTTATGCTTAGTGGTATGTTAACGGTTTTTATACTTAAGCAGCTATTAGGGGCTGCTTAATGAAAATCAATCTAGTGGCACTGTTATCGGGAATTATTTTTGGCGTGGGTCTGGCTTTGTCACAAATGATCGATCCTAATAAGGTATTGAGTTTTCTGGATGTGACCGGAAACTGGGATCCTAGTCTGGCTTTTGTCATGATAGGCGCTTTAGTCGTGACTATGCTGAGTTTTCGTTTTATTTTAAAACGTTCGGCTCCGGTATTGGACTCGGGCTTTCATGTGTCTAGGCAGACTATTATCAATAGACCCTTATTAATAGGTGCAGGACTGTTTGGCATAGGCTGGGGAATGACAGGGTATTGCCCAGGGCCGGCTGTGGCAAGTTTAGGTTTGTTTTCAGTAGAAGGTATTATTATGGTTGTAGCTATCTACGCGGGCTTTTTTAGCCAGCACTGGTTAGCTAATAAGTAGGGTAAGAAATGGAAATATTAGAACGGGTCATCTCCTTTTTCTTATCTTTTGAATTAATACATATTGCTGCGGGGAGTCTGGTTGGCTTTGTGATTGGCTTAACGGGTGTTGGTGGAGGCTCATTAATGACCCCAATATTGGTACTCGGATTTGGTATTGCCCCGGCAATAGCCGTAGGTACCGACTTATTATATGCAGCGCTGACAAAATGTAGTGGGGTTTTTTTTCATCATAGAAATAAAACAGTAGACTGGCACGTGGTAGGCTTATTGGCTATGGGCAGTGTGCCTAGTTCTCTGATTACAGTTGCTTTACTGGAGCAGGTGAAAACAGCCGGGTTTAATTCTGACCGCTTGATGATGCTCACTTTGAGTATTATGCTGGTGCTGACTTCGATTATTATCTTAATTAAAGGTCGACTACTTACTTATGTTAGTCACCGTCATGGTAATTCAACCCTGGTGAACCTGCTTAAAACATACCGTCCCCATATCACGGTATTTTCGGGCGTTGCTTTGGGGATACTGGTAACTATTTCCTCGGTGGGAGCCGGGGCAATTGGATCTGCTATTTTATTCTTACTTTATCCGCGTAAAAAACCGGTAGCTATCGTCGGTACAGATATCGCACACGCTGTTCCTTTAACGGCGATTGCAGGAATGGGGCATTTGCATTTTGGCTCGGTAGACTATGATCTGTTATTTGGATTATTGGCAGGAGGCATCCCTGCCATTTATCTCGGTAGCTTAGTTGGTAGGTATATTCCAGACAATTGGCTAAGAATTTCAATTGCTATACTACTGTTTGCCATGGGCGTAAAGCTTGCTCTGTAGCAGGCATTTTAAATTTTTCAAAAGAACAGCTTTAATAACGTGCATTTTCTCAATTCTTTCTGATAAAATATCTAGCTAATCCACTTTCGAATGATATATTTGGATGGCATGGAAGGAAGTGTGTTATATCTCACTTAAACACATGATTTTTAATAATATATAAAAGGTATTTTAGTATGACTTTTGTCGTTACCGAAAACTGCATCAAATGTAAATTTACTGATTGCGTTGACGTTTGTCCTGTTGATTGTTTTCATGAAGGCCCTAACTTTCTGGTTATCGATCCAGATGAATGTATTGATTGTACTCTGTGTGAGCCTGAGTGCCCTGCAGAAGCTATTTTTGCAGAAGATGAATTACCAGAAGGTCAAGAGGAGTTTATCGAAATTAATGCTGAATTGTCTCAAACATGGCCAGTTATTACTGATGTGCAAGAGCCGCCAGCCGAAGCAGAAGACTGGAATGGCAAGCCTGATAAGTTAGCCTTGCTAGAAAGATAAGGCTTTTAGAGGTGGGTAAGGCGATTATCCACCTTAATCCTGCTTTTATGGTTCTAGATATTCATTCTTTAACTGCACATAATGAGCAGATGAATATTCCAGAAACTCCCTTTCTGAGTCGCTTAAAGCGCGCGTCTTTTTAGCAGGAGAGCCGATATAAAGATATCCACTTTGTAATACTTTTCCTGGCGGCACTAATGCCCCAGCACCGAGCATTACATAATCTTCCAAAACCGCATTATCCATGATAATTGCGCCAATACCGATCAGGCAATAATCACCGACTGTACAGGCATGTACGACTGCCCGATGTCCTATTGTTACTCCTTTACCAATTTTTAAGGGTGCTTCAGCAGGAGCATGTTTTCCTGCATGAGAGACATGCAAGATAGAGCCATCCTGAATATTAGTCGCTGCGCCAATGGAGATACTACTGACATCCCCGCGTATGACAGCTGTAGGCCAGACAGATACATGGTCTGCTAAGGTCACATCACCAATAATAACCGCACTTGAATCAATGTACGTCGCTTTACCTAGTTGGGGAGAAATGTTTTTAAACGTTCGAAGGGGCATGGGAACTTCCTGTTGACTGCAAATATTATCTATTATGATACTTTTTTTTCGGGTATTATTCAGCTATAAGTTTAGTTAAAAATATCAAAATGTAAGGAATGTTTATGGCATTGTTTGATGGTATAAGGCGACAATTACGTTCAGTTGTTCAATGGGAAGAGCCTGCTGAGGGCGCTTTATTTCAACAATGGCAGGGTAATGGCGACGAGCTAAAGAATGCATCTAAATTAATTGTAGGTCCAGGGCAAGGGTGTGTTTTTGTCTACGAGGGTAAGATAAAAGCGATACTCAATGAGTCCAGGTTGATCAATCTAGAAACGGATAATACCCCTTTCTGGACGACTGTAACCAAATTTATGCAGTTTTTTGACAGTGAGCATAAGGCACATATTTACTTTTATCGACGCACAAAAATCCTGGATCAAAAATGGGGTACAAATTCGCCGATTAAGTACGATGATCCAAAATACAATTTTCCGGTTTCTTTGCTTGCGTATGGTAATTATAGTTATCGTATCGATGATCCTAAAGCATTTTTTGTCAATGTCGTAGGTACAGAAAATGATTTTTATATAGAGGATTTCCGCCAGGTGATGTCCAGTCGCCTGCTTCATCCTTTGACAGACTTTCTAGCAGAAAGTAGATATTCTTACGCTGAGATTGATGCGCATCGTGAAGAAATTGCAGCGGGAATGAATGCCCAATTACAGCAAGAGTTTTTGAAAATGGGCTTTGTTATTACCGATTTTCGTATCGAAGGAACCGATTTTGATGAAGGTACTTTAAAGCGCATCAACAGAATTGCTAACTTAAGTGCTGAAGCACAGGCAGCCGAAGCAGTAGGACTAGATTATGCGAGCATACAGCAATTAGAGGCAATGCGTGAAGCTGCAAGAAATGAAGGGGGTGGTGCAGGTTTAGGTATGGGCCTAGGGGCTGGTATGGGCATGGGGCAGATGATGTCGCAAACCATGGGCGCTAACTTTTCTACGGATAAAAAAAATCCGAGTACAGACTCTGGCGTTGAATTTTCTGATCCTATGCAAAAGCTAGTGCAATTAAAAAAAATGTACCAGGCAGAGTTAATTTCAAAAGATGAATATAGTGCCAAGAAAAAAGAAATTCTGGATAGCTTGTAATGGCTCGATGTCAGAGTTGCTCAGCCCCCTTGCTGGCAAACACTAACCGATGTCAATATTGTGGTGTGCGTAATGATGTAGACTTACAGGCCAAGCATGATGTTTTAGAGCATACAAAGACTTCTGGTCGTTTGTGCCCACATTGTGTAAAGCCCCTACAAACGATCCAGTTGCAGCTAGATGAACGGCTTGCTATTGACCGCTGTGCAGATTGCTTTGGCTTGTTTTTTGACCTGGGAGAACTGGAGATTTTACTCAACCATTCGGTAAGTGATGTGCAGTCAATTAACCTGACGCACCTGGATAATATTAATGCGGATCGGTATCGCAGCAAACAGATTGTTAAGTATGTTAAATGTCCTGTTTGTCTGGAGTTTATGCGGCGCACTAATTTTGCGCAAAAGAGTGGTGTTATCGTGGACAGTTGCCGCTTACATGGCTTTTGGTTAGATAGTGGGGAAGTGACGCATTTGCTGGAATGGAAAAAGGCAGGTGGGCAGTTATTACATGCACAGGAGCAAAAGAACAAAGCACTTAAAACCAGAAAAACACCAGTAGATCGCTCTGATAGATTATGGGATACTTCAATGCATCAGGGCTCAATTAGCCTGGAAACAGGTTTTCTAGAACTATTGGCGTCTGCTGTAGAAAAAATATTATAGCGAAGGCTACTATTGCATAGCCTTGGCATTAAAAAGTTCAATATGCATTGCGGCAGAGGTTAGATGTAACAGTTTGTTTAAGCGACAGGAAACGGGCTCAATATTTGCCCGGTGAAGGTTAATAAATTCACCCGAACGAAACTTGCTATCATTAAAAATTAGGCTGTCTGGTGAATTAAGCGCCTTTATGCCAGGTAAGAAGATTGCCCATGTATAAACAGAGTCATGATTAGGTAGGGAAATATAGCAAAGTTCAGATTCCAGCGCTAATAATTTGATACCTAATTGCAACTTATGTTCCGTTAGCTGCGTTAACCTGCAAATCATGCCAATTTCCATGGTATTGTTATTATTGATACCAATAATATCGCCAATTTGTATTGTAGACTGGTTGGCGTTTGTATCAAAAATAATCCTGTAGCCTTTGATACTACTGTCGACAACATAAAGCTTATCCGGGTTAATAGTAGGAATGTGCTTTGCTTTACTTTCGGACTTTGTCCAGATGTTTTTACGCAGAGAACTTTTGATCGCAAGTTCGGCCTTGCTTTGTTCTTCTCGTAACAGACCACTAGGTAGTTGGTTTTGTTTCAAGGCATCTATCGATTCATACCCTTCCGTTACTAATTCGATATTGGGAACTGCCCAACCTCCTGCTATTCGGGGGTCTCTTTGATCAATGGCTTTTTTGTTTGTGGTACTGGGTCTCAGGGGACTGGCATTGTGTAATTGTTCAATAAGATGACTAAAGCCAATAATACCAGGGTATTCATTTTCTTCATTAAAGCGGGTAAATTTACGCTGTTGCGATAGGCTTAGAGTTTTCGCGGCCTGTAAAATGTTTTCGCGGTTTATTGATTTGATAACGCCAGAACCTGGTGCTTCATTCGGTGCATTTTTGTTAATTTCTATAGCAGCACTATAAGCAGAAAAAAAACGTATTGCATTTTTTTCGGTTTGTTTAAGGTTGGTTATAACGCTGGGTGGTTTATCCAGGGTTAAATCGAGGCTAGAATATCGGGATGTTTTTTCTATCGGAATTTTTCTGCCCAGCAACATTACCGAAGTATGCATTTCTACACATGCAGAAACAATAAATATATCGCGTGGACGAAAGTGCTCTAAATCGCAGTGGTAAAGTGCTATTAGATGTTTGAATGCCTTATTAATAGTATTGCTGTGATAGCCATGCTGTTCAATATTTAAGTCCTGTATTTTTAGCTTGGATGCCAGACCGTAGAACTTATAGCTTTGTTTCCAGAAGCCAGGGTAGACTTGTTGATAGATTTCAGCAATATGAAGGTAGGCATTAATCAAGGACTGCAAGCCATAAAACATGCTCTGGGCACTGCTTAAATCGCTTATTTTAGGAAGGCAGCTTTCGAATCCATTAGCTAGTTCTGCATAGATAGATACAATATTTTGCGTATTCTGTTGTTCGTGTTTGGCAAGAGGAAGCGAACTATTTAAAATAATCGTGTTCAGTGGCGTTAAAAAATCCAGCATGGATTTATAAATGCATTCCAGTAGCAGTGATTTTTGTTTCTTAGTTAACTTGTCTTCCTGATTGATTGCCTGTATCGCCAATAATACCTGATGAGTTTTTTCAGCGGCTGAGTTACTGTCCAGGGTGGATAGCCAGTGAGTAAATGATTCTTCGGATAATTTAAAAGGAATCAGGAAGTCCGTTTCGGTAGCTGTCGTGTTAAATTTAAGAGTATCCGTTTGTATCCGTAATAAGCTTATCATGGGTGCATTTAAGTATATTGTAGGCTAACTGTATTATAATTCTACTCACTCAGTGTTGTTAAGTAATAGATAATGATTTTCTTGGCTAAACTTAAAAGCATACAGTATAAATGGCATTTTGATTTTTATGTGAGTCAATGGCAGCAGTACTCTCCTAAACTTGAATTAAACCCTAACACTTTATAGAAATTATCGTACCAAAAAAATGAATAACCCCTTACTAGAAAACTCAGAACTTCCGCAATTTTCACAAATTAAACCCGAACATATAGAGCCAGCAATTGAACAGTTACTGGGTGATGCCCAGTCTAGCGTAGAGCAATTATTAGCTGAGCATGATAGCTATAGCTGGGAAAACCTTATTGCACCTCTCGATGAAGTCGAGGATAGAATCAATAAAGCCTGGTCGCCTGTCAGTCATATGAATTCAGTGGTTAATAATGACTTATTACGCGATGCCTATAATGCTTGTTTACCTAAATTAAGTGCCTATTCTACCGAGATGGGGCAGCATAAAGGGCTGTTTAAAGCTTATCAGGCAATTGCAGCCAGTGATGACTATGCGCTATTAGACACTGCGCAGAAAAAAATTATTCAGAATGCTTTGCGTAGCTTTCGTTTGTCGGGTGTCGATCTGGATGCTGAAAAGAAAGCACGCTATAAGGAAATTAGCCTGGAACTATCACGGCTTGCCAGCAAGTATGAAGAAAACCTATTAGATGCTACCAATGCCTGGCAAAAATTGATCAAAAAAAAGAGCGATCTGGCAGGCTTGCCTGAATCTGCTTTACAACAAGCAAGACAAACGGCAGAGCAGGAAGGAAAAAAAGGCTGGATGTTAACGCTACAATTCCCGTCCTATATCGCAGTGATGACTTATGCTGATGATAGGCAGTTGCGTGCGGATATGTATAAGGCTTTTTCCACGCGGGCCTCTGAATTAGGTAGTAATAGTGACTGGGACAACACTGAGATTATGGAACAGACTATTGCTTTGCGCCACGAAAAGGCGCAGCTGTTAGGGTTTAATAATTATGCTGAACTGTCGCTGGCGACAAAAATGGCCGATTCCACCAGCGAGGTCACTGACTTTTTAGAGGAATTAGCAGAGAAGTCTTTGCCTCAGGCGCGTAAAGATCTGGCAGAACTCGCTGAATTTGTTCAGCAGCAATACGCTGTAACCAATCTACACACCTGGGATGCCGGTTATTACTCAGAGAAAATGCGGCAGCATGCCTATGATTTATCGCAAGAGGAAGTAAAACAATATTTTCCTGCGCCAAAGGTTTTGCAGGGATTGTTTAATGTGGTCGAAAAACTCTATGGCTTGAATATCTCTGAGCTTGATAATATTGATGCCTGGCATAAAGATGTACGCTTTTTTCAGATTAAAGATAAGGCTGGGGAGTTACGCGGTAAATTCTATATTGATTTATATGCGCGCCCTCATAAAAGAGGCGGTGCTTGGATGGATGATTGTGTGGGTCGGAAAAAAACAGGCGATGTCATTCAAATTCCGGTCGCTTATTTAACCTGTAACTTTACCCCACCGGCAGGTAATGATCCGGCGCTACTAAGCCATGACGAAGTACTGACCTTATTTCATGAGTTTGGTCATGGCTTACAGCATATGCTGACTAAAGTTGATTATTTAGGCGTATCAGGGATTAATGGTGTCGAATGGGATGCGGTGGAACTGCCGAGTCAGTTTATGGAGAATTGGTGCTGGGAGAGGGAGAGCCTGGCTTTAATCTCAGGGCATTACAAGACAGGAGCTGCTTTACCCGAAGAATTGTTTAATAAAATGCTGGCGGCGAAAAACTTTCAGGCCGGCATGATTATGGTTAGACAGCTTGAATTCAGTCTGTTTGACTTTAAAATGCATCAGGATTACTCACCTGAACTAGGCGCGAAAATTTATGACAAGTTAAACGCGATACGAGAGCAAGTGTCAGTTATGATTCCTCCGGACTTTAACCGCTTTGCACATAGCTTTGCGCATATTTTTTCCGGTGGTTATGCGGCAGGCTATTACAGTTATAAATGGGCAGAAGTGTTATCTAGTGATGCCTATTCTTTATTTGAAGAGAACGGCATATTTGACCAGCAGACTGGGGAAAATTTTCTGACGCATATTCTGGAAACCGGTGGTAGCAGCGACGCGATGGAGTTATTTGTTAAATTCAGAGGACGTGAGCCGAAAATTGATGCCTTGCTTAGACATAGTGGAATAGCCGCATGAAATATAAAGACTTAAGAGATTTCATTGCTCAACTGGAAAAAAAAGGTGAACTAAGGCGGATTCCCCAGGAAGTGGATCCGGTACTTGAAATGACCGAAATCTGTGACCGGACCTTAAAGCAAGGTGGTCCTGCCTTATTATTTGAAAACCCTAAAGGGCATAATATTCCGGTACTGGCTAATTTATTTGGTACGCCCGACCGCGTGGCGATGGGGATGGGTGAAAACTCGGTTACTGCATTACGCGGGGTGGGTGAATTGCTTTCGCAATTAAAAGAGCCAGAACCTCCTAAAGGCATGAAAGATGCGATGGATAAAATTCCAGTCTTTAAAAATGTGCTGAATATGGCGCCTAAGCTGGTGAAAAACCCACCTTGCCAGGAGCTAATCAGGATTGGCGATGAAATTGATCTGGGTCAGTACCCGATACAAACCTGCTGGCCTAATGATGCCGGACCTTTGATTACCTGGCCTTTAGTAATTACCAAAGGACCCTATAAAGAACGACAAAATCTGGGTATTTATCGCCTGCAAGTGATTGCTAAAAACAAAGTGATTATGCGCTGGCTGGCGCACCGGGGAGGAGCTTTAGATTATCGGGAATGGCAGGAAGCACACCCGGGTGAACCGTTTCCTATCTCAGTTGCATTGGGTGCAGATCCAGCAACTATCCTGGCTGCTGTTACCCCGGTGCCCGATACGCTGTCTGAATATGCCTTTGCAGGCTTATTGCGTGGCAGTAAAACCGAAGTAGCCAAATCGCAAACCAATGACTTGCAAGTCCCAGCCAGTGCAGAAATTGTGCTGGAGGGATTTCTATATCCAGGAGAAACAGCGCCCGAAGGGCCGTTTGGCGATCATACCGGTTACTATAACGAAGTCGATGAGTTTCCGGTTTTTACCATCGAGCGCATAACTCAGCGGCAGGCACCGATTTATCACAGCACCTATACAGGCAAGCCGCCCGATGAGCCTGCGGTATTAGGCGTTGCTTTAAACGAAGTATTCGTACCGATCCTGCAAAAGCAGTTTCCTGAAATCACCGATTTTTATCTGCCGCCCGAAGGTTGTTCCTATCGTATGGCAGTGATTAGTATGAAAAAACAATATGCGGGTCATGCCAAGCGCGTTATGCTTGGAACCTGGTCTTATCTACGGCAGTTTATGTATACCAAGTTTGTGATTGTTGTCGATGATGATATTGATGTCCATAACTGGCAGGAAGTGATTTGGGCTATTACCACACGAATGGATCCCGCTCGTGACTTAACGATATTGGAAAACACGCCGATAGATTATCTGGATTTTGCCTCACCGGTATCCGGTCTGGGATCTAAAGTGGGCTTTGATGCAACCAATAAATGGCCTGGAGAAACGACTCGGGAATGGGGGCGTGTTATTTCTATGTCCGATGATGTCGTGAAAAAAGTAGATGAAATGTGGGAAAGCCTAGGAATAATGTAGGTTATGTTATCTAACGAAGCGTAGGTAACGAACCCGGTGTAACAGAAATGTACTTAGAGGGCGTGGATAAAGTTTCTTTCATGCCTATCCTGTTGCTTCCCAAGGCATCCTCGCGAGCACAATACTATCCCGCCGGGCCATGACTATAGCGCACTCTGAGGGGTGCAGTATGAATGGATGTGCCCCCTCCGGCCCAGTACATTGGGGGCAGCCGGGTGGACATGGTTTCTTCTACCTGATTTGAATCACTGTAAAATGGCTTTGTGGTGTTTTAATCAATAGCTATGTAACTGAGCCCAGATAAACGGTATGTTCTTGGCTATGCAAGTTAATCAGCAATTCAGCAAAGAAGTTGGGTGAAATAGTCTGTTCAGCTAATTTTTCTACGGGTAACCATTCTACCCCTACCTGATGCTTATCTGGATCGGGGCCTGAGCTGGGAATATAGTCTACAGGGGTCTGGCATTGAATTAATACTTCGAGTTGGTGGCGGGTGTAAGGTTTTGGATCTAGCTTGGGGATAAAAAAATCGGCGATATGTAGCACGTCAAAGGCTTCGACTGCGCTATTGATTTCTTCTAGGCATTCGCGAATCACCGCTTGATGCAAGGTTTCTCCAGGTTCTAATGCACCGCCAGGTAGGGTGTAGCGTACACCTTCTTGCGGGCTGTCTTTTTTGATTAATAGGACTTTGTTATCCTGAATAATAACAGCGCGTACAGTGATGCGGATACCGGATTGTAATTGATCCATTTGTCTAGTTGGAAACATTAGAGTTTGTAGGCTGAGTTAGCTTATCTAGCGTAGCGTAGATAAGTAACCCGGCATATGTTGATACCATGCCTATTCGAGTGCTTCCTGAAGCATCCCGTCGAGCTATGTCTATAGCGTGCTCTGAGGGGCCCAGTATGAATGGATGCGATCCCGACCCAGTATTTTGGGAGGCAACCGGATAGGCATGGTTGATACTACCAGTAACTTGGCGGGTTACGTTTTTTTGCTTCGCTAAAAAATCTAACCTAACCTACGAAGGGTGTTTTACTCGTGGTTACAACCTGCACCATGAATATGACCATGCTCCATTTCTGTTTCGGTCGCGGGGCGAATGTCCATGACTTCTACATCAAATGTTAGTTGCTCACCGGCAAGAGGGTGATTGCCATCAATAGTGATGTTATCCTCTTCTATTTCGGTAATGGTAACAACAGCGGGACCATTGCTAGAGTCGGCCTGAAACTGCATACCTACTTCTATGGTGTCAATGCCCTGAAACATTTCTTTTCCAACAGTCTGGATTTGTTGTTCATTACGTTCGCCATAAGCATCGGCGGCTTCAATAGTCACAGTTAATTTATCACCGACCGATGATTCGCTAAGTGCGCTTTCAAGGCCAGGAATGATATTACCTGCGCCGTGTAGGTAACTTAAAGGTTCCGCGCCGATTGAGCTGTCGAGTTTTTCGCCGGCTTTATTGGTTAATGTATAGTGTATAGAAACGACAGGGTTTTCAGTGTTTTTCATAAGAATAATGCGTTAAGTTTAAAGAAAGGTGATTTTTACGAGTCATCACTTTGCTTGGCAAGTTCGGTGAGTGAGTCAATTAAGTCGGTAAAGTTTTTTAAAGTATCTGTTCTGATCGTTGCGTGGGCCAGTTTACGCCCTTTTCGAGCGGCTTTATCATATAAATGCAAATGCACTTGAGATAATGAAAGTAGCTGGTTACTAGCAGGAACATTGCCGATAAAGTTTTGCATGGCGGCGTAACCCAGCGAGTGGGTTGAACCTAAAGGCATATCCATAATGGCTCTGAGGTGGTTTTCAAATTGGCTGGTTTCCGAGCCTTCAATGGTCCAGTGTCCTGAATTATGTACTCTGGGGGCAAATTCATTGGCAATGATGTTGTTGTCGACCGCAAATAATTCCAGCGCTATCGTACCAACATAATCAAGTGCCGTCAGGATAGTGTTGATATAGTTCTCAGCTTGCGCCTGTAATGGGTCATTCTGGGTATTTTTAGCGAGACGTAAAATACCTTTGTGGTGCTCGTTTTCTGATAATGGGTAGTAGACAATTTCCCCCGAGACGCTGCGACTGGCAATAATTGAGATTTCCCGGTCAAAGGGTACAAAACCTTCTACGACGCAAGGGGCACTTTTGACGGCCTGCCATGCCTCAGCTAGATCCTGATCACTACTGAGTACAACCTGTCCTTTGCCGTCATAGCCTAGGCGACGAGTTTTAAGGATAGCAGGGTAACCTATATCCGGCATTGCCTGTTGCAGTTCTTCTAAGCTGGAAACAGCGGAAAATGAGGCGGTAGCAATGCCTAAGTCCTGCAAGAAAGTTTTCTCGGTGATTCTGTCCTGGCCAATGAATAAAGCTTTTGCAGGGGGGTAAACAGGCGTATTGGCATTTAAGAAGTCAATGATCTCAACCGGAACATTTTCAAACTCATAAGTAATAATGTCTGATTCTTCTGCTAACTGCGTCAATAACGCTTTATCAGTATAGTCACCGATCAGGTGCTTGCCTAAATCTGCCGCACAGGAAGCAGGGGTAGGGTCTAGGAATATAAATTTAAGCCCTAAAGGTTTACCAGCGAGGGCAAGCATTCTTGCCAGTTGACCAGCACCTAAAATACCAATAACCATTAAGCAAGCTCCCGGGGGTCTGAGTTAGCGAGCACGGTTTCTGTCTGCTGTTGGCGGAAGGCATTAAGGGGGGGCTTGTATTCAGTATGCTTATTGGCAATGATTGCAGCGGCTAATAAAGCGGCATTAGTTGCGCCAGCTTTGCCTATGGCGAGTGTGCCCACGGGAATGCCGGCGGGCATTTGTGCGATGGATAATAAAGAGTCCATGCCACTTAATGCCTTAGATTGAATAGGTACGCCTAAGACAGGAATCGCTGTTTTTGCCGCGGTCATACCCGGTAAATGAGCTGCGCCACCTGCACCGGCAATAATCACTTCCAGCCCTTTGCCTTCTGCTGATTCAGCATAGTCAAAAAGTTTGTCAGGTGTGCGGTGAGCGGAGACAACCTCGACTTCAAACGGTATGCCTAGTTGTTCCAGTTTTTCAGATGCAAAGCGCATGGTTTCCCAGTCAGAGGTTGAGCCCATGATAATGCCCACTAATGCAGTCATGTATGTCCTTTTTATGCAGATAAGCCGACGTCGTAGCGATAATATGCTCATTCGTTAGCAAAAAGCAATTAATTATACTTAAGTTTATTCGATTTTAAAATAAAAGAATTCGGGTAAAATTGTTCTCTGTTGCCGTTGCATTAGAAATAACTAATTAACATGGTGCTGAGCATAGCCTAATTGCTTAGAGACAATTTGTAGCGTTTGATAAAAGTATTAAAACAGAGCTGATATAGGTGACTTTACTTGAGGAGATGAGGTTGAGGCTGGCTTGTTGAATGAACTGGAAAGCTATTTGGGGGAAAGGGATAAAATAAAATTATTCCTTATAATCGAGAATAATAACCCTCAGTATGGACGAGGGTTATTATTAGGATTAGACTACTATAGAAGTGAAGCAGTCTTGGCTGAAGATGTTGCGCCCATGCCTGCACTGTCGGCACCTGTTCCACAGCCAACTAAAACCGAAATGCTGGTAATTAAAAGTACCATTGCGCTAATTTTTTTTAATAATTTCATTTGTTAATCCTCATTGTTGTTCATATAGTGAACTTTGGTGTTAAAAACTGGTTATTGCAGTATTTACGGAGTTATTCTGGAAAAGATCCTAAGGAGCTTTCTTTTCCTGAATAGCCCTGCAACTTGAAGCTGAGTGCTTTGTTTAGCTTCGGGATGTATATTAAAGCGTTTGAAATTTTATTTATTGATCCAGATCAATAAAATGAGAATTAAGTAGTCGATGCATTCTGGCGACCATTTTTTGGCCGATATGCCATAACAGCGTAATTATCGCGCGAAGTGTAGCAATTTTATTAGTACCGGAGTACATATGGATCAGATGGTAAAGGACTTTAACGTCAGTTGTACAAACTGTTCATTAGATGAAATTTGTCTTCCTCGAGGCTTATCTCAACAAGAAGTCGAGAACTTGAGTATAGAAGTTAAAAGCAATATCTCTCTGCAAAAAGGTGATTATATTTACCGTCAAGGAGATGAATTTAACATGGTCGCGGCGATTAAATCGGGTTCTGCAAAATTAGTTTCTAATGATGGGGCAGGTAATGAACATATTCTTAATGTGCTTTTGCCCGGTGAATTGATCGGCTTTGACGGACTGTTTCAGAATAAATATAACTGTTCGGCAATAGCTCTGGAGAACTTATGCTATTGTGTGTTGCCAGTAGGCAAGCTTGAGGGTTTATGTGCCAAGATTCCTGGTATTGCACGGGAACTATTAAAACATTCTAGTGAGGCTATCAATGAATCCCAGAGCCAGGTCATGGCTAGCAAAAGTTCTGCAGAAGAAAAAGTGGCAAAATTCCTAATTAATTTATCTGATCGTTTGAAAAGTCGAGGCTATTCTGCCGTACAATTTAATATATGTTTAACTCGTCAGGAACTTGGAGAGCATTTAGGGTTAACTCTGGAAACAGTCAGTAGAACACTGGCGCAGTTTCAAAATATTGGCTTTCTCAATGTGCAACGGAAATTAATAGAAATTAAAGATCTGCAAGGCTTACGCCAAATTTTCACCGCCTGATTAAACCTGACATAACTTTGTAAATCCCTGATTTTATTTTTTTTACTTTCCATTTTCCACATAAAAACTTTCCCTTTGAAATATATAGCGTATACCAAAACACCTTATGTGCGTATTCTTAGGGCTCAACAGAAGTCGCTTTTACTACAAAAAAAGGGACCGAACTAAACAACTACAGATAACACAACTCTTCGAAGAAATCCCAATTTATGGCGCCGCTAAAGTACATCAACAGCTATTAGAAGAAAACATCCAGGTAAGCCTGAATACAGTGGCAAGCTATCGTCAAGAAATGAAGTTACACACCGTTCTAGCTGTAAAGCAAGCCCCAATACCATCGTTGCGATTAAATCGCACCAGAAATGCAGCTACAAGCTGCGAGGGTTTGAAATTAACAAGGAGAAACAGGTTGGGAATGCCGACCAAGGGAGTTAATATTACAGTGACATTCAGACATACCGCCTAAAAAATAAAGAGATGACAATCTCAATGGATGGCAAAGGAAGAGCAACGGATAATTTCTGCATCGAACGCTTTTGGCGAAGTGCCAAATGTGAGTGGATCTACCTGAATAGGTATGAGTCAATCACCCAGTTAAAAGAAGGTGTTAACGATCAAAATTTTACTTGTAATACGAGGCGGACCCTATATGATTCTTTTGGTTTTTCTATCTTGAAAAAACACTGTAACCAATTGATTGGTATATGGAGTAAATGAAGATGTTGAGATTCCAGTAGAAACAATCTTTAATAAAGCTCAGATTAGAATAAAGTCACCCTTTGCTTTCACATCCCCATACTTTTAAGAGGTTTTTTATTTACTGCTATGGAAAAACCAAGCATTCATTTTGCCAACGAACTGGCTGAGCTATTAAAACCATTTGAGCAATCACTAGAGCAACTAAAGGCACAGCCACTAAAGCTAATTATCCATGCGGGCACACCAAAAACTGGCACGACGAGCTTACAAACCTACCTTGATAAAAAGCAACGGAAGCTCAGAGGAAAAGGTATTCTTTACCCGCATAACCTTGAAAGATTACAAAATCCCACCGCACCAAAACACCAATGGTTTGAGAAAAATTTAGTCACAACACACTTGGAAAACTTCTTAGAAAACTTTAAGAATATAATCTCGCAAGTTAAAAAAGACACCCATACCATCATCCTGTCATCTGAAGGTATTTATAATTACTGGTGGGACTTTCCTGACGAATCAAAAGAGTTTTTATGTGAGCTGAGTAAGCTCTTCGATATTGAAATCTGGGTATGGTTTCGTGACCCCCTCGTGTTTATTGAAAGCTATTACAAACAATGTATTCGCAACCCACAAATTAAAAATAACCCCTGTTATGGCAAAAACTTATCCTTTTCTGAAATGTTAGATATCGAATGGTTTTCTCAGCATTTAAACTATCAAGGTTTCATCACCGAATGCCAAGTACTGTTTGGTAAAAACAACGTGTCAGCATTTAAATACGAAGGTGATGTGGTACAAGAAGTCATCCAGAAATTAGGGCTAGCAACTTCCCACGACAATCCGACTCCAAGGCAAAATAAAAGCTTAAACAGTGCTTCAATAGCATTACTAAGAACGATAAATCACTATGATCTTAAAGCAAAAGACAAAGAGCTTTTGATACCTCATTTAAAAGAAATCAATGGAATTCTTGAGGGTTATGCAGGTGATAGTTTGATTGATGAAGAATCTAGAAAAAGAGTCCTGAAGATCTATAATTCTATAAGCATAGTAGTTTGAGGGTGCCTGTAATAAAGAAAAAATAGGCCATCGATTCACTGCGTCATACACCCCTAAAACAAATGGAACGGTAGAGTGAGTGAATGGAACGATTAATGATAAGGCTATCAAAGGTGCGTATTCTTACGATCATGAACACCCATGCGCATAGAACCAGAAAAGTGTTCACGATCCGATGCGGTTAGGTGTTCACATTCGATAATAATGAGTGTTCACGATGCTTGCTAATGGGTGTTCATGATGGGTGCGAATATGCAAAAGGTACAACGTATAGTAATATCATTGAATTAAAGGCTAATTTAGACGATTTTTTGATCTTTTACAGCCCATGGTAGCTTACAGAGAGAATTAAAGGTTAGAGCGTTCTTTGAAGCGGTTCAATGGTGGTGCGGGGAACCCCTACTTTTGCGAAAGCTCATTTTGGGCATCCAAGCCCACAATGCGGCAAAAGCTTAACGGGACTGATTAAAATCTACGATGCCCTGATTCGCCCTGCGACCACTAAATAAAAACCCTAGAGGGGTTTTTATTTAGTGGCCTAAAATTGCTTGACGCGATGTCTTGTATTTTCTCTACGCAAAAAGACGCTTCGAGAAAACACCCGACCCTATCGCTATCAGGAACTAAAAATTTCACTTCGCTTAAACTCCGTTTCCAGGATTTTCAGCGATAGAATAACCCCCGAAATATTTAAAAAAATCACCTGATATGTTTCAGGCTGACCTTTTAAGAAATCATGGTATAACATCATGAAACCTGATACTTTTGATTGAGATTCGTCAGAAATAAATGAAATATCTTCCACGTGCCAAGGAGCTTGTAGATCAAGGGCCATGCTAAATAAAGTGGCACTATTCATCTTTGTACTATCGCATTACCCACTACGGTTCACGTAGAGCCATTATTTTGAATTATGTATGTCGATGTTGGCCGTTTCTATATTTCTGCCTGTCTGGGCTATGTCATTACGCTGGGCTTCAATACTTTGTAAATAAGCATCATCTATATCGCCTGTAACATACTGATGGTCAAAGCAGGAAGTATCAAAATGCTTAATATTGGTATTACCTTTTTGTACAGCATCAATTAAGTCTTCCAGGTCTTGATAGATCATCTTATCTGCGCCTATGGCGCTACCGATTTCGTCTTCGGTACGATTGTGCGCAATCAATTCATGCGCTGCCGGCATATCGATACCGTAGACATTAGGATAACGTACTGCTGGAGCTGCAGAGGCAAAATAAACTTTTTTTGCGCCTTTATCACGCGCCATTTGAATGATTTGTTCTGAGGTTGTGCCGCGTACTATAGAATCATCAACTAGTAGAACATTTTTGCCTTCAAATTCGAGGCCGATAGCATTTAGTTTCTGCCGTACTGATTTCTTGCGCCTTTGCTGGCCAGGCATAATAAAAGTGCGGCCTATATAGCGATTTTTTATAAACCCTTCACGAAATTTGACGTCTAACGTGTGTGCCATTTGCAGGGCAGAGGTGCGGCTGGTGTCGGGTATGGGGATGACCACGTCGATATCATGATCTGGCCAGTCTCTTAGAATTTTCTCAGCTAGTTTGTCGCCCATACGCAAGCGCGCTTTGTACACAGAGATGTTGTCAATGATTGAATCGGGGCGGGCAAAGTAGACGTATTCAAAAATACACGGACAATGGTCAGTAGTTTCAGAGCATTGCTGTGTGTGTAGTATGCCTGATTCTTCAATATACACGGCTTCTCCGGGTTCGATATCCCTGATCAACTCAAATCCCAATACATCAAGTGCAACACTTTCCGAGGCGATTATAAATTCAGAACCCTGTTCTGTTTTGCGTTCGCCAAACACAATAGGGCGTATGCCATGTGGGTCCCGGAAGCCTATTACCCCGATATTAGGAATCATAACTACGACGGCGTAAGCGCCTTTACAACGCCGGTGTACTCCTTCGACAGCCTTGAATATATCATTTTTATTGAGGTCTAGTTTACCCAGTTGCTGTAATTCATGGGCAAAGATATTGAGCAAGACTTCGGAATCTGAATTAGTATTCAGATGACGCTGATCTTGAATAAAGAGTTCTTTCTTTAATTGCTCGGCATTGGTCAGGTTGCCGTTATGCGCGAGAGTGATGCCAAAAGGCGAGTTGACATAAAATGGCTGCGCTTCGGATGAGCTAGAGCACCCTGCCGTTGGATAGCGTGCGTGGGCAATGCCCATATGGCCTTTTAGTTTGACCATCTGCTCGGTGGTAAAGACATCACGGGTTAAACCGTTGTCTTTGCGTAAATGTAAACGTCCGTTTTCACATGTTACAATGCCTGCTGCATCTTGTCCTCTGTGCTGTAACACAGTGAGCGCATCATACAGATCCTGATTTACATTTTGGTGGGAGACAATCCCTGCAATACCGCACATGTTATTTCCTGCGTTTTTAGAGTTTATTGAAAATTTAAAGAGTCGGCAATACCCTCAGGTATATGCGCTTTTAACCAGACTGCTAATGTTTGAAAGTGCGGCAGTAGCTGAGATTTCTGCCACCATGAACTTTCAGGTGCAGGCGTCAAACCAGCTAGCATGACTAATAGAATAATGATGACGCCGCCTCGAGCTATGCCAAAAACAAGCCCTGCTAAACGATCGGTTCCTGTTAAACCGGTGTTTTTAATCAGCGCGCCGAGTAGTTTATTGATAATTGCGCCGACAATTAAGGTTATTATAAAAAGTAGTACAAAAGCCAGGGCAATTCTAGCATTGGTATCGCTGATGCTGGTTTTAAAAAAAGCGGCAAAGGGGAGGCAAAAACTAAAGCCTACCCAGCTTGCGACTCCCCAGGTAACCAGAGCAAATGCTTCGCGAATCAAGCCTCGGAAAAGGCCGGTGATAAGTGAAATACTGATTAAGCCGATAATGGCATAGTCTATCCAGATCAATTCCATTATTCGCTCTATTCAGAAACCAGAAGAGTTTTTACTTTGTATTGTGTTTCCAGGTTCTGCTGGGTTTGTTGCGCTCTTTTTTCGTCTAGTTCAGGACCAACATGCAGGCGATATAAAGTTCCCTGGCCGGTCGTTACCGAGTCTACATAGGCAGTAAATTTACTCTTGCGTAATTTATCCCGAAATTCTAACGCATTTGCTTCCTTGCTAAAACTACCCACTTGAATAGTCCAGCTTTTAAGATTCGTGCCTTTTACTGACTGCTTGATCGACTCGGCTTGTAAATCAACTTGCACGGGTACGGGTTTAGATAATACTTGTGCGGATGTTTTTGGAATGTTATCTAAAAGCAGTTGCATGTCTTCTTTAGGTTCTTGTGGTAGTGATAGCTCATTAGTAAAGTTATCCACACCAGGTACCTGGTCATCAAATAACATGGGCACGAAGATCGCCGCGAGGGCGGTGATAACAATCGCCCCTACAATTCTTTGCTTTAATATCTCGTTCATACTATTGTCCTTGTGGGTTGCTAAAGAGGGTTAAATATTCGGATACCAGAAAAAATGATCCAAATATTAAAATGATACCTTGATCAGATTGCGCCTTGACTTTGGCGGCGGAATAGCTGCTCAGAAAGTCTTTAAAGCCAAGGCTGACATCATTAATCCGGCAGTGCTGGAAAGCATTTTTCAATTCGATTTCTGTACTGGTTCTTGGGTTGTCTAACGGTGAAATGTACCAGTGTTTAATAAACGGCTGCATTAGACTAATTACGCCACTTAGATCTTTATCATTCATCATCGTGAAAATGGCATGTACAGGTGTATTTTTAAAATCAGCCTGCAAATGATCAATTAACGCCTGAGCTGCTTGTGGATTATGGCTGACATCTAATAAAACTGGAGGTTCTGATTTACTTAGGGACTCCGATTTAATTAACTGAAAGCGCCCTGACAGTTTAACACTGCTCAGTCCTTGTTTGATGGCTTGCTCGCTCACGGTGATTTTAGGCTGTAAATTAGCTATAGCGGTTAGAACCGAAGATGCATTTCTATACTGATGTTCGCCTTTTAGCTGAGGTGCTGGTAAATTATCTAAGTGGTTATCGCCATATCGCCAGTCCCATTCGGTTGCGTTTTTGTGATAAGTAAATTCATGACCCAGGCGTAATAGTGGGATGTTTATTTTCGTAGCACATTCTTGTAAGGCTTTGGGTGGGTCCAGATCGCCGGTAATGGCAGCAGTATTGGCACGAAAAACCCCTGCTTTTTCATAAGCAATGGCTTCTCTGGTCTCACCCAGCCAGGTGGTATGGTCTATGGAAATACTGGTGACAATCACGGCATCGGGATCAATCATATTAACCGCATCAAGGCGGCCGCCGAGACCTACTTCTAATAACTGTATATCCAGGCCTGAGCGGGAAAAAATATCTAAGGCAGCCAGGGTACCAAATTCAAAATAGCTTAATGAAATATTATTTCTGACCGCTTCTATGCGTTCAAATGCAGCGCAGATAATTTCATCACTAACGGCGATACCATTGATTTTAATGCGCTCGTTATAATTGATAATATGGGGCGAAGTATAAGCACCCACTCGTAAGCCTTGAGCCAGGTAAATAGCTTCCAGAAAAGCAATGCTCGAGCCTTTGCCATTGGTTCCGGCAACAGTAATGGTGACTGGTTTTTTATGCGCAGAGCGAGCGAGAGCATTAAACACTCGGGTGACTCGGTCTAAACCAAGATCAATACTTTGTGGATGTAGACTTTCTTGCCAGTCCAGCCAGCCTTTCAGGGTTTCAAAATGCATAATAAATAATGATTATCAAGCAGAGTGTTATGCCGTGTACATGAAGTACTGATTATATCCAGCTCGCATCGTTATGCCTGAACCCTTGATTGTATGATATAGAAAATAGAACTGGGTCAGTGTGAAGAATTTGCGGTAAGAATTGCTAAAACCGAGCTAATTTCCTGACGCATTTCACGGCGGTCGATAATCATATCTATAGCGCCGTGTTCTAGTAAAAATTCACTGCGCTGAAAACCTTCAGGCAATTTTTCGCGTACGGTTTGCTCAATAACTCGTGGCCCGGCAAAACCGATCAGCGCTTTCGGCTCGGCTGCATTAATATCGCCTAGCATCGCGAAACTAGCCGATACACCACCCATGGTCGGATCAGTCATAAAAGAGATGTAGGGTAAGCCAGCAGCAGAGAGTTTAGTCAGTGCTGCACTGGTTTTGGACATCTGAAAAAGGGAGAATAAAGACTCCTGCATACGTGCGCCACCGCTGGCAGTAAAGACGATAAAGGGCGCTCCGGTTTCCAGGCTTTTATTAATTCCCCGCACAAATTTTTCACCGACCACAGAGCCCATGGAACCACCCATAAAACCGAAATCAAAAGCAGCGACGACGATATCCTTACCTTTCAGGGTGCCACTCATAACCACCAGCGCATCATTTTCCTTGGTCTTTTTTTGCGCCTGGGAAATCCGGTCTTTATACTTTTTGCTGTCTTTGAACTTGAGAGGGTCAAGTGGCTTTAGGTTGGCAGCTATTTCTTCGCGACCTTCCTTATCAAGAAACAGGTCTATACGTCGCCTTGCACCAATACGCATATGATGGTCGCATTTAGGGCAGACACTAAAGTTTTTTTCTAGCTCGCTATTGTACAAAATTGCATTACAACTAGAGCATTTATTCCATAAACCTTCGGGGACAGGTGTTTTTTTGCTGTCAGGTTCTTTTTGAATAATGGTAGAGGGGACTAATTTTTCAAACCAACTCATTGGTTGTTCCTTCCTTAATCTTGATTATCCATGGCAAAACGCATGGATTTTAATAATTCAATGATATCTTGTTTAGCAACTTCAGGGGCAGTTAAATTTGCCTCAATTTTACTAATTAATGCACTGCCGACAACGACAGCATCACCAAGCCCGGCAATAATTTTAGCAGTTTCCGCATCTTTGATTCCAAATCCAATGCCTACTGGTAACTGCGTGTTTGCGCGAATATCAATTAATTTTCTTTGTACGTCTGATGTGTCTAGATTACCCGCACCAGTAATACCTTTTACAGAGACATAATACAGAAAGCCGCTACCGACTGAATCCATTTTTTTAATTCTGTTAGTGCTGCTATTCGGGGCTAGTAAAAAGATCTGGTCAATATTATACGAGTTTAACAAAGCAGCACATTCTTCTGCTTCTTCAGGGGGTAAATCAACAGTTAAAACGCCATCAACGCCTGCATTTTTAGCTGCCAGCGCAAAAGATTCATAACCCATCGCTTCGACAGGGTTTGCATAGCCCATTAAAACAACTGGAGTGGTTTGATTATTGGTCCTGAATTCGCTAACAATTTCCAGAGTACGGCGTAAGCTCATTTTATGCTCTAAAGCACGCTCACTAGCACGCTGAATAACTGGGCCATCAGCCATAGGGTCAGAAAAAGGTACGCCTAATTCGATAATATCCGCACCTGCTTCAACCATAGCATGCATCATGGGAACAGTGAATTCAGGGTTAGGATCCCCGGCAGTAATAAAAGGAATAAGTGCCTTGTGTCCCGACTGTTTAAATTCGGCAAATTTAGTCGCTAAACGGCTCATATTTGAACTCCTTCATGATTTGCAATGGTCTGCATATCTTTGTCGCCCCGACCGGATAAATTCACAATTAAAATCTCATCTGATTGCATTGTCGGTGCTAATTTCATCGCGTAAGCCAGTGCATGACTTGATTCCAATGCAGGAATAATACCTTCCATGCGAGTTAAAGCATAAAAACCTTCTAAAGCTTCTTTGTCAGTGATGCTGACATATTGTGCGCGGCCTATATCTTTTAACCACGAGTGCTCAGGGCCTACTCCCGGGTAATCTAAACCCGCAGAAATGGAATGTGTTGCAATGATTTCACCGTCATCATCTGCCATTAAATAAGTGCGGTTACCGTGTAAAACTCCGGGGCGGCCGGCACATAAAGGCGCTGAATGACGGCCGGATTCAATGCCATCGCCCGCTGCTTCTACGCCGATCATTTTGACATCAGCATCATCAATAAAAGGGTGAAATAAGCCAATCGCGTTGGAGCCGCCACCGATACAGGCGATTAATACATCCGGTAATTTTCCAGCTTGAGTAAGACATTGCTGCTTTGCTTCACGGCCAATAATGGATTGAAAGTCTCTAACCATCGCGGGATAGGGAGCAGGGCCTGCAGCCGTACCAATAATATAAAACGTATTATCAACATTAGTTACCCAGTCACGAATCGCTTCGTTTAGGGCATCTTTTAGTGTTTTCGAACCTGAGGTGACAGAAACGACTCTTGCGCCCAGCAATTCCATGCGGTAGACATTTTGTATTTGCCTAGCTACATCGACAGCGCCCATATAAACCACGCACTCTAAACCTAAGCGCGCGCAAACAGTGGCCGTAGCAACACCATGTTGACCAGCGCCAGTTTCAGCTATAATGCGCGTTTTACCCATACGCTTAGCCAATAAAATTTGGCCAATGGTATTATTGATTTTATGCGCACCAGTGTGATTCAAATCTTCACGTTTAAGATAGATTTGTGCACCACCTAATTCACGACTCCAACGTTCGGCATGATATAGCGGCGAAGGCCGCCCAACATAATGTTGAAGGTCTTTATCCAGTTCGGCCAGGAACTCAGCATCGACCATGTATTTTTTGTAGGCCGCCTCGAGTTCTTCTACCGCAGGAATTAATGTCTCTGCGATAAATAAACCACCATAAGGACCAAAATGTCCCCGTTCATCCGGCATATTGTATGAATTAGTTGTTTCTGTCACTTAGGTAAACCTCAGTTAAAAATGCTGCTATTTTATTATTATCTTTTATACCTTTTGCCGCTTCCACACCGCTACTCACGTCTAAAGCATAGGGTTGTACTTGTGCGATTGCATCGCGTGCATTATGTGAGCCTAATCCACCGGCAAGAATAATGGGTAAATTACAGTGCTCTGGGATTAAATCCCAGTTAAACTGTTCACCGGTACCGCCTTTTGCCTTGGCATGATAGGCATCAAGCAATAAGCCCTGGGCATCGTGAAATTCAGTTGTTAATGCGTCGATATTAACTTCAGAATGCATTCTGATTGCTTTAATATAGGGCTTGGCATACATACGACACTCATCCCCCGACTCGTCGCCATGAAATTGTAAAACGTCAATTGCAACTTGTGCAATGACCTCTTTAATCTGCTCTTTAGTGGCATCAACAAAAAGCGCAACCACTGTAGTAAATGCAGGTAATGCAGCAACTATTTCCTGGGCTTTAGCGATGCTAACATGTCGGGGGCTCGCTGCATAAAAAACCAGGCCGATGGCATCAGTACCCGCATAAGCTGCATAAACTGCCTGCTCAGCCGAAGTAAAGCCGCAAATTTTGACCCGTGTCCGTTTTATTTTCTGCATACAAAATTAAGCAATGAAGCCGAGTAGAATACCATATTGCACGACTCCCTTGAAGAGAAGAAATAGCCTGGCGGGCAGATTTATAAAATAGTTAGTGGCTGTGCGGATGACCATCGTGATTGTGAGTATGCGGCGTACTTTCCTCAGCTTCGGGTGGAACATTTATTTCAATGCTATGTACATGGGGTGCAGAGCTATTATGACTGTGTGCATGCTGGACTTCGCTCTGCCTCGGAGCATTATTCTTTTCCATTACAGGAGCAACAGCGGCTCCGTAATGATAGACCATAAAACCGCCTAAATCAGCGCCTAGAGTCAGGAGTAAAACTAATAACCCGGATAAAAAAAAGTGACCATAGGTTTTGGTATAGAGAAAGCTATCTGTGGCAAAAAAGCGACGTAGTGATAAAATTAGCGCTATCACGGTCACACTGATGCCAAAAGCCTGATGGCGTAGCATAATTGCATGAGTCGCATCATTATGCAGGGCAGAATACGCCGCCTGAAATCCTGCTGAAACGGTAACAATTGCTGAGAGTGTGCCTAAATAAAGTAATGGAGTGGCAAACCTGCGCCACGTAAGCTTAGAGAATAAGCCACCTACAGTGTCGGCAACAAAAAATAAGCTAAACAAGGCGATAGGAAAGTGCACTAGCAAGGGATGGATATTATCCATTGCGCTAATGCCAGGCATAATAGCGGCAAATATTTCAGCCGGGCTTTTAGTCGCAAGTGAATCTAGAAAGGTTAAAAAAGCTTCCAATCCTTTTACCGGGCTAAATCCACCATGATTACCCCCACCATGAATCTGGGGTAATACATCAAATATTAAATCTATCATTTTTCTTGTGTTTATTATTTCGTACGTTGTGCGTTTCTGGATGAGTATTTATGTGATGCATTATACGGTTATGATGTGTTATTTCATAGTTATTCGGTAGGGATTAGAAGCAAGGCTTTGTAAACTGCCTGGCGGCGAACTTCTTGTCTATCCCCGGCAAAGTGTTGTAATGATATATGTGCGGGTTGAGTGTTTTTTTGCCAGGCAATATAGACAGTGCCGACTGGTTTTTCTATCGTTCCACCTGCAGGGCCTGCAATTCCGGTAATCGCAATGGCATAATCTGCCAGACTATTGTGTAATGCACCCTGAGTCATTTGCCTTGCTACTTCGGCACTGACTGCACCAAATTGTTCAAGCGTTTCAGTATGTACCTGCAGCATATCAGTTTTAGCAGCATTGCTATAGGTAATAAAGCCCCGATCAAACCAGAGTGAACTACCAGCAATATCGGTAATGCATTGTCCTAACCAGCCCCCAGTGCAGGATTCGGCAGTGACCAGCCGGGCATGCTTGTCGATCAAGAAATGACTAAGCTTTTCGGCGGCCAGAGTAAGGTCCAGATTTGAATTCATAAACGCTTCACTTGCTATTAATATTAAAGCTAAGGACAATACTTTGTTAAAATCAAATACTAATTATAAAGGTACTTTCTGCTACTTTCAGAAATAAATGTAGGACGTAGCTTTAGCCCGCTTTTTGGAATGTTTAAGATATTTGCGGGCTAAAGCCACGCCCTACAGATCAAGTATTGCACTCAAGGATTTAAAATAGACACATGACAGATTTAGATTGGCACGAATATTCAGTAGAAACACAGGCAATTAGAGCGGGACATCGGCGCAGTCATGAGGGTGAGCATAGTGTGCCTATTCATATGACTTCTAGTTATGTGTTTAACAGTGCAGAAGAGGCAGCATTGCGCTTTACTGGCGAGCAACCAGGGAATATCTATTCACGCTTTACCAATCCAACTGTTGATACCTTTCAGCAGCGCCTGGCGCTGATGGAGAAAGGTGATCGCTGTCTTGCCTTTGCTTCGGGTATGGCGGCGATTATGGCAGTGGGGATGAGCCTACTTAAAGCGGGTGATCATGTCGTCTGTTCGCGTAGCGTATTTGGCAATACGGTACTGACGTTCGAGAATTACTTTGCTAAATTTGGTGTCGAGACTACCTTTGTAGAATTGCCTAATCTGGATGGCTGGGCAGCGGCGATACAGCCCAATACTCAGTTTTTATTTGTCGAAACGCCATCTAATCCGTTAATGGAACTGGTAGATGTTCGTGCATTGGCAGATATTGCTCACCAGAGAGATTGCCTGTTGGTGGTGGATAATGTTTTTTGTACACCGATTATGCAACAGCCGTTATCGCTGGGTGCCGATATCGTAGTTCACTCAGCGACTAAATATCTAGACGGGCAGGGGCGTTGCGTAGGTGGTGCCGTCATTGCCAGCGACGAAATTATTGAAAAATTGATTTATCCCTTTTTACGCACCGGTGGCGCGACAATGAGTGCCTTTAATGCCTGGGTGTTTCTGTCGGGACTGGAAACCTTGGCAGTTAGAATGAAGGCGCATTGCGATAGTGCCTTGGAACTGGCAAAGTGGCTGGAACAACAACCCGCTGTGGAAAAAGTACATTACCCTGGTCTTGAGTCGCATGCCCAGCATGAACTGGCTAAACAGCAACAAAGTCACTTTGGTGCTGTAGTCAGTTTTGAATTGAAAGGTGGAAAAGAACTCGCCTGGAAATTGATTAATGCTACACAAATGCTGTCGATTACTGCAAATCTAGGTGATGTAAAATCCACCATTACTCACCCGTCGACTACCACGCATGGACGTTTAGCGCCTGAAGTAAGATTACAGGCTGGTATTAAGGATAGTCTGGTGCGCGTGTCGGTAGGACTGGAAAATATTGAAGATATCAAGCGGGATTTATTGCGCGGTTTGATACTGTAGGTATTTATAACAAAAGTAAGAGCGGCCTTTAATTGCGATTAAAGGCCGCTCCTATGAGACTTCTTTGTTTAAGTAATCACAGTAGGTTCAACTCGGCCTGTGCGTTTTTTAACCTCACAAAAATGCTCAGCAAATTGTATTAACTCAGCCAATGCCTCTTGTGGATCTTGATTATGTTTACATGCATCGGCTTCATATTTTTCCAGATAAATACGTAGCGTCGCGCCTACGGTTCCTGTGCCAGATAAACGGAAAATAATGCGTGATCCATCAGTAAAACCAATGCGGATGCCTTGCTGATTACTGACACTGTTATCAACGGGGTCTGTATAGCTGAATTCGTCGGCATATTGAACTGTGTAAGAACCAAATGACTGCCCTGCAAGAGTTGTAAGTTGTGCGCGTAGGTGATCCATTATGCCGTTAGAAATTTCTGTTTCTACGGCCTCGTAATCATGGCGGCAATAGATGTCGCGGCCAAATTTCTGCCAGTGATCGGTGACTATCTGGCTAACTGGTTGTGCTTTGCTAGCCAGAATATTTAGCCAGAATAACACTGCCCATAGGCCATCTTTTTCACGTACATGATTGGAGCCGGTACCAAAACTTTCCTCGCCACAAAGCGTGATTTTATCGGCATCTAATAAGTTACCGAAAAATTTCCACCCGGTAGGTGTTTCAAAGCAGGGCAGGTTCAAGGCTTTAGCAACACGATCAACAGCCTGGCTGGTGGGCATGGAACGTGCGACGCCACTAATACCAGAGGCATAGCCGGGTGCCAATTGTGCATTGGCGGCTATAATCGCCAGACTATCGCTGGGGGTAACAAAGATATTATTACCCAGGATCATATTTCTATCGCCATCACCATCGGAGGCGGCGGCGAAATCCGGTGCATCAGGACTGAACATGAGTTCTGCGAGTTCCTTTGCATGAGCCAAGTTGGGGTCGGGGTGATGGCCACCAAAATCTTCTAGAGGCGTAGCATTGATAACTGATCCAGCAGGAGCCCCTAATATATCTTCTAATATACGTGTGGCATAAGGGCCTGTGATAGCGTGCATGGCATCGAAACGCAGGCTTAATTTACCTGAACTGATGACTCGTCTAAGAAAATTAAAATCAAACAAAGAAGCCATTAACTCAACATAATCATCGACAGGATCAAAAATGCGGATGTTAAGTTGATTTATTGTTTGTTCGCCGACGGTATCAAGATTAACATCAGGAATATCTGCAATTTTATAGTTAGTTATGCTTTTACTATAATCGTAAAAAGCATCGGTATAGTTTTCAGGTGCGGGTCCGCCATTGCTGATATTATATTTAATACCAAAATCTTCATCAGGGCCGCCGGGGTTATGACTTGCAGAAAGAATTAAACCGCCTAGTGCCTGGTATTTTCTGATCAGGTGTGAGGCAGCAGGTGTGGATAACAGTCCTCCTTGCCCGATAATAAAATCAGTAAAGCCATTTGCAGCGGCAATTTTAATGATAATCTGCGTTGCTTCGCGGTTAAAATAGCGCCCGTCGCCACCGATGACCAGGGTTTTATTGTCATTCGCTTCCAATGATGAAAAAATAGCCTGAACAAAATTGGCTAGGTAATTCGGTTGTTGGAATACTTTAACTTTTTTTCTTAAACCGGATGTACCCGGTTTTTGATCAGAATAAGCTTGAGTTTGGACTGTTTGTATCTGCATAATCAATAATTCTGTACGATAATTTAGCCTAGAATTTTAGCACTAATGTCACTTATGAGATATTTCATTTTTTTATTTCTGTTTTGTTTTACCTGTTTAAGTATGGCTGAAGATGCGACTTGGTTATTAGTCGATACGCAGAAAAAAATAATACAGGTCAAGCAGGGAAAGCATATTCTAGAAAGCTTTGATAAGATTTCCATAGGCCGGAAAGGGGCTAACTATAAACAAAGGTCAGGCGATGATATTACGCCTCTTGGAAACTATAAGATTGCTTATATTAACGATCAGAGTAACTTTAGGGTGTTTTTTGGACTGAACTACCCTTCAGTATATGATGCTGAATTGGCCTTAATTGATAAGCGAATTTCTGTCCTGGAATTTCAGGAAATTAAGCAGGCGCACGAGAGTAATTCGCTACCTCCGCAAAATACCGTATTAGGTGGGTATATCGGGATTCATGGCATAGGTCAGGGAGACAAAAAGGTTCATGGTATTTTTGACTGGACTCAGGGTTGTGTGGCAGTGTCTAATCCGCAAATAGATAAACTGTCAAAGTGGATTTATCAAGGGATGCGGGTGCAAATAAAATAATTTGGCAAAGTTTTTAAAACAGGATAAAATTCAAACAATACTTATGTCTAGTATTGTTTATTGTCAGCCTAAGCTCCGAGTGTACTTTTTTAGTTTGTGTGCAGTAATAGTTAGGTTTTAGTTTTATTTTAAGGAATAATGAAAATGATTAAATTATTAAAAGTTTCCGCTGTAATTTTAGGTACTAGTTTAGCTGTGGGTTGTGCAAGTACTGGCGATCTTGAAAAATTACAAGCAGATGATGCACGCGTTCAGTCGCAGATTGTATCGATCTCGGCTAAAGCTGATCGCGCAGCGAGTGATGCAAGTGCCGCAGCAGCTGCCGCAAACCGTGCAGCTGATTCTGCAGCTGAAACAAATCAAAAATTAGATCGTATGCTAAATAAAGCAATGATGAAATAATTGCTGGTTTTATAAGCTAACAAAGCTTATAAAAAAGCCCATTAACGTAATTGTTAACGGGCTTTTTTTATGTCTAATGCTTCGTATTGTTTAACAAATTATAAATTGGCAGGCTAACGCCGAGCCCTACTAGCGGCGTTAATTAATTTGCAGTATGGCAGAGAGATTAATTTATAGCACTAGTATTATTAGTTTCATCTACTTGCAAACTGGACCGTTCATAGATTTTTATAGGCATACCCTGTTGCTCTGTCAGGGCATTTCTTAATGCTGCACCGTCTAGTACAGGTAGCACATCATTATTAGCATGCTCAATTAAATCCAGCGCAATATCCAGTAAATTATCTGATGGATGATTTTCAAGTGGCGGATGTACTTCTATATACAGGCTATTACCAGCCCAGCCCACTTTAACTGCCTGATTAACAATCATGACCTGATCTCCGACTTTTATGACGGGGAACAGTGTACTAATATCTTCTGGATACATGCGGATACAGCCATGACTGACGCGCAGCCCTACACCATAGGGCTTGTTGGTGCTATGGATAAGATACCCCGGAATCCCCAAACGCATGGCAAATAATCCCAGTGGATTATTGGGGCCAGCGGCAACAACATCAGGCAAAGGATCACCTTTTGCGGCATGCTCTTTTTTTATAGACTTTGGCGGGGTCCAGGTAGGGTTTTCTTTTTTTTGTACAATCGTAGTCTTACCTAAAGGTGTTTCCCAGTCCTGCCGGCCAATACTGATAGGGTGGGTGATTACAGAAGAAGGCTTGCCACTTTGAGGCTTAGGAAAGAAATACAGTCTGAATTCTGGTAAGTTTAACACTAGACCTGAACGAGGTGCGTCGGGCAATAGGCGCTCACTTTGCAGTTGAACTTTTGTGCCTTCCTCGGGGAGCCATCGGTCAACATCAGGGTTTAAGCGGATAATTTCGTTCTGCCCTAAATCAAAGCTGCGCGCAATATCTAATAAATCCTCATCTTTGCTGGCAATGGTCTGTTTATTTGCGCCTTCGGAAAATTCCCGAATCAGGCTATCCTTTGGATCTTCGGGTAATAGAAAGGCAATGGCTTGCGCCTGGTGACTAGCTAAAATGAATACACAGACAGGTACAGCAATTATTATTTTAGCTGTACAGCGTTTTTTAAGGTGCTGAATAAACATTAATAGTGCCTTTCTTTCTGCGTTTATATAAAAACAGTAGCCACAGCATCGTGTATGCTGTGGCGGAATGAATTTATGCGTTAATATTTTCGCCGCCAAAGAGTTCTAACATGCGTGGCAGGAAGGAACTTAACTCTTGCGACATGATAGTAAAGTCTACATCAAATTGCTCTTCGGCAGACCCCGTTTCTGTATCTGCAACCTGATCCTGAATTAGGTCTAAAAATTTCAGGCGCTTAATGGATAGGTTTTCATCAACAATAAAGGATAGCCGATCAGACCAGCTAATAGCCAGTTTAATCACTTGCTTGCCCGTATCTAAATGGTTTTTGATTTCTGGTGCGGCAAGGTCTTGGCGTTTACAGCGGATAATACCGCCGGATTCTTCTGGGGCGCGTAATTCACATTCATCTTCAACCAAGACATCGGTTGGTGCTGAGTTTTGTACTAGCCATTGAGTCATCGTGGTGACTGGTTTTTCTTTAGTGCTGACTGGGACTAGCGGTAGGGAAACCAGGTTTTTTCGTAGGAAGCTGATTAGTTCTTCGGCTTTTTTAGCAGACGCTGCATCGACAATTAACCAGCCGCCTTTAGGGTCTATATAGGCAAAGGTTCTTTTAGAGAAAGAAAATGCGCGTGGTAGTAGTTCAAAAATAATCTGGTCTTTCAGTTCAGAGCGCTCTTTTTTGGTCAATTTTCGAGCTTCCTGGTCTTCTTTTTCGCTGATTTTGTCTGCCGTCATTTCGTTAATAACGCTAGTCGGTAGTACCTTTTCTTCTTTTGTAGCGCACAGCATCATAAAGCCATTTGCCTGATGTATAAGCTGCTCTGAATTACGGCCTAGCGGGGAAGTCCAGCCATAACTGAATACTTCAGTGGGTGAACAAGGCTTAAAGCGTAAACTGTGCAGTTTTTCTTCTAGTTCTGTGGGTGTTAATGTAAAGGCTTCGGTTAAACGGTAAATAGCAAGATTTTTAAACCACATAGTTTAGATTTATTTAGATTGTATGAATTAGATTTGAGTGAGTACGCTAATATGTGTTGGATATTGTGTAAATCCCTGAGTCATTCTGGAGGCTTTGAGTAGCCTATGTATCAAGGATGTTGCTGCTTTAAAGCAAGCTTGCATTATCGCAAAAAAAGCTGAATATATCGACTATTAATATGTTATCGTGCCAATTTAGAGGGGCTGGGTGTTTTATCCTAGAAGAATCAGTTGCTCATGGTTTATAGTCCAAGCTATTGATTTAAAATATGTTAAAAAATAGCCGCTTAACCTATGGGTGAAGCTAATATTTTTTTAAAGCACCTTGAAACCAATAACTTGCACTATAATTCTACACTCAACCGATTTTTCAGGTTTATGAAACAGGCTACAGGTTTTAATTTATTAGGGAATAATAAGGCGCAGATTTTAATTCTTGGCAGTATGCCGAGTGTGGTTTCGTTAGAAAAGCAACAATACTATGCGCATCCTCGTAATGCATTTTGGCGCATTATGGCGGCTTTGTTTAATCAAGATAAAATAATAACGTATCAACAAGGTGAGCATCTGCTGGAAGCTCAGGGTATTGCGGTCTGGGATGTGTTAAAATCATGTGCCAGACAAGGCAGTCTGGATTCTGCTATAGAGAAACACTCTATAGAGCCAAATGACTTTATCGCTTTATTTACTGCGTTTCCCCAAATCAAATATGTATTTTTTAATGGGGGTACGGCAGAAAGCTTGTATAAAAAATATGTTTACCAGGATTTATTGGCTGAATATAGGTCAATTAGCTATGCAAAATTACCGTCAACTAGTCCTACATACGCTGCAATGCATTACCAGGATAAACTAGCAGCATGGGCGGTATTAGAAGAATTAAGTAGGGCGGACTTTAGTCCGCTAGTTTGGCAGGGAGAGTAAAATTAGGGGACTAAAGTCCGCTCTACCCTGACAAGTCATTTAATGATTAAAATGAGTGTCCAATGAAAATAAGCTTTTTAGCTTCGCATGGTGGCAGTTCTGCCAGGCATATTATTTCTGCAATTCAAACAGGTCGGTTAGCGGGCTTTGAAATAGGTATTTTAATTACCAATAATAAGACGACAGCGATTAATTTATGGTGTCTGGAAAATAACATTGAGCGGCTACACATTAGCGGTGAGACTCATCCGGATAATGAGGATGCAGCGATTAAACAGGCTTTACTTGCAGTAAGTACGGATATAGTCGTGCTATCTGGCTATATGAAAAAAATTGGCAAAGAGACGCTAGCTGCATTTAACAATAAAATTTTAAATATTCACCCTTCCTTATTACCTAAACATGGCGGTCATAAAATGTATGGCGATTTTGTTCATGCGGAGGTACTAGCGCATGGAGATCGCGAGAGTGGAGCATCGGTACAAGTCATTAACGCAGTATATGATGCAGGGCCGGTCTTAGTGCAAAAAACTGTGCCTGTTTTAGTAGAGGACACAGTTGCCAGTCTGGGTGCTAGAGTGCGTGCAGTAGAAGGCGAATTATATTTAGAGGCCTTGAAAAAATGGCAAGCTAATGATTTTAAAGTTTGAAACTATGAAAAACACCCAAAAAACTGTTGTACAGGGAACAGCGTCGCTGATTACTCTTGGAAAGAGTAAGCGCCTGGCGGCTATGCGTGAATCGATAAATAGGCGTGTAGACAAGGAGGAGGTAGCGCAAAAATATTATGGAGCTAAGAATAAAGAACGAGAGATACAGGAGGCTAGAATAGACATCAAGCAAAGCATAGCTGAAATAAAAGCAACATATCCTCAGGGTAGGCAAAATAAGTTATTTACATTACGCTATGGGTCTGAAGAAAAAATAAATCAGATGGGCTTGCAGCAATTATTTACGTTGTTAAAGATTCGCCAGGTTTTAGCTAAGGATATAGCGGAGGTTAAGTTTAATGACAGATAAAGTCCGATTAATAAAGTAGGGCTTGTAATTTAGGAGTGAAGATGGGATTTAAGCTAATGACTTTGCTATGCAAACAAAAGTAGTTGACATAAAAAAGGGATAATAAATTATCCCTTTTTTTATACTTTCAATCTAGATCAGATTGACTTACAAGTATCACTCAACAAAGATATTTTGAGTAGCTAATCTTTTTGCATTAGCTGATTCATATGCCGCTTGAGTAGACTCAGTTGAAGCTCCCATTTTTAGATGCTTCATCTCATCTTGTTTTAGAAGCATTACACCAATGATAGCTATTAAAATGATGCCACCGATATACAGTTTTGAATTATCTTTTTCTTCAGCCATTCGACTTTCCTCGTTATTATTTTTATAAAAATACTGCGCTTTGCACAGGTAAGGCATATACAATTTTCTATTTGCCTTGCGTATGTCGGAGCAAGATACTCTAAATCGACGGTCTATTTTTATCATGTTTAATTGTGTCGTGTCAAAACAATTATTCAATGAGGAATTTAATAGACAGAAATAAAATCTATCTTACTGATAATAAAGAAGTATGATTTTTATTTGTCTTAATTATTTTTTTATCCTTCGGTCGGTGAGATAGTGCTAAATTTGAACTGAAGTAGTAATAAGCGTAGAAAAATTAGGGCTTATATTTCGGATACCTGGAAAAATATTGTCCATTTAGGAATACATTAAATATAAGTTTTAGTAAAGGCATAGACCGCACTCAGTAACTTGCACTGCTTTTATGCTGTTTTATGCGGTAAATGAAGTTCAGGAATAGTACCTGCTTCAGGATTATTAAAAATGGCATCATCAAGGGTACCCTCACCTCGTGCAACGATGCAGGTGACAGTCGCATCACCTGTGATATTAACAACAGTACGCATCATGTCCAGTAAGCGGTCTACGCCTAATATCAAGCCGATACCCTCTACAGGTAGCCCAACCTGATTAAATACCATGGCGAGCATAATAAGGCCGACTCCTGGCACTCCCGCAGTGCCGATAGACGCTAAAATAGACATGCCTACTATAGTAATATATTGAGTCACACCCAGATCTATCTGATAGACGTTAGCGATAAAGACAGTGGCAACGCCCTGCATAATCGCTGTGCCGTCCATATTTATGGTAGCGCCAAATGGGACGGTAAAGGCAGCCGTAGTATTATTAACACCGATCCGTTTTTCTAGAGCTTGTAGTGTAATGGGAATAGTGGCATTGGAACTTGCTGTACTAAAGGCGAAAATATGCGCGGGGCGCATTTTTTTAAAAAACGTCAGTGGGTTAAGTTTGGCAAAAACGCTGACAAGTAAGGAAAATGTGCCAATCGCATGGAGTAATAAGCAGAGAATAACCACTGAAAAATAGCCTATCATCGGTACAATTAAAGCAAAGCCCTGCTCGGAAAATGTTTTGGCCATTAAGCAAAAAACACCGATAGGTGCAAAGTCCATCACCAAAGTTACCACTTGCATCATGACTTCATTTAATTTCTCAGCAGTATCAGCAAGTTGCCGCCCTATATCACCTGTCATTAACATGGCAATGGCAAAGAGGATGACAAAGAAGATAATTTGTAACATATTACCCTCTGCAAATGCTTCAATAGGGTTGCTTGGAATTATATTGATAAAGACGTCAGTAAGCGGCGGAGAAGGCTTGGCAACAAACTCTGTGGTTTGTTGCTGACGGGTAAAGTCTTTACCCGGCGCAATCGTAATTGCGACGACTAAGGCGAGAGTTATGGCGATACCGGTAGTCATTATATATAAGAGAAAGGATTTAACCCCTATGCGCCCAAGCACACCCACATCACCGATACCACACACACCACATATTAACGAGAAAGTAACTAGCGGAACGACCAGCATTTTCAATGCATTAATAAAGGCAGTGCCTATGACATAAAAAATGCCAGCAACGAAATAGTCCTGAATAATCGCTTGTTCTTGTGCGAATATATTGATTAGGCTACCTATAACAAGCCCCAGCCCCATAGCAATCAAGATTTTATTGGTCAGTGAAATTTTTTTGGTCATATTCTTAAAGTTACCTGTGGGTGGTTGTGGTCACGTCATATTCATTATGATTGGTGATTATTCTGTGTCTGACTGATTTACAATGAAGGGTTTGAATATAGTAAAGGAAAGTGATCTAGACATTGATTAAATAACGCATGATGTTTATACAAGCAAAGTTCAGAAATTATCATAATAAACCTTTAAGTCCTTCATGCTATTCATGGTAAAAATATACTAATAACAATTAGCACACTTCTAGGCTGCCTTGTGGCACTTTATTATGCTGCTGCAACAGCGGTTTTCACTTTTAATATGGCGGCTGGATCAAGTTTGGAAGTACGTTGCAACTGGTCGCATAATGCGCCTCTAAAACCCAGGTAATCGGCATCTAGCAAGAGTAGTTGTGGAATGTCTGTGGTGCGTAAAGACCCGGCAAGGCCACAGAGCAAATCATAGTGCCTGGCTGTTTGGACAAAATACTCTAGTCTTTCCTGCGGCATGACCTGAGTAAGTGAGCCCTCAGTCTTATTCATGGTGTCCAACATAATGCCGTTGAAACCCGCTTTGGCAAACTGACTTATGTAATCTAAATCGGGATGTTGGTCGGCGAATAACACCGCGATTAATTTTAATTTCCCATCAGTCAGAGTCGCCAGTTTTGCAATCACTTTATGCCAGTCTTGGTCGGGAAAGAAGCCGATTTTTATATAATCCACACCAGTATTAGCCATGTTTTTAACAGCATCATAAATTACATCTGCCTGCATGGGCAGGTCGCCAATTGTTGCGCTCACTGGCTTGCTCTGCTGTAGTTGATTGACTATCGTTTGTACCTGCTGGGTTTTTAAAGCCCCCAAAGCACCTGATGCAGGTTGTTTAAGGTCAATAATATCGACATTAACCTGTAATGCAATTAGCGCTTCTTCCAGGCTATTGACACTTGCCAGCATGCGACTCATAGTCTTTGCATCTCTCTTAGTTTTTGTTCGATTGCCTGGGTAACCCAGTCCCATGCTTCTCGCTCTTTAGCTCCCGCTGTTTTATTGAAGCCAATATGTAAATATTCCAGCTCGGTATTTATTTTAGCCGGGGATAAACGGTCAATACGGCTTAATAAAATGGCAGCTTCCAGAATAGAAAATTGAGCACGGTTAAAACCTTTAAAGGCTGAATGATTGACTTGATGTACAGCACGGCAGAATAATTTAGGACGCATCGGGTCATCATCGAGATGAGTTAATTTGACTTCACAATGCGTGAGTGTATTTTCGAGAAAGTTGCCCTCGATTTTTTTTGCTTTCTTTAAAGGCCACTGCTTTCTTCCCGTAACACAACCGGCAAAAACTCTCACATCATCAGTGTAATTAATGACTGCAGTTTGTGTCTCCAGAATATTCTCTAAAGTTACTGATGGCCGAAAGGGGAGAATAATAAATTCATCGCCCGTGACATGGATGCCCATGGGGGCTATATGCGTTTTTCCAGCTTTATTTTGTGTGGTTACGATGGTTTCTTGGATCATGATTTTTTAAATGTTGTACCCGCCGGTTTAAACGTGTGTAAATCGATAGTTTGTTCTTTGGTTTTTGCTGCACAGCCCCAATCTAACGCCTGATCCTGATTAAAGCGCTTGCCCAGTTGCCAGGCGGTTTCGGCGCGTGCCAGTTCAACGCCTAAATAAAAAGCATGCCCTGCATCGTCTTCGACCTGTAGTTTTGGGTATAGATCAAAAGGGTCGATAGCGCTATGTAGTCCATCCCGATTATAGATATGCACGCCTTCGGTACTTATTTGAATGCGAAAACTCGGGTCTTTGACTTGCTCGGAAAATTCTTTAATTTCAGCAAGTTGATACGGAAACGGTGAAGTTTCATGCAATGCCATTAAGCTTGAGTCGATGTGTTTGGGCAGGGTATTATTTTCCTTGGCTGCGTACATAATACGCCGCGCCACATCGGCCTCTTTAATCGCCCGGTTGGCATGCTGGCTAACTTCGGTGGCGAGTATATGTTTAATATCCAGTTCCGAACATATACCTAATAAGAGAGCATTCATACCGCCCGTATCTGCGTGGGTCAGTTCGGTTATATTACCCACTCCCATCATTATTTCTATATCCGGGTGTTTTTGCCGTACAGTATGATAACGCACGATCGATTCGGTAAAGCCAAAATGTAATGGGTCAAGAATCGGATCGACAATAAATGCCTTGTTCTTAGCCTGCAATATGGCGATCATTTTGTCCAGGCTGCTAATGTCCGTATGTTTTTCCGGGATTATAATCGGAATAGCATCGACTTCATCAGCGACCCATAGCGTGCTTTCGTGCAAGCTAAGCATATAATTTGCACCCGCTTTTGCACCACGTAACAGATCGTCAGTCTCTAAAGAATCAATACTGACCTGAAAGCCTTCTTGCTTGAGTGCCCGGATGATAGCTTCCATATGCTCAAAGGGTGTATCAGGCAAACAGCCTATATCAATAATATTGGCACCGTTATCCTGATAATAGTAAGCTCGTGCTACGACTTCTTCGATAGATAGATTAGGTGCATCGACAATTTCTGCGAAAATTTTCACATCATAGCGACTTAAATCGATATGTAAGGCCTGCTGGCCGAAATAAAGAGGTAAATCTTTTAATTCATCAGGTCCGCGTTCAACAGGAATGGACAGGGTGTTAGCCAGTGCTTCTATATCACCACGGCAACGTCCTGGCAGGATAATCCGGTCGGCATTAAAGGTATCTTTTAGGCGGCGGGTAATCATATTAGCCGTCATTAATGCCGCAACTTTAACGCCTATCTGGTGTACCGTATAAGTAAATTCTGGCTGCATTTTTTCCAGAATCTGATGCAATTGCTTTTCCGCCAGCTTGCCTGTTAAAAAAAGAATATGCTCACTCATGATAAGCTATCTAAGCGTTGTTGCATGGCTAGTTTAAGTTCATCTACACTTTCTACCACGGTGGTATATTCAAACGTGCGTATTTTATCAGTGGCTTCCAGGTCAATCTTGCGCGGGTAAACCATCACTTCACCACCGGGAGCCGTGGTTTTCATTTCCGGAGCGATATCGCAAGGGTAAACAATGTTAGGCACACGACATTTGCCTGCCTGAGAATAAAGATTAGTTACCAGAGAGTCAGCAATGCCTAGTACGCATTTAGCGATGGTGTTTGATGTGGTTGGTGCTAGAACCAAGGTATGATAATAGCCTTTATAAAATAGCCCAACGGGTGGGGCAGAAGCGGCTTTATCACGAAAAATGCGTACTTTATCGCGTATCTCGTTAATATCAATATGGTACATTTTTAACACTTCTTCGCCAGCCTGACTCAGATATAAATCGACATTATCTAAAGTGAGCATATACTCTATGCACTCTCCAATATAATGTCCCGAGCCAGTAACAGCCCATGCGATTCGGGGTGAAGTCATATGTTTTTTAAAATAATATTATACTCCGGAGTCACAGAAGCGGACTCCTATCGGCTGATTATTTGGCGATAGCTGCATTGCATAAACAGTTACGTAGCCTTTTATGCGCCTGTTTCAGGGGCTTGCTCTCAAAAAATAGCTCGATAAACAACCGCATTTGTAATCGCGCGAAGTATATCAAGATGGAGAGCGTGGGTTAATTTTACTATTATATACGCTGCCATATTTTCTTGGCAGATTTCTTGCTGAAAGTTAGCTATATTTGTAAAGAAGTATCCTATATTGAAAAGGCCTGTTTTGGAGCAACCTCAAATGTTTAAACTGTTAACTCACCCCATAATTATGGGCATACTAAATGTCACACCCGATAGTTTTTCCGATGGTGGAAAATTTACCGGGATTGACAGCGCACTGGTACAAGTCCGCCGCATGGTTGCCGAAGGCGTGGACATAATCGACATAGGCGGCGAGTCTACGAGGCCAGGTGCTGAATCGGTATCTATAGAGGAACAAATAGCCCGCGTGACCCCGGTGATTAAAGCAATACGCGCTGAAATATCGAATAGTATACCCATCAGCATAGACACAACTCTAAGTGCCGTAGCCAGGACAGCCTTGGATGCAGGCGCGACGATAATCAATGATATTTCCGCAGGTGTGCATGATACTGAAATATTATCTGTAGCGGCAGAGCGGGATGTGCCCATTATCCTCATGCATATAAAAGGTCAGCCGGAGACTATGCAGGATGCACCTTATTATCAGGATGTCGTTAGTGAGGTTTTAATCGCCTTGCAAGAGCGGGTCGCTGCGGCCTTGGCAGCCGGAATAGCAAAGCATCAGATTGCCATCGATCCGGGAATAGGGTTTGGCAAGCGTAAACAGGACAATCTTGATTTACTGGCTAATTTAGATAAGTTTGTTGCCACCGGTTACCCTGTTCTACTGGGTACTAGCCGAAAGCGGTTTATGGGTAGCTTGTGTGATGTAACCGAACCCCATAAGCTAGTCAGTGCCACGGTCGCAACGACTGCATTAGGTGTACAGCAAGGCGTACAAATGTTCCGTGTACATGATGTTAAAGAAAACCGGCAGGCTGCGGATGTGGCCTGGGCAATTAAGCAAGCAGGGTGAAATAGGGCTGCTCTTAGGTTTCTATAAAGAAGGGTGAGACCTTAGCAGCCTAAATGCATATTTATTTAGCAGAGATAAAATCAAATTGGAATAATCACTATTGAGTCTGTATTATTAGGGCTCAATTCTAATTCGAGTGTTGGTGCTATGGAACAGAGAAAAAGACCGCTTTCACCTCATTTGCAGGTCTATCGATTGCCTTTGACTGCAGTGGTATCCATTACCCATAGAATGACCGGGGTTTTATTGAGTGCGGGTTTGATGCTGTTTGTGATCAGTCTGGCAGTTATTCAATGTGGAGCCAGTAGTTTTCAAGCTATGCAGTCTTTACTGCAACAACCCTTGATGGGTATCGCATTATGGTTGATGGTCTATGCCTTATTTTTTCATCTGTGCCACGGAGTTCGGCATTTATTCTGGGATGCTGGTGAGGGCTATGAAAAACCTTTAATGAATTATTATATTTTATTAGAGCTGTTTGTCTCGCTTGCACTGACTTTTATTAGTTTCTTATTCGTCCAGTTAGGGAGTTAACATGGAATATCAAACTCCTTTGGCTAAAGCGCGTGGCCTGGGTTCTGCAAAAACGGGTACTAAACACTGGTGGATGCAAAGAGTGACAGCAGTTGCTTTAGTCCCCTTATCTTTCTGGTTAATACTATTTATAGACCAGCTACTTCATGCCTCTTATGCCGAGATTAGAGAGTGGCTTATAAGCCCGCTTAATTTTACTTTGTTGCTTGCTTGGGCGTTTACGGGTTTTTATCATTCTGCACTAGGTTTGCAGGTGGTTATTGAAGATTACGTTAATCCTGACGGGCTAAAAATTGTTATGGTCTGGGTGATTAAATTGACTTTTACAGCAATGGCTATCGCATCGCTAGTATTTACCATACGCATTGCGGTTTTAGCAGGATAATGACTGATGAAAGATAAATACAAGATTATTGAACACGAATATGATGTTATTGTCGTCGGTGCAGGTGGTGCTGGATTACGGGCGACATTTGGCATGGCGGAAAAGGGTCTGAAGACAGCCTGTATCAGTAAGGTTTTTCCTACGCGCAGCCATACGGTTGCGGCGCAAGGAGGAATTAGTGCCGCGTTGGGTAATAATGGCGAGGATGACTGGCGTTGGCATATGTACGATACGGTTAAAGGCTCGGACTGGTTAGGTGATCAGGATGCCATCGAATATATGTGCCGCGAAGCCATACCAGCGGTACTGGAACTGGAGCATTATGGTGTGCCATTCTCGCGCAACCAGGATGGAAAGATCTATCAACGGGCTTTTGGCGGTATGACTACGCATTATGGTGAAGGTACTGCGCAAAGAACCTGTGCCGCAGCTGATGTGACGGGCCATGCCATTTTACATACCCTTTATCAGCAGTCTTTAAAGCATGAAGCAGAGTTCTTTGTAGAATATATCGTGATCGACTTAATCATGGAAGAGGGGGTATGTCGCGGTGTTTTGGCGTGGTGTCTGGATGATGGTTCCTTGCATGTTTTTAAAGGGCATACTACCATTCTGGCGACGGGTGGTTACGGGCGTTGCTTTTTTTCCTGTACCTCTGCACATACGGTGACGGGGGATGGTAGTGCCATGGTGTTACGTGCGGGGCTGCCTTTACAGGATATGGAGTTTATTCAATTTCACCCGACCGGAATTTATGGCGCGGGTTGCCTAATTTCCGAAGGGGTGCGTGGTGAGGGTGGTTATTTAACCAACTCTGAAGGGACACGGTTTATGGAAGAATATGCGCCGCATGCTAAAGATCTTGCCTCGCGCGATGTCGTTAGTAGAGCGATCACCCTGGAAGTCAATGCAGGCAGGGGGATAGGTGAGCATAAGGATCATGCTTATTTGCATGTTGAACATCTGGATCCAGAAATAATTAATGAAAGATTGCCCGGGATATCAGAATTGGCGCGGGTATTTGCCGGTGTTGATGTCACTAAAGAGCCCATACCGGTTATTCCGACCGTACATTACAATATGGGCGGAATTCCAACCAATTACAAGGCTGAAGTGGTTACCTTAAAAGACGGTAATCCTGATACAGTAATACCTGGTTTAATGGCCATTGGTGAAACGGCTTGCGTATCGGTACATGGGGCTAATCGACTAGGCTCAAATTCATTACTGGATTTAGTCGTATTTGGACGTGCGGCTGCCATACGTTGCGCTGAATTAATCAAACCTGGAAGCCGACATAAACCATTAGCTGAGGGGGTTTATGATAAATCTTTGGAGCGCTTTGATCGATTACGTTTTGCAGAAGGCAGCCTGAAAACTGCTGAGATACGCTTGGATATGCAAAAAACCATGCAACAGCATGCGGCAGTATTCAGGTCGGCAGATGTGTTAGCTGAGGGAGTGCAAAAAATTGCAGAGATACGAGCTTCTTTTGCTGATGTGCAAACCACGGATCATTCTTTAATCTGGAATACTGATTTAGTCGAAATCCTGGAGCTGGAAAATCTGCTGGATTTGTCCATGGTTACCATGGCCGCGGCAGCTAACCGAACGGAAAGTCGAGGAGGGCATGCGCGCGATGATTTTCCGGAACGGGACGATGAAAACTGGCTAAAGCATTCCTTGCTATGGATCGAGGATAATAAAGTCAAAATTGATTATCGACCAGTGCATATGTATACCTTAACCGATGAAGTTGAGGTTATCCCACCGAAAAAGAGGGTTTACTAATGGTTGAATTTACGCTGCCCAAAAATTCAGTAGTAAAACAAGGCAAACATTTTGCCGTTGCCAACGGTGCAACACGGGTGAAACGTGTAGAAGTGTATCGCTGGGATCCAGAAACCGATGAGAATCCACGTATAGACAGTTATGACATTGACCTGGATCAATGTGGTGAAATGGTACTGGATATTATTCTCAAAATTAAGGACGAAATTGATAGTAGCCTGGCATTCAGACGATCTTGCCGTGAAGGCGTGTGTGGTTCCTGCTCTATGAATGTCAATGGTAAAAATATCCTGGTCTGTATTAAAGCCATCGCTGATTATAAGGGCACGATCAAAATTTTTCCTTTACCACATATGGATGTCGTTAAGGACCTGGTTGCCGATATGACCCATTTCTATGCGCAATATGCGTCTATCAAACCGTGGATAGCAACGCAGACGCCACCGCCTGCTGATAGAGAACGCTTGCAGAGTGTAGAAAAGAGAAAGCAGTTAGATGGGCTCTATGAATGTGTGTTGTGCGCCTGTTGTTCGGCTAGTTGTCCGAGTTATTGGTGGAACAGTGAGAAATATTTGGGGCCAGCGGTCTTATTACAGGCACATCGCTGGTTAAGTGATAGTCGTGATGAACATACTGGTGAGCGACTGGATGATCTACAGGATCCGTTTAAGCTCTATCGTTGTCATACCATTATGAATTGCACAGATACTTGTCCGAAAGGCTTGAATCCAGCCAAAGCGATTGCTGAAATTAAGAAAATGTTATTGGTCAGGGAAGGAGGTTAAAGACTTGATTCAGGATATTAAGCGGCTGCGCTGGCAGTGTCGGCGTGGTACCAAGGAGCTTGATGCAGTGCTATGTGCTTTTTTAGACACAGACTATGCTACTTCGAGCAGGGCAGAGCAGTCTTTATTTGGCGAGTTATTAGCCCTGGAAGATAACTTCTTGATTGCTTATTTTTTTGCGGATAGGGTGCCGGAAAGTGAAGGGTTAAAACAGCTTGTCGAAAAAATCCGAACCACCTTTGTGGATTGATGTTAATCAGTCACCTTATTTATTAAGCTTTATAATCGTTGTGCATAGCATTGCAATTATTACTTGCCTAATGCTCCCATTAACTTTTGCGCTGATTGTACTGATATTATTGTTACCCGTAAGTAGTTTGTATCTTTATCTACAACGATATAGGCGCGGGTTTTATACACTTAGTCTTAAATATTCCGCCGAATTTTCCTGGGAATTGATCGAGGGTGATCATTATTCTTCTATGCGGATTTTAAAGTCGAGTGTGCTTACATCCTTTATAATTGTTCTGCATACCGAGATTGATAATAAACGCCGTAACTTACTGGTTTGCCGGGATGCTGTTTTGGGTGATAAATATCGCCAGCTGTTTGTGGCGTTAAAAATTATGAAGTTGGAATAATAATATTACTTGTTAATCCTAGATCAAACTTTCGGGTATTTTAAATCTTCACGTGCCGATTCTCTTATTATCACTCATTCAAATGCAACTGAGCCATAGCATTAATCCTGACCTTAACTTCTTTCCAGTGCGGCATAACCTTAACCTGAGTGAACAATCGCCAGAACTTCTCACTGTGATGGTGTTCAGGAATACGATATAGCTCATGTAAGATAACATAATCAATACACTCTTTAGGTGCTTTCACTAAATGCGGGATGAGCATTAATACACCCTTTGTAGAGCAACTTTCCCATTGTTTATATCGGTTGTCCAGACCTTATTAGGCTCTGTTGCCTCACTACACGATTCGGCAAATTTGGTGAAATGAAATGAGTATGAACACTTCTGTTGTCACTTTGAATTTCTTAGGGTGGCGTGCTTCCAGGCCTAGCCGTGCCATTGCTTGTCTGGCTTTATAGCGTTCCGCATTAACACCTGGTTTTTAATTCTTTAGAGATGCGACGTGACTCATAAACTTTTCTGTTGCCCTCAAAAATATAACCTACTTTGATAGCAAGCGCCCGCTGCCAGCCATGGAGAGCGAACGCGAGGGCTGGTAGTCCCCAGAAGGCGTAGGGCCGTTGTTTTGTCGGAATCGGAGCGCGAGCGTAGGTGGAGACAAAATAAAAGGCATTCCGAAACGCCGTCCAGTCATTTGAGGGAGTGTTACGAAGCCGGCGCCGAGTTTACGATGGTAGTGGCGAAGTGGCACGTACGCAGGACGTCTGAGGCGCCGAAGGCATTAGTGGTCGCGTTAAGTTTTTGCCGCTTGCTTGGGCTGGGATGCTCAAAACAAGCTTTCGCAAAAATAGCGACTCCCCGTTTTCTTTTCCTGGCTTTATCTGTCATGTCAGGTGGCCGATCCCACGCATAAAAAGCACGGGTATTGACTCTCATAACTCGACATAATAGCGTAACAGGGTAGGTCTTCTGTTGTTCTCGAATAAAAACATACTTTACTCGACTTTTTTCGCAAAGAAGACCGCTGCCTTTTTTAATACTCCGCGCTCCATAGGTAATTGCTCAACCTTCTTACGGAGCCGGACTCATTCGGTCTGACTAGAGAAGTTAGGCATTGATTTTATTTCGACTGTGGGTCCTAATTCTGCTCTAACCCAATGCCCAATCTCACTTAAGGATACACCTAAGTTGTCTACGGCTTGTTGATGGGTATATCCTTTCTCAATCACTAATTTGGCTGCATCTTGTTTGAATTCAAGATTATAGGCAGGTCTTTTTGGCTTTGTTTGCTTACTCATATTCACCTCTAATGGACATTGTAAATCTGTCTTTTGACGTGACCTGTTTTATTAAACCATTTCAACTACGTATACTGAAGCACGAGAGACAAAAGTAATAGTGCCTCGGAAGAGGTGAGTAGGGCGAATATTAGCAATATTGTAAAGCTTCGTTTTCAATAGCTTGTGTTTATCATGCGTTAATAATTAATGGGGTTACGTGTTACATAGAGAACATAATGCAGCAAGAAAGAGTTTGTTTCAAATTAGTTTTGCAGTAATGCAATGATGTAAAAGGTGCTGATTTTCAATCATTTTTTTGGGGCGTATTGGAATGCATTATTACAGAAATTTTCCTAGGTCGCAGGAGAGCATCCAGATTTTTTGGCTCTTCTTGAAAGAACCTGATGAATGTTATGCCGAAAAATACAGAATTAGTTTAAAATTACATACACAACTTTATTTACATTATTCATTGTTATGCAACAAACATCGTTAGAAACGATTCAGACGCTGGTAACAGTCAGAGATTATATACGCTGGGCAGCAAGTCGCTTTAGCGAAGCAAAATTATTTCATGGGCATGGCACGGCAACGCCTCTGGATGATGCCGCCGCTTTGGTTTTGCATACCTTACATCTGCCTTATAACTTATCCGAGAGTTATTTTAGTGCGCGTTTAACAGAAGATGAAAGGCATAAGCTTGTTGATTTAATTAATCGGCGTATCAATACACGTATTCCCTCGGCTTATTTAATGCATGAAGCTGTTTTTGCAGGGCTGGATTTCTACGTTGATGAGCGGGTCCTCGTTCCCAGGTCTCCTATCGCGGAATTAATACGCGAACAATTTTCACCCTGGGTGGATGCTGATCAGGTTTTGCAAATCCTAGATTTATGTACGGGTAGTGCGTGTATTGCGATTGCTTGTGCCTATGCCTTTCCAGACGCACATGTTGATGCGGTGGATTTATCAGAAGACGCATTAGAGGTAGCAAAAATTAATGTTGCTAAACATGAAGTAGAAGAGCAACTAACTCTTTATCATTCAGATTTGTTTAAGGCATTGCCGGCAAAAAAATATGATTTAATTGTGTCTAATCCGCCCTATGTTGCCATTGCCGAATGGGAGCAACTACCGGACGAATTTCACGCTGAGCCAGAAATGGGTTTTACCGGCGGAGAAAGTGGGCTGGATCTGGTGATTAAAATTTTAGTGGATGCTGCTGATCATATTAATGATCAAGGCGTTCTGATTATAGAAGTAGGTAGCAGTGCGCAAACCTTACAAACGCAGTTTCCGGATGCGCCATTTTATTGGCTAGATTTTGAGCACGGTGGCGATGGTGTGTTTTTATTAACCGCAGAACAGGTGTTTGCATTTAACGAATTATTTAAAGAGGCATTAGGCTAAGTATGTCAGGAAACAGTATAGGAAAATTATTTACAGTGACAACTTTTGGTGAAAGTCACGGAATTGCATTGGGTGCAACCGTCGATGGTTGTCCGCCTGGGCTAGAAATCAGCGAGGCAGATTTGCAAGGTGACCTGGATAGGCGCAAGCCTGGTACTTCAAGACATACAACCCAGCGCCGGGAAGCTGATCAAGTTGAAATCCTATCAGGCGTGTTTGAGGGAAAGACGACCGGAACACCGATTGGCCTATTGATTAAAAATACCGATCAACGCTCAAAAGACTATACTAATATTGCTGAAACCTATCGCCCCGGCCATGCCGATTATGTTTATGATCATAAATATGGTTTCCGTGATTATCGAGGCGGTGGTCGCTCCTCTGCCAGAGAAACAGCGATGCGTGTTGCAGCGGGCGCTATTGCCAAGAAATATTTGCAGCAGCAATATGGTATAGAAATACGCGGTTATCTAGCGCAGCTTGGTCCAATCAAAATTGAAAAAATCGACTGGTCTGTGATGGACAACAGTGAATTCTTTTGCCCAGATAGCAGCAAAGAAGCTGAATTAGTAAGCTATATGGATGCTCTGCGTAAAGAGGGCGAATCCATAGGCGCGAGAGTCAATGTGATGGCGACAAATGTCCCGCCGGGACTCGGAGAGCCAATTTTTGATCGCCTGGATGCGGATCTGGCGCATGCCTTAATGAGTATTAATGCCGTAAAAGGAGTGGAAATTGGCGATGGCTTTGCCTGCGTGAATTCCAAAGGAACAATGTTTAGAGACGAAATGACACCGGAGGGTTTTTTAAGTAATCATGCTGGTGGGGTTCTGGGGGGTATTTCCAGTGGTCAGAAAATTGTTGCCAGTATCGCCTTAAAACCTACATCTAGTTTACACCTGCCCGGACGCAGTATTAACCAGCAAGGTGAAGCAATTGTGGTGGTAACCAAAGGGCGGCATGATCCTTGTGTAGGAATCCGCGCTACACCGATTGCCGAAGCAATGATGGCTATTGTATTAATGGATCATATGTTGCGACATAGAGCGCAAAATCAGGATGTGAAATCTAGTTTGCCTGTATTGCGTTAATTCTCTATTCATATTAATAGCGTTCGTGCCTCCGAATTACCCAGTTCTTAATAAAACACGACTCTACCCGAGGCCCGGTTTAGTTTATTAGAATGTGCATGAAATAACTTGAGAAACTTGGAAGCGGGGTCTTCAGCGCCCTTTTTAACATGCGGGGCTAAAGACCCCGCTTCCGAATTTAGTTGTTTACGTTATGTTGTGTTCGTTTCTAATCTGAAGACAAGCTTTTGCAATTCATAGGCACGTCCTCACATTGATTTCATACTTGGGAAATAGAAGATAGCAAAGAGGAGTTTAGGAAGCATAGAAAAATACAAGCGTAATTGAGAATGATTTGCATTTACCTTTATCTATAGATATACTTAGCACACTTTTATGTATTTATAGGATTAGGCAGTGAACATTATTAAACAATCATTCGGCTTAGCTGCAATTTTATTGTTGCTTAGCAACTTTGCCATTGCAGCAGATAGACCGCAGGCGATGGACGAAATGTGGAAAATTATCGAAGCGCAGCAAAAGCAACTCGATGCGATGCAGAAGATGCTGGAAGAGTCACAAGCAGTTCCTCCATCTAAAGCAAAAGAGGAGGGTAAGGCAGAGCCGCAAACAGAAACTGAAATAGCGGAATCACAACAGAAAACTGATGCCGAGGTTGCTGAGTTACAGCACAAGACAAATGTTTTGACCGAGGCTGTTGAATCTATGCGTACTGCCCTGGTTTTGCCTGAAAAGAAACAATTAAAAAGTAGCTATGGCTTGGGGCCAGCCGCATCAAAGGTTTATCAGGTTGATCAGGGCTTGTCGATTGGGGGTTATGGTGAGGTGAATTATCAGGCATTAGTGGCTGATAAAGGATCCAAAAATGATAATGCTGATCTTGAGCGTTTCGTGCTTTATTTCGGTTATAAGTTCAATGACTCAATTATTTTGAATAGTGAGCTTGAATTTGAGCACTCTTCAACTTCCAAGAGCGGTTCGGTGTCTGTAGAAATGATGGCCCTGGATTTTTTAATTGATCCTATGTTAAATGTTCGTACAGGTTTAATGCTGACACCGATGGGATTTATCAACCTAGTGCATGAACCTCCTTTTTACTTTGGTAATAATCGCCCGGAAGTCGAGCGACGTATTATCCCAAGTACCTGGCGTAATATCGGTGGTGGTTTGTTTGGACAAGTTACGCCTGAGCTTGATTACACAATGTATGCTATGACGGGTTTAAATGCGGAAGGATTTAGTTCCGCGGGTATACGTGGCGGAAGACAGAAAGGTTCCAAAGCCTTCGGAGAAGATTGGGCTTTCGTAGGACGTCTGGATTACGCGCCAATGGCGGTTCCTGGATTAATATTTGGTGCCTCAAGTTACCTGGGTAACTCGGGACAGGACCAGGTAGATGCCAATGTTTTCACCCAGCTGTATGAAGCGCATATGGAATGGAAGTATTATGGTTTTGAGACGCGGGTTTTAGGGTCCTGGGGGCATATCGCAGATGCAGCAACTTTAAGTGCTTTAAAAGGCGAAACGATTGGTAGCTCAAACTATGGTGTCTATGCTGAAGTCGCTTATGATATATTACCACTTTTCCTAACAAATACTTCTCAATATCTGGCGCCTTTTTTTCGCTATGAGAAATATGATACGATTGCCACTGCACCCACTGGGTATTCGGATGATTTATTCTATGATCAGGATATATTTCAGGTCGGTTTCAACTATAAGCCGATACCCGAAGTGGTCATTAAATTAGATTACCGTAATAGAAATGCTAAAGAAGGTACTGTACCTGATGAAGTTAATATTGGTTTCGGCTTTATTTTCTAGAAACATTTTCTTTCTCTCCCATGTATAGTTGGGCACTTGGAAATTAATAACCGTCTAATATTTGAGCAGGATTTTTGTTTCCAGGTGCCTTAGATAGCTAACTAAATAGTTTCTATACAAGCTATTTATACATGGCGTAGGGCAGACTTTAGTTTTATAGAGCATAGCGGATTAAAGACCGCTCTACATATCCACATGATTTTTAATGGGCATAATGCTCAAGGTTTGCAGAGTTTTTATGATACGTGTACCCTTTCGCCACCTAGGTCTTTGGATTCTTCTGTCATGTTTAATGACAACTTCAGCCTATGCCAAAATTTATTACAGTAAACAAGAGGCCATGGAACTTGCTTTTGGTGAGGGTGCAGAAGTTAACAACTTGTCTTTATTTCTTAAAGACGACGAAGTTGAGAAAATTCAGCAACTGGCACGCGTTAAACTGGATTCTGCGTTATTTACCTTTTATGTGGGGAAAAAAGCAGGTGAAAAATTGGGCTATGCTGCGATAGAATCGCATAAGGTACGTACCAAACCTGAAACTGTATTGATTGTTCTAGATGCACAAGGCCAGTTAACCCAGGTGCAAACCCTAGCATTTCATGAGCCACCTGAATATGAGCCTACAAAGCGCTGGTATGCACAAATGTATCAACTACCTTTGGACGAGATTAGCTTTAGAGCAAAAGTACAAGGTATTTCCGGTGCCACATTGAGTAGTCGAGCTGCAATAGACAGTGTGCGCAAAGTGCTGGCTGTGTATCAGGTCAGCATGGCTGGGAAACTATAATGCGCTTTTTTGTCACCGGCGAGCAAAATCGCCAACTATTATTAAATTCATTGATATTAATGTTTTTAGGTTATATTCTGCTGCTCTGGATTAGCAATGGCTTAATGTACTTTCATAAAATGGATCTTACGCCGGGATCGGTCATCAGCTATTATCTCGGTTCCGAGCAAGACTTTACTCAGCCTAAAAGCTATCAAAGCATGTTAGAAGTCTCACATTTCCATGTTTTCTCTATGGGACTTTTGGTATTAACGCTGACTCATTTAATGATCATGACCAATTTATCTGTACCCATTAAAGTATGGGTCAGTTCTATGGTTTACATCTCTGCGATAGCAGACGAGGCTGCAGGCTGGTTAGTCCGCTTTGTGCATCCTGACTTTGCTTATTTTAAAATCGGCAGCTTTCTGGTACTGGAAATTTCCTTGATGACACTGATTATTCTAGTGACTGTTTCACTGTTTTATGCGCGCCGAAAAATGTAGGGATTAGGATAAATAGGAATTATTTTATCTTGCGAACGCTATTCTTCCAGATGCCTAATTTTTAGTGAAATGACCTGCGTAGCTGCTGATACGTAAGTTATTCTATAAACTTAGACCAAACCCAGTATTGTTCTTATCTATAGAGGATCAGCTATGAAGTCTGTTAAATTTTACCTTCCTGTTGTCTGGTTTTTATCACTCTTTTTAGCCTCATGCGCGGGTTTCGTGGGATCAAGTAACTACCTGCATATAGGGCAGGTAGGTGTGGGGCCGGCGCAAACCTATGTTTATGAATGCTCTGATGAATATACTTTTACGGTTAACATAGGAGATAATCAAGCCCAATTATTTCTTCCTGTAAAAAACATAACATTAGCTCATGCTTTCTCAATCCCCGGAGCAAAATTTAATACCGGAGAAACCACTCTATGGGTAAAAGATGATATAGCCCGGCTTGAGATTGATTCGGTTATGCATGAAAACTGTTATAACAATCCTGCAAAAGCAGTCTGGGTACACGCAAAATTTAATGGTGTGGATTTCAGAGCGCTGGGTAATCAGCCTAGCTGGATTTTGGAAATAGTTAAGGGCGAAAATATTATCTTTGCCGATTATAACCACAAAATCAGTCGCTATATGTTCGACAGCCCTGAGCCAGAAATAGATTCATCGGCAGTTCAAACTGTGTTTAAAGTTAATAATAAAGAGCATGCTTTATTGGTCATTATCACCGGTACCCCTTGTCAGGATTCTGTGAGTGGTGAATTATTTTATTTTAATGTGACAGTCAGGTTAGACGATAAATTATTTAAGGGCTGTGGCAAATCCCTACTTTAAAACGATATAACAACTTTCACGTGGCGGCACTGAACAGGCAGCATAACGTAATGATATTGAAAGTATTAAAGATTTCCTGCATATACTCGGAGAAGGGTATTAAGTGGGAAACACTAAACCTACTCAGAAGGACCGCGCCATCATAAAAAATTAACTAGCGCCGCTAAAGCAGATTTTTTTCTTCTATGCTGCAAATATCTGTTACATAATAGAGTTTTATGTAACTCTTACAGGTAGTTAAACTAAGCCTATGACTGAAAATAGCTTCTACTGGCATGATTATGAAACCTTTGGTGTCGATCCTCAGCGTGATAGAGCCGTTCAATTTGCAGGAGTTAGGACTGATTTTGATTTTAATATTCTCGGTGAGCCTCTAGTTATTTATTGTCAGCCTGCTGATGATTCATTACCTCAGCCAGAAGCCTGTCTTGTTACTGGCATTACGCCCCAACTGGCAAAAGAAAAAGGAATTTGTGAAGCAGAATTTATTGCCCGGATTCATAAGGAAATGGCTCTGCAGAATACCTGTACCTTAGGTTATAACAATTTACGCTTTGATGATGAAGTAACGCGCAACCTGTTATATCGTAATTTTTACGACCCTTATGCTAGAGAATGGCAGAATGGTAATTCTCGCTGGGACTTAATTGATTTGATCCGTACCGTGCATGCACTTCGCCCTGAAGGCATTAAATGGCCGGTCGATGCTGAAGGTAAAATTAGTTTTCGCCTGGAAAAACTGACTGCTGAAAATGGAATCGAACATGCATCTGCTCATGATGCGCTGTCTGATGTCTACGCTACAATTGCATTAGCGAAATTAATTAAACAGGCACAACCCAAACTATTTCAGTTTTTTCTGCAAAACAAAGGTAAACACCCGATTACACAATTATTACAACTAGGAACCTATACTCCGGTTGTGCATGTTTCTGGAATGTATGGGGCTGATAAGCAGTATTTATCTCTGGTTTTACCTATCTGTCAGCACCCGACAAATAGTAATGGAGTCATCGTTTATGATTTATCAGTGGATCCAGAAACGATGCTTAATTTGTCCGCAGAAGAAATTCAGTATCGGATTTTTACTCCTAAGGCAGATTTGCCAGAGGGTATAGAACGCATTCCTTTAAAGACAATTCATATCAATAAATGTCCTATTGTGGCACCGCAAAAAGTACTACGTGCCATTGATGCAGAGCGTCTACATATTGATATAGAGCTATGTCATAGGCATAAGGATTTAATTCAGCAGTCAGATGGCTTACAAGCCAGGCTGAATAAAGTATTTGGTGAGCATAGTTATCCTGCTGAGTCAGAGCCAGAACCGGATCTAATGATTTATAGCGGTGGATTTTTTTCTGCACAGGATAAGCAAAATATGAATCAGATTCGTGCATTACAACCTGAACAACTTGCTGATTTCACATTTAAGGGGGGGGATTCGAGATTAGCTGAAATGCTGTTTAGATATCGCGCAAGAAATTACCCCGAAACTTTAAACAATCAAGAGAATAAGCACTGGAAGAAATTTTGTATAACTCGCTTGAGCGATAGCAACAAAGATGGTTTTCTTGATTTTAATAATTATCAGCAACAAATCGATCAATTAAAGCAACAAGAGGGAGTGGATCAGCAATTACTTAAAAACTTGCAACAATACGCGCTAGATTTGCAAAATAAGCTACAGATTTAAGCGACGCGCCAGATACAGCATCAGTTGATATGAATTTTTACGACCCATGATTTAGGGGAGCAGACTTAAGCCTGCGCGCCAGAGTTATCCGATTCTATATGATCAATATTTTGAAATCTGAATTCAGCAAATAATTATGCTGTGCTGTAAGTTTTTCTACCAGGTATATTTATACAGTAATTCCTGAAACAACTGTCTTGCGGCAGGACTTGCAAAGTCGGTGCAGGCAGTGACAGGAAGTGCGCGCTGATTTAAATTCGGAATATTGCCATCAATACCTGTAATTCCTCGAATTAAAGGTCCCGGATTGTTCAGGTTTAAGCTGACAACTAATTCAGCGGCTATTACAGAAAGACTTGCGCCATTTTCAGTGCCGTGATCCATGCAGCGATTATCTGGCGCGTTATAAGGTTTTTGTGTGGGATTTCCTTCCGAGTCAGTCGGGTATAGAGGGCTCCAAGCGGGAGTAGGGCACTGCTGAATATAAGCTAGCGCTGGTTGGCAGTTAAACAGCTCCGGCCATACTGCTGCAGTGAGAGTGTATTGATCAAACGGTCCTTGCGGTGTGCCAAAAATACTCTCCCAGAATTGCATGCGCGGAACCGAAGATTGCAGGAGTAAATTTAGACTAAATTGTGACTCAGGTGTTGCAGGTGTAGGACCTTTTAATGTGCTTGAATTAAATTCAATCAAATCACCTGACTGGGAAGTCTGCCCTGATAAACTGAATGTTATCAGGCGAATGGGGATTTCTCTTGCAGCTTCAGAACCCAATAATAGAGCACCTGCGATAGGATCCATGCGAAAGTTGAAATCATTAACAATTTTACCATTAACACTGACTGATTTGCCTTCAAGGCGGGAAGCTAATATGATAATTTCAGCGATCTTGTCTTTAATTTCTGGAGAGGTAGTCAACAGACATGCAACATCAGTTAATGGGCCGATGGCTAAAATTGTTATCGGTTTGTGGCTATTAATTAAGCGACGGTACATCATTTCCACACCCGAATTTCGGCAAGAAATTGCAAAAGAGCCATTGGCTCCTTCAATCTGCACGTTTGCACCTGAAAACCATTGAGATGTGCCATGTAAGGTCTGGCTTGCCTGCGCCATTGCACCGGGAATAACTGGAATATCAGGGCGCTGTTTCATAATCCGGGTTAGAAATAAGGCAACGGCCATCTCTTCAGGTAGCGGTGCATTGCCATAAGTAGGAATGATGGAATCTACTTCGACCAGTCCCTGAGCATCAAGATTAAGAGCCATCGCCAGCGTAAAGCCATCATCAACGTCTTGTGGTGCAACTGCAGTATCGCGCTGATAAGTAGCCGTTGCCGAAAATGAAACAGGGCTAGAACCTTGCGCTCCATGCGTACTAATAAGGCCATTAGCTACATCTGTGGAAAACATAATGAGTGGCACACCCTCAGGGTGAGATGATCGGGGTGATTTTGGCAAAGCTGAGGCTAATGCCAGTCCATTCACTAGTGACAATACAAATAACATGCCTAATAGAGACTTACTAATTATTTTGCTGTAAATAATGTCAATCTCATGCTTTTTAATTATAAAGTCCCTTACAGATTTAAAAAAGTTTCTTCTTTGTCGTTAGTCGAAACGCTGGAATTAAACGTATTATTAAGTGATCGCACCAGACCTTTGGCACGGGTTTTTATCATATCTAATGTTTCCTGAACATCTTTATTCCAGCCAACAGGTTGCTCATAAGGGAGAAGAATGTGCCAGAAAGTTAAGCTCCTTTGAAATAAAGCAGACATATTTTCCATTAAACCTAATTCAACTTGACGTTCTTCTAGCTTTTTACTGATAAATTTAGCATGGATTTTACTACTATAAATATGCAATGGAATCATGGTAACAATTAACAAAAATAAAAAAATTGATGCCACAAAAGGGTCCAGTAGGACAGCGACCAGTCCAAATTGAATTTCACCTGCGACCAATGTCATAGCGATAAAACTGAGTACTACTATGACAGTAAAATGCGAGCGGTCTTTCCATAGTACGATTGCTTTTTTTACTTCATGGATGATTACCGAGTCGAACTCATTAATATGCTGCTCTAATGTATGCAAGATACGATAGGCACTTTCTACATCAATATTTGCCAGCTTTTGTTCGATAGCTAGTTGATTATTGGTTGTAGTGCTCTGTTTTAATACAAAAAACTGACCTGATTGTAGTCCCAGGTTGGTTAATTGTTGTTTCCAGGAATTAAGATCTACTGGGTTAACTGAGTCCTGTGTCTGGTTTATGACATAGATAAACTTCCCAGGATTATGGCTTTGGCTGGTCATTTCCAGAAAAGGCGCAAGTGTCGTGCGGAAATCTTCAAGATTGGGTTTGCTGGCATCTAAGAACACAAACACAAGATCAGAAAGGGTAGCTGCATGCTCTCGTAGGAGGGCGACGCCTTTATCTTTAACATTGGGCGAAAACCCAGGCGCTAGCACTATGGTTTTGTCTTTTAACTTACTGCTATTATTAGTCGTAAGTTCCAGATAGGAATTGATATGCCGGCTTTCGCCTTTTTCTATTTGCTCCAGACGATCACTGATATGGTAAAAAGGAAACCGAGGGTCACCATCAACGGCTGTGCCTGGTAAAGACATCGGAGTATCGTCGGGACGGTGAATTAGAAGCGTAAATTGTGCATGGTTAGCAAACGCATCTATCGCTGGTATGGCTGTATCAAGGTAACGATTGATAAATTCATTGCGCCCGGAGAATGGATCACCAATAACAGTAATAATGGGCGACCATGAGGTTTTATTCGCTAAAGAGTCATCTATTCCGATAAGCCCAAGATCATATGCAACCTGATCCAGTTCATGATAAAGCCTAAATGCCTGTAATAATGCTGGATTTTTATCCGCAAGTTGTTGTTCCAGTTGGTGCATTGAAGAGCTGATAGATTTTTCAGTTGTACTCATTAGCTTAGAACCGTTTAGTCAATAATATATTTGAGCGATGGGGTGTACTTTTTTCGGGCTGTAAAAAAACGTTTAAATGCGTTGTTAATTTAGAAAGTATTTAACAACGCATGGTTTGGGTTTTAGGTTTATGCGCTATAGGTACGTTCTATATATTTTTCTACAATGGCCTGGAATTCTTCAGCGATTCTATCGCCTTTTAAGGTGACGGTTTTTTCGCCATCTTCATAAACAGGTGCAACAGGGGTTTCACCGGTGCCCGGTAGACTAATACCAATATTAGCATTTTTGCTTTCACCAGGACCATTAACCACACAGCCCATAACAGCGACTTCCATTTCTTCAACCCCTTTATATTGATCACGCCAGGTTGGCATTTGTTCGCGTAAATAGTTTTGAATATCCATGGCTAATTTCTGGAAATAATCACTGGTGGTACGACCACAGCCTGGACAGGCAATAACCATCGGCGTAAATGAACGAAAGCCCATGGTTTGCAAGATTTCCTGACCAACGATGACTTCTTTGGTCCGTGCTGCGCCCGGCTCTGGCGTTAAGGAAATGCGAATAGTATCGCCTATGCCTTTTTGCATTAAAACGGACAACGCTGCTGATGAGGCGACGATGCCTTTTGAGCCTATCCCTGCTTCAGTTAATCCCAAATGTAATGCATATTCACAGCGGTTGGAAAGGTCTTGATAGATACTGATGAGTTCTTGAACATTACTGATTTTACAAGAAAGGATAATTTTATTTTTAGATAAACCGTACGATTCTGCAGCAGCGGCACTTTCCAGAGCGGAAATAATAATCGCTTCACGAGTGACAGCAGGGAGTTCTTCAGGCACAGCTTTTTGTCTATTTTCATCCAGCAGTCGTGTCAGTACTGATTGATCCAAGCTACCGCCATTAACGCCGATACGCACAGGTTTATCATACTTGACAGCACATTCGATCATTTGCTGAAATTGGGTGTCTCTTTTGGCGCCTTTACCAACATTTCCAGGGTTTATTCTATATTTACCCAGTGCTTTTGCACATTCTGGGTATTTCTCGAGTAGTTTATGTCCGTTAAAATGAAAGTCACCCACCAGCGGAACTGAAAAACCGTTAGCGTCCAGCTGTCTACGTATTTCTGGAACTGCCTCTGCGGCCTCTTCATTATTTACGGTAATACGTACCAGCTCAGAACCCGCATTGGCAAGTTCCATCACCTGTTTTACTGTTGCATCTATATTAGCAGTATCGGTATTGGTCATGGATTGAACAACTATTGGCGCAGCACCACCAACCTTAACATTTCCGACTAGGACTTGATGAGTGTTTTTTCTGGGACTAATTGACATGGTATATGGTTTGTTTTCGTAATTACAATTACACTAAGGAACGTGCACGAAATAATTTAAGCAACTGACTTGTTTTTTTATCCGTCTTCTGTGTTGCATAAATAGTTACGTAGCTAGCTATGCTCCTATTTCTACGTCTTGAATACGAATAAAAATTCTGCGCTAGATGCTCAACATATTACGTGCGTATTTCTAAAGTATATATGAACCCTGCTTAAAAAAACAGATTGCTGTTTAGTTCACATGGTTTTCCTTGATAATTGTAGGTAAAATTGCTGGATTATATTAATATTTGCACTATTTACCAGTTATTGATAACCATATTTTTGCAAGTTTAGCGCAAGGAAGAGCAGGAACGTGCACGAAATAATTTAAGCAACTGACTTCCGTGCGCGTTCCTGTAAATAATACAAAATTGAATAATGCAGGATAATTCTTATGAAAATTAACTATTTCTCAGATATACATCTAGAATTTGGATCATTGGCTTTACCTGATAATAATGCCGATATTGTTATCGCAGCGGGCGATATAGGGGTATATGATCAGGCCATAGAGTGGTTACTTGGATTAAATAAACCGGTGATTTATGTTGCCGGGAATCATGAATTTTATAATCATGAATACCATGACACATTGCGTATGCTAAAAGAAAAGTGTGCTAATACCAATATTCATTTTCTGGAAAATAATAGTTTTAAATTTAACGGTGTTCGCTTTCTAGGTTGCTCTCTATGGACTGACTTGTTTGTTGAAGGAGAGGAAGCGGCTGAAAACCTGAGCAGAAACTTGAATGATTTTAGAAAAATTCGCTTTGCAGACGGGGAATTTAATGTGCAACAATTCACGGCATTTCATAAACATTCCAAAGCATGGTTGGCAAAAGCCCTAGCCAGGCCTTTTAAAGGAAAAACCGTGGTGGTCACGCACCATGCGCCTACGAGCTGGAGCTGGAATGATTCGCCCAATGCAATTAAAAGGCTTGCATACTGTAATGACTTGACGTCACTTTTTTATGGCCATGATATCTCTGCATGGTTTCATGGACATACGCATAGTATAGGTGATTTCCGTATTGAAGAGTCGCGTATTCTATCCAATACACGGGGCTATGCAGGGTATAAAGAAGTCTCGGGGTTTGATCTGAATAAGATTGTGATTATTTAAGCAGCGCAGCCTAGCTGGAATAAGAATCGGTCATTTTTTGTAATTGCTTATCCATGCTAATCACAGGTTCCCAGCCCAATAAAGCCGTCGCTTTTGAACTATCGACCTGTAATGAAGTAAATAAGCGATTTGCCACCTCTTGCTTCCCGCATAATGCAGCAACAATTCGCATCCAGCTAACCGGAACCGGTACTAATACGCTCTTTTTATGCAATGCATGAGCAGTTTTTTGTAGCAGTTGTGTTGTCGATACATCTTCCCCATCAGCAATCAGAAATACCTCATTGGTAGCTTTTGGGTGAGTGATACAAAGCATAATAAAGCTCAGTAAATTGTCTAATGCAATCAATGAACGCTTATTGTGTATAGCACCGAATGGTAAAGGAATTCCCGTGGCCAGCCAGTTTATCATTTTTGCAAAATTTGCTTTTACACCTGGGCCATAAACTAAAGGCGGGCGAATAATAACTACTTGCATCGAGGTACTATGCGTCAGGGACATTAAACCCTGCTCAGCTTCGTATTTAGATAAGGCATAGGGATCTACAGGAGGTGCGATAAGTTCTACTTGAAATGGTGCGTTGCTAGTCGTCAGTCCACCATTAACCTTTATGGAGCTAATAAAGATAAATCGCTTTACGCCAGCTTCTGCTGCCTGTATTGCAAGATTTAAAGTTCCGGCAGTGTTAACTTTACGAAACGCTGCCAGCGGATCTGATGCCCTGTTATGCATGATATGCGCACGCGCCGCCAGATGGATGACTACATCAATATCTTGCAATACAGCAGAGAAATCTGTTGCAGCGCATAAATCACCCAGCTCAATTTGTGTGTCTGATTGAGACTCATCTATCTGGCGTACCCCTGCAACAACATTGAATTGTTGTGCAACTAAAGTCTGTACCAATGCCTTGCCAATAAATCCTGTCGCTCCGGTTACCAAAACTTTTTCCATGATTAATAGAGCCCTATTAAAGCAATACAAAAAAGTATGCATCTGTCACGAAACCGCCGTCTTAAATGACGTATATTTTTCAGGATAGCCATTCTTGAACGCACATTAAGATGATCTTCGTCAATTAAATCTGCGATGCAAACCACCTGTTGTTTATACCAGCCATTGCGTAACAGCTGTAACCGTTTGGCACTCGCCTGCCAGCCTTTATGGATTCCCACCTGATTATTAGCGTGCTGGCGATAGAGTAATTTATACTCGGGGTCAATAAACCAGGCTAAGCCCCTGGCTCTAAAGAATGCATAAATAAACCAGTCATGTAAGCCGACTTGCTGGACCTGTTGGCTATGCGAAATAAGTAAATTTTTAAACTCTAACATCGGTTCAGAACTTAGTACATAAGTACAGCCAGGACCGGCTGCCTCAAATAAATAATCAGATTTTCGTTGTGGTAGGGCTTTATTAATGATTGTTTCCCTGCCATCCGGCCAGAATGCGAGAACATTACCCGAATAGGCAGCATAATTACCTTGCTTAAGTTTTTCGCAGGCACTGAAAAGTTTATCATCCAGCCAAATATCATCTTGATCAGCAAGGGCAACATAATCAAATGCTGAAAAATCAACTTCTCTGATTAAACGATAAAAATTAGCCGCTGCACCGCCAAATTTTTGCCCGTAATCTAAAATCCTTACCTGAGGGTGTCGCTCAGCAAAAGCGCAACATAATTGATAGCTAGCATCTGAAGATAAATCAATGCTGATATAAATGCTCAGCTCTACACCTGATTGGCGCCAGATACTTTCTAGCTGATCCTCAAGATAGCTTGAACCATTATAAGCTGCCAGTAATACAGCAATATTGGGCAGGTTTTTTTGCATTCGTATCATCAGTACAAAGCTTACAGTGGTAGAAAAATAAGCTGGTTTTTCTTAAATAATGGAATCAATATACGCTGACGTTTAGGGTCGAATCCCAGATCGGCGGGCGCATCAAGAGAGTCGGCTAGAATACTATAAGTATTATCCTTGTTTAGCACATACAAAGCAGACCCAGCCCAGCTAGACATGATAAGTCGACTATCATCCAGTTTAAGCAGGCCATCCAGACCTCCTTTAGGGGGCTTGGGTAAACCATGCCGTTTACCCTGTGCATCAATACGAAATAATTCCCCGGAAACGAAAGTGACTACAGTGAGTTCTTTGCCATCTGCGATAATACCATTTGGATGGCCCATATTTTTATCTTTGACAATCAACTTATATTTACCGTTAGCACTGACTTTGTAAATAGCATCAGTACCCGAGTAGGCATAAGCGTTATTTCCTGCTTTTAAGCCACTGTCTGTCACATAAACAACATCACCGATTCCTGGCGTAATACCATTGAGAAAAGTGCTGTTTTTGATGGTGACCGATTTTCTCTGTTTACCACTGGGAAGTTCGAAAATATGCACCTGATCTATATCGGCTACATATAAGATATTACCTTGAATAGCAAGGCCTTTTGGTGCATTTAAGAGCACATTCTGCTTTTTTCCATTCAGCCATTTGAGTTCAACGACGCTACCATCTGGTTTGATTTTGGATATAAAACCATTGCCATCGGCAGTTAAGGCATCACCATTTATATTGCTCACCAGGTAGACATCCTCGGCAGGATAATATTCTATGGACTCAGGTGTCTTAAAGCCCACATTTGCAACAACAATGCGGTCAGCAGTAGTATTAGCTTTTTTACTAGCGGCAGTAGATGAGTTGGCCGCATAAAATAAAGCGAATAGGATTGCACCACAGATAATTCCTTTAGATTTTAAGTTCATGTCTTTCTGATCCCCTTATTGCGTTGTTATTTAGTCTGCTTCACCCAATAAAACATTTTTGCTTGTACAACAAAATACGGCATTAGCAGCTGAATTTGATTATTATGTAAGTTTTACACTAGTAATGCGACTTAAAAATAATTTTTTATCTGGCCCTTTTTATCTAACTCAGGGAGCAAAACAATGATTAAGTTAGTAAATAAGTTACAGGATGTTCTGGATTTTTTGCGCGTTACCTTGGAAGAGTATTTGTGAGAAAATTTAGTATCATTATCCCAACTTTAAACGAGGCTACAGATTTAAGCGATTTTTTATTAGCATTGCAACCGCTAAGAAAGCATTGCGAAATAATCATTGCTGATGCAGGTAGTACAGATGACACGCACAAAATTTCTATAGGCTTGGTAGATCAATTTATTATTTCCGCTAGAGGTCGAGCGCTACAAATGAATGCGGGAGCCAAACAAGTATCAGCTGAAATATTGATTTTCCTGCATGCCGATACCTATTTGCCGGCACAAGCTTTACAAAGTATTCAGCAGGGCATAGATAGAGGTGCCCAATGGGGGCGCTTTGATATTCATCTAACAGGGAAATCACCACTATTAAAAATGGTCGCGCAAATGATGAATTTGCGCTCACGACTCAGCGGTATTGCAACCGGAGATCAAGCTATATTTATAACTAGTAAGGTGTTTGAGAGCGTAGGCGGTTTTCCCGAAATTGCCTTAATGGAAGATATAGAGCTGAGTAAACGCCTTAAATACATTAGTCCACCCTATTGTATTAAATCCAAGGTAAAAAGTTCTGCTCGCCGCTGGGCAATATTCGGCGTATGGCGAACCATTATTTTAATGTGGCGTTTACGATTACTCTATTTTTTTGGCGTATCCCCTGAGAAATTGGCTCGACTATATCGGCAGGAGAAATGTTTCAAACCATGATAATTTCCTGTTACTGTGTGCCTGTACACTTACCCTCCTAAACTAGAGTGCTCGCCAATGTCCGGGCCAATTTATTAAAAAGTGAAGATGGTATTCCTGTTTTCATTCCGTGTAATATGTGGATTGGTTTCTGGGTTACGCCATCGAAATGGGCTTAAATGACTGGTCACTAATCGTTTAAGTGCCACACCATCTAGGTTTTCTCTACGCAAAAAAACGCTTCGAGAAAACGCCCAGCACTACAGCTAAAAGAGACTAAAAATCTACACTTTGCTAAAGCTCAGTGGAAGGTAGGCCAAGGGAACCTCCTCTCTCAGTCTCTCGCAGAACGGTACGTGAACCTCTCAACTCATGATGCTCCCATGAGGCAAACGTACCTTTCATTCCTGCCTGCCAATGGGTAAACAAATCAAGATATTGATCTGTGTAATCTTTTCTAAAAACAACATTGCTCTGGTTATTCGATGTCAGAGTGGTTTGAACTTCCGCCTAGCCTACCTCACCAGTGTCTTATTGATGTGACGACACATACTATATACCGCCGAGCGATTGTAAAGACCATAGTCGTTTAGCCACCCATTAATAATAGGGTTTAACCACTCGGTTAGTTGCTCAATACTCAGCTCAGTGTGCATGCGTACCCGCAATGATCTAATCTTTCGCCGCCGAAACGTATGCCTTAGAAAATTAAAGGATGTTTATATTGCTCTCTGCGACTGCCACCTTATACATAGTAAGGCGTTATGCAAAGTAATCGGCTCAACCATCTATTGGCAGTAAGCAGCCCTAAAATATTAAGAGTATTAAACCATTACAATTAAAAATAATTTGTTATAAAGTTTTTATACCATAAGTTTAAGGTGTGCTGTACTAGCAGTTTTTAGTTCAGAGTGTTAATCAAAGCTATAAATGATTTTTTCTCAGTCACTAAATTGATTTTGAAAGTAAGTTATAAACAGAAAATATCCGAATTAAGCATCCAATTGTTTTTATAAACAGATTTTGAGGGTGGTTTTTGCCCCGGCTACTTTTTTAATAGATTGTGATAAAACATGAGATACTTACGCCTCTTTTTTGCGTTCAATGCTTTGTAAATATTTAATTCATGTTCAAAAAACTCTACGATCAAGCCATTCGATGGTCTAGGCACCGCCATGCTACAAAGTACCTGGCGACTTTAAGCTTTGCCGAGTCTTCTTTTTTTCCCGTGCCGCCCGATGTTATGTTGGCTCCAATGGTGCTGGCACAACAGTCTAGAGCGCTGCGCCTAGCGTCGATTACTACCATTGCTTCTGTGTTAGGCGGGATGTTAGGTTATGCGATTGGTTTTTTTGCCTTTGATCTGATTCAGCCCTGGCTGGAAGGTACACATTATTGGCCTAAGTATCAATTAGCGGAGCAGTGGTTTAAAGATTGGGGTTTTTGGGCTATTTTTGTCGCAGGTTTTTCACCCATTCCGTACAAAGTTTTTACTATTGCAGCAGGGGCATTATCAATGATGTTTGTGCCTTTTGTTTTGGCTTCTTTTGTGGGTCGTGGGATGCGTTTTTTTCTGGTGGCTGGCTTATTAGCCTGGGGGGGCGAGCGCTTTGAGGCGAAGTTGCGCCAATATATGGATGTTATTGGCTGGGCAGTGGTGGTTTTAATCATCATTGGCGTGGCCGTCTATAAATTTATAAATCCATAAGCAAAACAGTGATGATACGCGGTATAATTTACCATACAAAATACTAAGGAATGTGCATGGAATAACTTGAACAATTCGGTTTCCGAATTAGTTGTTTTCAGGTGCCTTATTTCATGCTCGTCCCTAAACTCTTAAGGAGCTTATATGCGAGTTATTTTAATATTGATGCTTTCAGTCTTTATGGGTTCTGTAGCAGCGATTACTCGATGCGAGTAAATGGTAAGGTTTATTATCAAACAGCCGCCTGTCCTAAGCGTTCAAAGGTGCAATATTTAGTGAATGATAAATATATCGATGAAGATAAATTACGTAAGTATAGGCAGGAGAAAGAAGACACGATGCCTGAAGAGCAGTTATCTGTCAGTGAAGAAAAGCCAAAGCAAGTAACAGACTCAAGTGCACTCTCTGATGCTGGGGCACAAGTAGATGATGAGCTGGATAAACAGGCGGTGAAAAATGCCCCTCACGTTAACGTGCCCAGCACTTTTGATTATGTAAATCCAAAACTATCAGATATGCAAAGAAAATTGGATGAACATAATAAAGAGTTACACAAATTGCAAAACGCACAGTAGTTATAGTCTATGGCACTTGCAGAATTTGATTTAATCAAACAGTTCTTTACTCGACCGGCACAACATAAATGCACAAGGTTATCAGTTGGCGATGATTGCGCATTGCTTTCGGTACCTGAAGGTTATGAGCTAGCGATTACTACCGATACCATGGTGGAAAATATACATTTTTTCCCTGACGTATCGCCACAGCAGTTAGGGTATAAATTACTAGCTGTTAATCTAAGTGATTTGGCCAGTATGGGAGCTGAGCCTATGGCGATTACTTTGGCGTTGACTATGCCAAGAGTTGACTCGGGCTGGCTGCAAGCCTTTGCTGATGGCTT